>NZ_JBCPWN010000022.1:0-92763 GCF_039581415.1 Comamonas sp. F1-6
GTGGATGTCACTCCCCGATGGAATTTGGTAGATTTATATGGGTATGAATCCGGTAACTCTGATGATGCATTTCGGATAATGTCAGCATTGGCAATTCTTGGCGTAAATTATAGGGATAAGAAGAATCCAGAATTTTCTTCAACTCTTAGTGATCTGATTCAGATTACTGATGTTTTTAAAGGTTGCTGTGTTAAAGGGGATGACGAAAGAGTTAAGTATTCTGATCCTAAATATTCTTCTAATCAAATTGTATTCTTAAAAAGAAAAAACTATCATGATTTACAACCGAAATTATTTCATCTAAATTTTGAGAAGAGTCGCTCATCAATGAAGATGAGAGAGTGGGTGATGAGGGATAAGTTGGGCGACTATGATGAGATGGTAAAAACACTGCTTATTCCATTGGGCTTGACTTCCGGTACTTTCATTAGATTGAAACTAAATCCGATTGCTGGGCAGGGCTCTCAAAGCATGAGATTTTTTATGCCTAAAGCTTGGTTGAAATTATTTAAAACAGGTCAAGCAGAGAATAGAGGAAAGGACGCTGAAACCCCATTCAAACAAAGAAAACATGGCGATGAGTTTGATGATATTTATTTCCCTGCCCCACAGGATCTAAAGGATTTGAAGAGCCTAGTGAGACGCTAGTTGGAAGCAGGGGAAGCAGGGGAAGCAGGGGAAGCAGGGGAAGCAGGGGAAGCAGGGGAAGCAAACGTGCATCTACATATGCTTGAATTCCTTGGTTAAGAAATTTGAGAGTAAGTGCATGCGTAAGTTGTTGGCATTTTTTTCTTGCGGTGTTTTAGAACTTTTGTAAAATGTATCAAATTGTGATTTTTACAAGCAAAAAATAGCTAGAACATGAAAAACTTATTCGCTTTTTTCTTGATATGCCTAGTACTGATTGGTGGAGGTAATGAGTTTTTTCCAATCGTAGGTAAGACGATCGGAAAGGGCTATTGTGCAATACGGCACCCTGTGGAGAGTTTGACTTCTGAGCGCGCTTCGTGTGAGTCGCAGCATGTAATACAGCAAAATTCCGGAGGCATGCATGAGCTAAACACTATCTGGATTAATACGGTTCAGCACTCCTATTTGGATAGATCATCTTGCAAACCTTGGGAAGAGAAAAGGCCGAGCAGATTTGTTAGCACAATCTCTGATATTAATATGGAGAGAGCATATATGACCGGAGTGTGGGCTAAAGGCTATCATTTCTTTGTCTATGATCATCATGGGCCAGGACGTTGGAATGTCATTGAGTGGGACGGTGCAACTCATATAGTTTATGCACTAAGCACGATAATTAATTTTCCTCAAAAAGAAATTAATTATTTTTCTTACCAGATTGAGCGATATAGAAAAGGGCAGAGTACTCAGTTTATAGATGCTTCTCTTGGCGTGTTCTTTGACCTAGCGGAGGTTGCCGCTGGCATGGCCAATTCGATGATCGGCGTTCTTGTCGGTACGGTATTGAATCCATTGGACACTGTAAGAAACTTAATACCATTGCTGACGATGTCAATAGGGTCGATTGTTAATTCTGTTACAGAGTTTTTTAAGGGTGTTATTTCGTTGGTGACTCTTGGCAGCTATGGAGCATGCGGAACGATATAGCTAATAGAGTAGGAATTGCTGCTTAAATCATTGCCGCTGCAAGCGGTAGACTTGGAACATGAGCCATGTCTCACAAGCCTCGCTACCGCACTATCGACAAGAAACAATACAACGCCGCGCTCAACGCCCGTGGCTCCTTGTCGACTTGACTGGACAAGAGCATGGTGTGATTTGCCGCTGGCAGTTGCATGCGCGGGTGTAGCCGAAGTTTTCGGATACAGCCATCCAATTTTGCTTGACGTTCAAGCAGCTGTTTGATTTGCGCTGAGGCAAACGACGTGCGTTGTGGAGTCAGTGCTCAAACTGTACAGCCTTATCTGGCCGGTGCCGGACTTCAGCACCTTGTGCAGGTGGCAATTGGATTTGCAGGTCCAGGTGCCATACACCCGCAGCTAGATCAGAGCAGTAATCTTGAATCGATTTACAGAATTAGGCCATTCTCAGACGCCGTCCATGGTCTAGTTACCGCCGGGGCGGGAGAGTACGCCTTGTGCTAGATGTGCACAACAACGGGAATGACCGGACAGGTCCAGTGGTTTGGCGAAGGGCCAGAACAAATAGGTTCTTGAGCGTCAAACAGGGCGGGATCGCTGTATCCGAAAACCTCGGGCTACGCCCACGTTTGCCACTTGCTGCGGCAAACCAAGAAATCGTCTTATCCCACCAAGTCGTCAGGAAGCCTCAAGCCTCCAAGCATGAGTTTTAGTGCATCCAATTGGTGATGCGATAACGTCTCTTGGGTTTGGGCTAGCACGGTGGAAGGGACGGGTGCAATTCAATCAACAGCGACATACCTTGTCGCAGTCGCCTGACATGATTGAGGTCGTAACAGCATCTGAGGCATGGTATGGACGCATTTCGCCATCTGGTGCTTTTCATCACCTCACATCAGGATTTCTTGCCACTCCATGAGCTTGCACGTTCCCTCTTTTGCATTCATCAACGCTCTCATCTTGGCCACACTTGCAGTATGCCTAGGGCTGATCACTCGACGTGAGCATAAGAATGGCATGGTTTTCTGGGGACTAGCTTTGACTGCGATTTGCGGCGCACACGTGCTTTACATGCTGCGTCAACAGGTCAACGATGGGTTCTCCGTGGTGCTGGGAAATATCTTGCTGACTGCCGCATTTTCACTGATGTTGGAAGGCTTTCATCAGGTTCAGGGCAGCAAGCCTGCGCGGCTGCTGATTTGGTTCCCTGTGCTCGTAGTTTGTATGTTTTTCCCTCTATTGCTCAAGCACGCGGCAATAAGGGGCGCTTTACTGATGACGTTGCTGTGCTTTCAAATCGTGCTTTTTGGTCGGACGATTTTTCGGCAGTGGCATGAAACGCCAGGTCGAGGCAAGTTTTTTTTGCTCGCTGGAGTTGCCCTGTCAATGATTGCGTTACTGACGAAAGCTAGTGCCGTCCTTGCGGGGCACATGAGTGTGCAGGCAATCATGGAGTGGCTCCCGATGCAGACGTTGGTTTTTTCAATGGCCTCTGTTGCCATGGTCATCTCCAGTTTTGGTCTTGCAATTCTGCTGAAGGAGCGAGCCGATGCTAGCAACCACGCACTGGCCTTCACGGATGATCTCACAGGGCTCTATAACCGTCGTTACGTTCGGCATGCTTTGGAGCAACAGATAGCCTATGCGCAGCGCCTGCAACAGCCTCTGTCTTTATTGATTGTCGATGTGGATTTTTTCAAGCGTATTAACGATGCATATGGTCACCTCTGTGGCGACCAAGTGCTCCAGGATTTGGCGACTTGCCTAAAAACACAGTTGCGTTCAGGCGATATCGCCGGCCGTTGGGGAGGAGAGGAGTTCATTTTTATTCTTTCCCACACCGATGCTATCGGCGCAAGTGCTTTGGCCGAGCGCTTACGGGCAACGGCACAAAAAAAACGCTTTGTGACCAGCGATGGCAGCGTTCATTCAGTCACCGTCAGCATTGGCCTTCACACTCTGAATCGGGGGGGCTCTGCGAATGGCCAGACCATGCTGGCTGCCGCCGACAAGGCGCTGTATCTAGCCAAGAACACTGGCCGAAATTGCGTGGTGACACTGTGATTCAGTTTGCCTATCGAGGCCGCAGCGCGACCTCTCCTGATCTTGAGAAAATATGTGCAAGACATAAATTGTCTCAATTAACACTTATAGTTACTATTGCTTTCGCTCATTCGTTCACTCATGTCTGCACCACTCGTAACCGGGTCCGGCTCCAAAGGAGAAAAACTGGCCCAGCGTCTGTCGCGTATCCTTGCCCGGCTGCATGAGGGCGAGGCCATCGACAAGAATCAGTTGGCACATGAGTTCCTAGTTGATGTACGCACGATCGAACGCGACCTGGGCGAACGCCTGCGCGGCATTGTCGAACGTGGTGCTACAGGTCGCTGGCAACTTACTAATACGGCACGTAGCACCATTCCCGCTAAACACTTGCGCAACTACGCGCGCATGGCAGGTACCGAGCAGCTGTTCCCAGATATGAGTCTTTCTTATCTGCTGCCTCAGTTGGACATCCCTGAATCGCTTCGAGCTACGCAGGTACAGCCGATTCCTCACGAAGATCTCGGGGGGACGGATGCCTTCATCATGCTGCAGCAGGCTATTGAAAGCAGGCACCTCTGTCACTTCCTCTACAAAAACAAGCCTCGCCAGGCTCAGCCATACCGACTCATCCATAAAAGCGGCATCTGGTACCTGGCTGCTGAAGAAGGTGGCAAGCTCAAAAATTTCAGCGTTGCTTTGCTCCAGGAACTGCGGGTGAACACTACGAGCAGTTTCACGCGCAACCCTGCCCACAGCGAATACATCAATGCCAAGGATGATATTTGGTTCACCACGGAAACCACCGAAGTGATCTTGCGTGTGGCTCCCACAGTGGCGCACTACTTTACCCGGCGGCAATTACTACCCCGACAACAGCAGCGCACTGATACGGATGGCTCACTACTGGTCACCACACATATCAACCACCCGAACCAGTTGCTGCCCGTCGTTCGTTACTGGTTGCCGAATGTTCGAATTGTGCATCCGGCGCAGTGGCACGAAGCGATGGTCCAAGGCTTGGTGCAGGCGCTGGAATTATGGGCGCCCGACAACACAGCCGCTCGGACATCCGTTTAACACATCGTTTTTCTCTGAAGGGCTGGTTATGAAAGGTGGCGGTTTTTTCGTTCTACTTTTTTTGCTTTTCTGCTTCTTATGGGGAGTTTTTTCGGTTTTTAACGGTATTCGTAAAGCAGCAGCACCAAAAAATTCGTCGCGTAAACCTTCTGCCACCTTACCCGTCAGTTCGGACGTGGCGGTTTCCACGCTTAGTCAGAAGCACATTTCCGAACTGCAAACCCTGTTTTCCTTGCATCAAAGTGGTGCGCTCACGCGTGCTGAGTTTGAGCACCTGAAACAGGATTTGTTGAAGTCATTGATTCACACAGAAAACGAAACAGAAAAGGAGTAACCGAGCATGATTCCAACCACAAGCCAAGAATTGGAAGCCATTCGTGATGAATGCAAATCCATGGTCACGAAACGCGCCGGAATTTCGGCAGGTGCGGCGGTCATCCCGGTGCCCGGGGCCGACCTCGGAGCCGATGTTGCCCTGTTGCTTGAAATGATTCCCATGATCAACCGGAAATTTGGTTTAGCTCCTGAACAAATTGATCAGCTTGACCCGCATATCAAGCAGACGATTTTGGTGGTCGCCACCAGCATCGGAAGCCAAATGGTTGGGAAGCTTGTCACCAAGGAATTGCTCTTGGTTGTTCTGAAGCGGATCGGCATCCGTGTTGCCACAAAGCAGGTGGTCAAATACATTCCTTTCCTTGGACAGGCCTTGGCCGCGACCATCAGCTTTGGCGCCATGAAATTGGTGGGGAACTCCCACGTAGATGAATGCTATGAGGTCGCCAAGCGTGCAATGCTGGCTCAAAACGCCTCCGTTCAAGAGCCTCTCAGGGCCTGATGTCCACATGGAAGCCTGAATCTCACCGGATTTGGTGGAGGCTCGTTAGTTGAAGTGCAGGCTCAGGCCTGCACTGATTTGGCAACTTGCCGCCGGTAGTTAGCCTCTGTTTCTGCGGACGGGATATGTCCCATGGGCTCCAGCAGTCTGCCGTGGTTAAACCAGTGCACGCCTTGCCGCGTTGCCAGCTCCAATGACTCTCGCGTTTTCCTTGGCACGCGTTTGTAGCTGCTCATGCAAAAAAAGCTTGCGGTGTTCTTCCGGAGATTTTTTTTGGTCACATCGGTAAGGTTTGCGATGTGAGCGAGCAAGTACTTATCAAGTAATAAGAAAAGGATATGTGACCGAAAGATGTCCGGTTTTCGGCTGGAAGTTGGCGCTGTTTTCCTTCTCCAAATGGGTACAAATTGCTCAGACGTAGCGAGGCCCTTTGTAGTGCGGATTGAAGATTTTTGTATGCCTACCTTGAAACTTGGCAGATCGTTGTAGGGGCCGAAACCTGCTGCGCAAGTGTTCAAAAAATTGAAAATCCTTGTGTCGGCGGTTCGATTCCGTCCCAGGCCACCAGATTCAAAGCCCCAGATCAGCAATGATCTGGGGCTTTTCTCATTGCCGCCTCGGAATGTCCGCAATGGGCTTTGGGTAATAAAAAGTAGAGCGGATTGCGCTTGTCTTTGCTTGATTTCAAAGCGTTTCAGCTCCAGTTCGCTTTGTTGGTATGCGCAACCAGCTTTCCATTTGATAGCGCCTGCATGCTGCCGTTAAGCTTGCAGCTTTCATCGTGCACAGACAGGCACAGGAGCGCGTGTGACAGCAGAGCAGCAATCAAGGGCGTCGCAACCGGCAGCTAACTGGCAGCCGGGCCTGATCGCCATTCACGGCAACCAGACCGAGGCGCTGGCCGATACCGTGCTGGCCTGGCTGGCGGCGCATCCCTTGCAGGCGCTGGAGCCCGAGATCGTGCTGGTGCAAAGCAACGGCATGGCCGAGTGGTTCAAGATGCGCATGGCCGAGCAGCAGGGCGTGTGCGCCGCTGCACAGGTCGAATTGCCGGCGCGCTTTGTCTGGCGCAGCTACCGGCAGATTCTGGGCAGGCATGAGGTGCCGCGTGAATCGCCGCTGGACAAGACGCCCATGATCTGGCGCCTGATGCGTCTGCTGCCGCAATGCCTGGGCGAGCCTGCGTTCGCACCGATTGCCAACTTTCTGCGCCCTGGCGAGCCGCAGCGTCTGCTGCAGCTGGCCGAAAAGCTGGCCGACCTGTTCGACCAGTACCAGATCTACCGCGCCGACTGGCTGGCCGCCTGGGAGCAGGGCGAGGATGTGCTGCGCACGGCGGGCCGCTCCGACGAGCCAGTGCCCGAAGGGCAGCTCTGGCAGCCCCAGCTGTGGCGCAAGGTGCTGGCCGAACTCGATGAGCAGGAGCGTGCCGCCACCCGCCCGGCCCTGCTGGCGCGGATTCTGGACGCGCTGCAAAGCGGCCAGCCGCCCGTTACGCCGCTGGCGCGCCGCGTGGTGGTGTTCGGCATGAGCCAGATGCCGCTGTCTTTGATGCAGTTTTTGAGCGGCATTGCCCAGCACAGCCAGGTGCTGATTGCCGTGCCCAACCCCTGCCGCTTTCACTGGGCCGATGCCATCGACGGGCGCGAGCTGCTGCGCCAGCAGCGCCGCCGTCATGCCGACAAGGGCGGCAAGGACCTGGCGCAGATTCCGCTGGCGGCCATGCACGCCCATGCCCATCCGCTGCTGGCGGCATGGGGGCGGCAGAGCCGCGACTATGTGCGCCAGCTCGATGCCTTCGACACCACGGGGGACACGGCCGTGCAATGGGGCTGGCCGCGTGTGGATGTGTATGACGAGGCCGACGCGAGCGAGCTGATCGACGCACCGCTGCTGACCCAGGTGCAGCAGCGCATTCGCGATCTGGTGCCCATGTCGGAGCACCCTGTGGTCGAGATCGCAGCGGCCGACCAGTCCATCGTCTTTCACAAGGCCCATGGCCTGGTGCGCGAGCTCGAAGTGCTGCACGACCAGCTGCTGCAATGGCTGGCCGAGCCTGCCGCGGCAGGCCACGCAGCGCTGGCGCCGCGCGAGGTAGTGGTCATGCTGCCGTCGATCGAAGAGGCTGCACCCGCCATCCGCGCCGTGTTCGGCCAGTACGGCCGCCACGATGCGCGCCATATTCCGTTTGATATCGCCGACGTGGGCGCGCGTGCCAGCAGTCCGCTGGTGACGGCGCTGCAATGGCTGCTCAAGCTGCCGCAGCAGCGCTGCCGTCTGAGCGAGTTGTGCGATCTGCTCGATGTCCCCGCCGTGGCGGCGCGCGTGGGTCTGGCGGCCGACGATCTGCCTCAGCTCACGCACTGGATGGCCGGTGCGGGCATTCGCTGGGGGCTCAACCATGCGCAGCGCGCACAGTTGGGCCTGGCGGCCTGCGGTGATCCCAACAGCGCCGGGTTCGGCCTGCGCCGCATGCTGCTGGGCTATGCCAGCGGGCCGGCGCTGGAGGCCGCCTTCGACGAGGCACAGGTGTTTGCCGGCATGGAGCCCTATGACGAAGTGGGCGGCCTGACGGCCGAGCTGGCCGGATCGCTGGCCAGCTTGCTGGGGCGCATGCTGCAATGGTGGCAAACCGCCGGCGAGGCGGCTGCCCCCCAGGCCTGGGCGCAGCGCTTTCGTGCACTGCTCGATGATTTCTTTGTCGCGCAGGGCGATGAAGACCAGGCCTTGTGCGCCGCACTCGACACGGCCCTGGTCGGCTGGCAGGCTGCCTGCGAGCAAGCGGGTTTTGAGGCCCTCATTCCGCTGGAAGTGGCACAGGAAGCCTGGCTGCAGGCCCTGTCCGAGCCCGCGCTCAACCAGCGCTTTCGCGCCGGCGGCGTGACTTTTTGCACGCTGATGCCGATGCGCGCCATTCCCTTCGACGTGGTGTGTCTGCTGGGCATGAACGATGGAGACTACCCGCGCCGTGCCACGCGCGTGGATTTCGATCTGATGGCTTTGCCCGGGCAGCAGCGTCCCGGCGACCGCGCGCGCCGCGACGATGACCGCCAGCTGATGCTGGATGCCTTGCTGTCGGCCCGCAGCAAGCTCTATATCAGCTGGGCCGGTCGCCATGTGCGCGACAACAGCGAGCAGCCCCCCTCGGTGCTGGTCTCGCAGTTGCGCGACTATCTGAGCCAGGGCTGGCAGGGCGAAGGCTGCGCAGGACTTTCCGCCAGGGAGCGAGGGGGTCTGCTGCTGGCCCAGCGTACCCGGCAGCATCCTTTGCAGCCCTTCAGCCGCCGCTATTTTGAGCAGGCTTCGGGGCTGTCGACTTTCGCGCGCGAATGGTATGGCGCGCATGAAGAGCGGGACGCGCAGGTGCTGCCGGTCGTGGCCGCGTTCGAGCCCGATCCCGAAGTGCCGCTGACGCTGGCGCGCCTGACGGAATTTCTGCGCCATCCCGCACGCAGCTTTCTGCGCAATCGCCTGCAGGTGCGCTTTGAGCAGGACGAGGAGCTGCTGGAGGACGACGAGCTTTTCAGCGTCGATGGCCTGACCGCCTACGGCCTGATTCAGCAGCTGCAGCAAGGCGTGCGCACGCAGCTGGCGCATGATGCCGCGTTGGACGTGGGCCTGCAGGTGCAACGTCAGGTGCAGCGCCTGGGGCGTGCCGGCGTGTTGCCGCTGGCAGGTCTTGGCAGGCGCGAGGCCGAGGCCTTGCAGGCCCAGGCCACGCCGTCGTTGCTGGCCTGGCAGCAGCAGATGGGGCTATGGCCCCATGCGGCGCCGCGCGAGCGTTTGCTGCTGCACTCCGATGCGGTCACGCTGGATGACTGGATGGATGGCTTGCAGGAGCGTGAAGAGCCGTCTTCGGATGCGGGCCACAGCCGTTGCTGGTTCGCGCTGGAGCCGCGCACGCTGCTGAACAAGAAAGGCGAGCTTCAGGCCCACAAGCTGCTGCCCATTTATGTGCGCAGTCTGGCGCTTTCAAGCAGGGGCAGCGACACGCTGATGGGCGTGATCGCACGCGACACCCTGGTCTGGGTGCAGCCGCTGGAGCCGGAGGCGGCCACGCAGCGCCTGCAAGCCTTGATGCAGCTGTGGCTGGCGGGCCAGAACGAGCCCTTGCCGCTGCCTCTCAAAGCAGCCATCGCAGCCGGTCGTGACGATCCGAGCGCCGCCGCGCAGGCCTACGAGGGCGGCTATATGCTGGGCGGCGAATGCGAAGACCCCTGCTGGGCGCGCTGCTACCCCGACTGGGAGGCGCTGACGGCCGATCTGCGCTTCCACGTCCTGGCCAAGCAGGTCTATGGCCCGCTGCATGACTGGCTGGCCGCGCAGGTGCAGACCGAGGATCTGCCCTTGTTGCATTGCGCAGACCAGGACGAACAACCAGGAGAGCCGGCATGAGCACGCCCGCCAACCCGATGAAGCCCGGCAGCCAGGCGCTGCAGCCCCTGCATTTCCCGCTCTGGGGTTCGCGCCTGATCGAAGCCAGCGCGGGCACAGGCAAGACCTGGACCATTGCCGCGCTCTATCTGCGGCTGGTATTGGGCCACGGTGCAGAGAACGGCTTTGCCCGAGCATTGATGCCGCCCGATATTCTGGTCATGACCTTCACACGGGCCGCCACGCGCGAGCTGTCGGACCGCATCCGTGCCCGCTTGATCGAGGCCGTGCAATGCTTTCGCGGCGAGGCCGAACCGGCGGCGCACGACAGCTTCTTGCGCGACCTGCGCGATGCCTATGTTGAAGGCTCGGAGCGCGATACCGCCGCCTGGCGGCTGGACATGGCTGCGCAGTGCATGGACGATGCAGCCATCCACACCATAGATGCCTGGTGCCAGCGCATGCTGCGCGAGCATGCCTTCGACAGCGGCAATCTGTTTGATGAAACGCTGGAGGCCGATGAAAGCCAGCGTCAGACCGAGGCTGCCCAGGATTACTGGCGCCAGCAGTGCTACCCGCTGTCGGGCGAGGTGCTGGAGACGGCACTGCAGGTCTGGCCCGATGTGCATGCGCTGGTCAAAGACATGCAATCGCTGCTGCGCGAAAACGTGCCCGCTGTGGCAGGTGTCGGGTCGTTGGGCGAATGCATTACGCAGACAAATGCAGAGCGTGCGCAGCGACTGCAAGCGCTGGCTGATGGCTGGGAAGCCAAGGCCGAGCGCATGTTGCGCTGGATTGAGGGTGAGCTAGACGGCCGCGCCGCGCTGTGGGACAAGCGAAAGCTGCAGGCTCGCTACTACACAGGCTGGTTTGCGGCGCTGACCGTTTGGGCGCAAGACCCACTGAATCAGCCTCTGGAACTCAGCGACTCCGCCCGCAAGCGCCTGTGCCCAGAGGGTATGGCCGAGGCCTTCAAGGGCTCGACCATGGACTTGCTGCTGCCCACTGAATTTTCCGAGCTGGAGCAATTGCTGAAAGCGTTGATCGAGCTGCCGTCCATCAAAGTGGCGCTGCGCCTTCATGCGGCAGTCCACGTGCAGCAGCGCCTGCTGTGGCTCAAGCGCCAGGCCGGCACTTTCGGTTTTGCCGATATGTTGCAGCGCCTGGATGCGGCTCTGGCTGGCGACAACGGCCCCGCGCTGCAAGCCGGCATCCTGGCCCAGTATCCGGTGGCGCTGATTGACGAGTTTCAGGATACCTCGCCGCTGCAATACCGGCTGTTCGACCAGATCTATCGCACGGCAGACAACAGCGCGGACAGCGCACTGCTGCTGATCGGCGACCCCAAGCAGTCCATCTACGGCTTTCGTGGTGCGGACATCTACAGCTATCTGCAGGCCAGGCAGGCGACCGAGGGCCGCCACTATGTGCTGGACACCAACTTCCGCTCCACCGAGGCGTTGGTCGATGCGGTCAACCAGTGGTTTGTGCAGGCTGAAGTGCGCGAAGGCGAGGGTGCGTTCATGTTCCGCGCCGGGCAGAGCAATCCGCTGCCGTTCGAGAGCGTCAAGGCCAATGGCCGCAAGGAGCGGCTGATGCAGGGCAGCCAGCGCATGGCAGCGTTGACCATTGCCTGGGATGGCAGCAGCGATGAGCCGCTGAGCAATGACGACATTCGCCGCCGTGGGGCGGAGTTCTGCGCCAGCCAGATCGTGCAGTGGCTGATGGACGGTGCCACGGGCTTTGCCGAGGCCGGCCAGCCGCTGCAGCGCCTGCGCCCGGCCGATGTCGCGGTGCTGGTGCGCACGGGCAAGGAGGCCACTGCCGTGCGCCGTGCGCTGGCGCGGCGCAATGTGGCGTCGGTCTACCTGTCCGATCAGGACTCGGTCTTCGCCAGCGGCGAGGCACAGGATCTGCTGCTGTGGCTGCGTGCCGTGGCAGCGCCTCTGGACGGACTGGCCGTGCGTGCCGGTCTGGCCACGCCCATGATGGGGCTGTCGTTTGACGAGCTCGCATGGCTGGCCAGCGATGACGAGGCCTTCGATGCGCGCAGCGAGCTGCTCAAGGAGCTGCACAGCCTCTGGCTGCGCCTGGGCGTGCTGGCCATGCTGCGCCAGACGCTGTACCGCTTTGAATTGCCGGCGCGCTGGCTGAAGGACATGGGCGGCGAGCGCCGTCTGACCAACTATCTGCACCTGGCCGAGCTGCTGCAAGGCGTCAGTGCCCAGCTGGAGGGCGAGCAGGCGCTGATCCGCTGGCTGGCCACCCAGATCGAGAGCCCGGGCGCGGCCGGCGATGCTCAGATCGTGCGGCTGGAATCGGATGCCGATTTGGTCAAGGTCGTCACCGTGCACAAGAGCAAGGGGCTGGAGTACCCGCTGGTCTGCCTGCCGTTTGGCGGCAGCTTCCGGCCTGTGGACGGCAAGGCAGCCTATCTTTCGCTGCCCGTGCAGATCGATGGCGCACCCGCGCGCGAGCTGGTGCTGGACTATGACGATGCACAGCTGGCGCAGGCCGACAAGGAACGTCTGCGCGAGGATCTGCGCCTGCTGTATGTGGCGCTGACCCGCCCGCGCCATGCGCTGTGGATGGGGCTGGCCCCCATGAAGCGCGGCAACAGCAAAAACTGTGCGAACGAACAGGGTGCGGCAGGCTATCTGCTGGCCGGAGATGTTTCGCAGGCCGCAGCCAGCTGGCGCGCCAGCATCCAGGCCCTGAGCGAGCGTTGCACGCAGATCGCCGTCGTGGATCTGCCGGCCGAACTGCCCGTGCCCACGCGCTATGTTGCCGCGCAGGCCTTGCCCGCCCTGGCCGCCGCGCCCGTGTACGAGGCGCAGTTCGACCGCTGCTGGGGCATTGGCAGCTTTTCGTCGCTGACCCGCGCCATGGCCGCACCCAGCCTGCCGGTCCTGCCGGTGGCCGCACAAAGTCCCGCCGAGGACGAGCGTGCGCTGCAGGCCCTGGAGGCGGGTGAAGCTGCGCTGGACCCGGGCGTCATCAACGAGGTCATGACCGCCCTGCCCAACTTGACCGGATTCGCCGCCGGTGCGCGCAGCGATGCTGCGGTGTGGCACCGCTTCATGCGCGGCCCGGTGGTGGGCAATTTCTTGCACGACCAGCTGGAATGGCTGGCCGCTGAGGACTTTGCGCTGCAGCCCGAGGATGATCCCGACAACAGTGAACCCCTGGCGGCCCGCCTGCTGCGCCGCTGCGAGCGCGCGGGCCGCAAGGAGCAGGCCGCCGATGTGCTGCAGTGGCTGCGTGCAGTGGTGCACCAGCCGTTGGCGCCGCTCGGCGTCTCGCTGGCGCAGCTGGGCGAAGGTGATGCGCTATTGCCCGAGATGGAGTTCTGGCTGCCGGCGCGGCGCCTGTCGGCACCGCGTATCGACGTGCTGTGCCGCCGGCACATCCTTGCCGGCCAGCCGCGCCCGGTGCTGCCCGAGCGCGAGCTGCACGGCATGCTGATGGGCTTTGCCGATCTGGTGTTTCACCATGGCGGTCGTTACTGGGTGCTGGACTACAAGACCAACCACCTGGGCCAGGACGGCGCGGCCTACGCCCCTCAGGCGCTGGAGCAGGCCATGCTCGAGCACCGCTATGACGTGCAGGCTGCGCTGTATCTGCTGGCTCTGCACCGCCTGCTGCAAAGTCGGCTGGGCGCGGCTTACGACCCCCGCGAACAACTGGGCGGCGCGCTCTACTTCTTCCTGCGCGGTCTTGATGGCGAGGCCGCCGGCATGCATGTGCTGAAGCCGCCGCTGGCGCTGCTGGACGGGCTTGAGGCGCTGCTTGGCGACTGCGAGAAAGAATCGAAGGAGGTGCAGCCATGAAGGGCCGCCGCAAAGCCGATCTGCAGACGCTGGACCTGTTTGCAGCTCCCGCGGATGGTGACACGATTGCACTAGGCACGACGGACTGGCTGGCCGCGCTGGAGCGACTGGCCGATGCGGGTCTGCTGCGCCGCCTGGACAGCGCCCTGGCGGCCTTTGTAGCAGCGCAGGACGCCGAAGCCGGGCCTGCGCTGCTGGTAGCCACCGCCGTGCTGGCGCAGATGGAGGGGCGCGGTCACAGCTGCCTGCCCTTGAAGGCGCTGGCTGGCGATCCCAATCAGATTCTTGCCTGGCCCAAGGAGGCCGAGCGCCTGCAGCAATCGCTATGGGAGCAATTGCCAGGCCGGCTGGCTGACTGGCTGCAGGCCCTGCGTCGCAGCCACGTGGTGCGTGTCGTGCAGCCGGGAACGGTAGCGGCAGACCGAGGTCAGCCGCTGGTGCTGCTGGACGGCGCTGCGCCCATGCTGTATCTGCGCCGCTACTGGGACTATGAACGCAGCGTGGCCGCACACATCACCCAGCGCACGGCAACCGATGCGGTGGCGCTTGACGAGACCAGGGTGCGCGACTGGCTGGGGCGGCTTTTCAGCTCGTCCGCCGTTGCCGCGAATGCTGTGGACTGGCAAAAGCTGGCTTGCGCGCTGGCGCTGCGCGGGCGCATGTCCGTCATCACCGGCGGGCCGGGCACGGGCAAGACCTATACCGCTGCCCGCCTCCTGGCGCTGCTGTTTGCCACGGCGCCGGATGCCGCCCAGCTGCGCGTCGCGCTGGCTGCGCCAACCGGCAAGGCGGCGGCGCGGCTCAAGCAGTCCATCGACAGCTCGCTGCTGGAGCTGAAGGAAGCCGTGGGCCGCGAGCTGGATCTGGAAGCGCTGGTCAAACGCATGGGGGCGGCACGCACCCTGCATTCGCTGCTGGGGGCCAGGCCTGACACGCGGCGCTTTGCCCACCATGCAGGCAATCCGCTGGATGTGGATGTGCTCATTGTCGATGAGGCCTCCATGATCCACCTCGAGATGATGGCCGCGCTGCTGCAGGCCCTGCCGCCTACGGCGCGCCTGATTCTGCTGGGCGACAAGGATCAGCTTGCCTCGGTGGAGGCAGGTGCCGTGCTGGGCGATCTGTGCCGCGATGCGCAGCGGGGCAATTACGAGCCGGACACCGCGGCCTATGTCGAGCGCGTGACGGGCCAGTCTCTGCCTGGGCAGTACCTGGCGCCGGCCAGGGCCTTGCCGCTGGCCCAGCACACTGTCATGCTGCGCGAGAGCCGCCGCTTTGGCGGCCCTATCGGTCAGCTGGCACAGGCCGTGAATGCCGGCGATGCACCGGCTGCCATGGCGCTGCTGCGCACGCAAACCCAGGCTGGTCAGCATGCCGAACTCTGGGCTCGTGAAGGCGGTGAGGTCGATGCCGTGGTGCGCAGCGCCGTGCAAGGCCGTGGCGGCATGGCCAGCTATGCCGCTTATGCCGAGGTGCTGGAAAGACATGGGCAGGGCAAGGGGCGCGGCTTTGCCACCGAGGCCGAGCACCGGCAATGGGTGAGGGAGGTGCTGGCCGCCTTCGACCGCTACCGCCTGCTGTGCGCCGTGCGCGATGGCAGCTGGGGCGTGGCGGGCCTGAACCGCGCGGTGGAGCAGGCCTTGCAGGCCATGGGCGTCATTCGCAAGGAGGGCGAGTGGTATATGGGTCGTCCGGTGATGGTCACGCGCAACGATGCGCAGCTGGGCGTGTTCAACGGCGACATCGGCATGGCCCTGCCCAGCTTTGCCGACTCGGCGCGGCTGCGCGTGTACTTCATGCAGGGCGAACATCTGCACCATGTCAGCACGGCGCGCCTGGCCCATGTGGAGACCGCATTCGCCATGACGGTGCACAAGAGCCAGGGTTCGGAGTTCGAGCACACGGCTTTGGTGCTGGCCGCGCAGGGCGGCAACGTGCTCAGCCGCGAGCTGGTCTATACCGGCATCACGCGGGCGCGCAAGGCGTTTTCGCTGTGGACCGAAGTGCCCGGCCTGCTGGCGTCGGCGATGGGCAGTCCCACGCAGCGCAGCAGCGGTTTGCTGGGATTCATGGAGAGTGCTCGGTAGCTTGTAGGTGAGATTCTGATTTGATGGCTGCTGCCGCAATCCAGGTAAGCGCTGGAGTGCTGATTCCGCTCAATCTATACAGGCTCCCCATCTGGCCTTGCTCGAAGTGATGGGTCTGTGACACTGGCGCAGTCCAAGCGCGAGACGGCCAGCAAGTGCCGCCCCGCAGCCAAGGTCGTCGTCCCCCTTTGGGGAAAGACGCGAAGCGGCTCAGGGGAGATCAGTGCTCGTAAACCGCTTCCCAGTTGGCAAATCCCTTGACCTCGATGGGATTGCCGCAGGGGTCGGTGAAGAACATGGTCCACTGCTCACCGGGCTCGCCTTCGAAGCGCACCTGAGGCTCCAGAATGAAGGCCGTGCCAGCGGCTTTGAGGCGTTCGGCCAGGGCCAGCCAGTCGGGCTTGAGCAGGATCACGCCCAGGTGGGGCATGGGCACCATGTGGTTGCCGACCTTGCCGGTATTGCTCACGGCAAAGGGTTGGCCCAGGTGCAGGGAGATCTGGTGGCCGAAGAAGTCGAAATCGACCCAGGTGTCGGTACTGCGGCCCTCGCGGCAGCCGAGGACGCCGTCGTAGAAACGGCGGGCCTGGTCGAGATCGGTGACGTGGTAGGCAAGATGAAAAGCGCTTTGCATGATGGGGCCGAGCGTAGCATCACCGGGCCCGTACCCGGCACGCTTCAGCGCGCAGCCTTGGCCTGCATGCGTGCCATCAGCTCCTCGGTGTTGCTCTTGCGGTCGGCGTTGACCTTTTGTACCGTGGGGCGTTGGCTCATGCGGGCCAGATAGTCGCGCACCGGCAGTTCGGCCAGCAAATCGCTGCCGCCCAGGATCTTGCTGGCGCTGCTGACCAGCGGCAGATGCACGATGGCGCTGCAGTCGGCCAGCGTGAAGCTGTCGCCCGCGATGAACGGGGTATCGAAGCGGGCCAGCTTGGCAAAGGCTGCGATGTTCTTTTTCAACTGCTCCAGCGTCTTGTCGCGTGTGCCGTCACTGATCTTGCCGCCGAAGAAGGCCTGGGGATAGAGGTTGCGCGCCACCAGCTCCAGGTGCAGATTCAGATAGACGCAAAGCTCACGCACCTTGGCGGCAGCAAAGGGGTCTGCGGGCAGCAGCGGCACCTTGCTGGACAGTGCTTCCACATATTCGATGATGGCGTCGGACTCGCTGATGGCGCCATGCTGGGTGCGCAGATAAGGGACCTTGCCCAGCGGCGATTCCTCGGGGTTGGTGCTGCCCAGCCAGGCCAGCTCCTCGGCGAAGGGAATCTGCTTTTCCATCAAGGCCAGCTTGACCTTGTTGTAGTAGTTGCTGGCCGAAAATCCGCACAAAGTCAGCATGCTTGTCTCCTGATCGGTGGTTGTGAATAGGTATACGTGGCCAGTTATCGTAGAGGCAAGTGGCGCAAGCCCTGCGTCGCCAACCGGATAGCGGGCCGGCTTCTACAATCGCTCCATGCATTGGCGCGCGCACCCTCCTCGGCACAAACCGGCAGCCCTTCTGGCTCGCTGGGTGCTGGGTGCGTGGTTCTGCGTGCTGCTGGTCAGCATGCTCACGCCCTGGGCGCGCGCCACGCCGCCTGCCGGCTGGGAGGCGGTGTGCACGGCCAGCGGCAGCACACACTGGGTGCCCAGCCCCGCCAGCGACGATGCCGCCACCCCGCATGGACTGGATTGCGCGCTGTGCCTGCCGCTGCTGGCGCCGCCGCCAGCGCAGCAGTCAGATCAGGGCAGTCACCGCGCCGTTCTCGATGCCCGGCCTTGGGCCGATGTCGCTCACAGAGCTTTTGTCTCCCCCCTTCCGCCCGTACGTGCGCCGCCCTTTGAAACCCTGAAAAACATAGCTGAAGGCGCTTGATGGTCAAGCGTCTCAGATCGATTTGAGATTGACACGACATACGCAAATCAGGCCCAAGCAAGGTCTTGGTTTCAAGGAGAGCATCTTGATGCACCCTCGTTTGCGTAAGTCCAGACTGAATTTGAATGGAGATGGTTTCATGAATACGCGTCGTTTTACCGTGATGGCCCTGGGTTCGCTGGTCGCTTCGCTGCTGGTTTCGGGGGCCGCCTGGGCCCATGCCGATGCCGCCCATGTCAAGGTCGAGAACGCCTGGGCCCGCGCCAGCGTGGCGGGTCAGCAGGCTTCGGGGGCTTTTATGCGCCTGACGGCCCAGGAGCCGCTCAAGCTCGTCGGTGTGGAAACCACGGCCGCAGCCGTGGCCGAGGTGCACGAGATGAAGATGGAGGGCGACGTGATGCGCATGCGCGCCATCGAGGCCCTGGATCTGCCTCAGGGCGTGGCCGTGGATCTCAAGCCCGGCGGCTATCACCTGATGCTGCAGCAGCTCAAGGCCCCGCTGGTCAAGGACAGCCAGGTGCCCGTGACCCTGGTGTTCAAGGATGCCAAGGGCGCAGTGTCGCGCCTGAGCCTGCAGCTGCCGGTGCGTGTGGCTGCCCCTGCGGCGGCCGGTGCCGGGCACCAGCACATGGGTCATGGTGGTCATCAGCATTGATGACTTGAGCCAGGCGCGCGACCTGCTCCCTTGTTTGCAGCAAACATCGCAAGTGCAGTAAGCTAGTTCCGTGTCCGGTCCCGTCCGGATGCGGATTCTGGTATCCATCCCTGCAGTGGAGAGCACTATGAGCGGCGACGCATCGGCATTTGGTTTCGGCAAGTTCATTCCCGGCTTTGATTTTCTGCAGGGGCTGGCGCAAAGCGCTGGCGCTGCAGCCAATCCCATGGGCCGCGTGCCGCAATGGGTGGCTCCCACCGTAAGCGTGGAAGAGGTTGACAAGCGCATTGCCGAGCTGAAAGCCGTGCAGTTCTGGCTGGAACAAAACAGCCGCGCCCTGACTGCCACCATCCAGGCGCTGGAAGTGCAGCGCATGACGCTGTCCACGCTCAAGGACATGAATGTCAGCATGAGTGAGCTGGCCAATTCCTTTCCGTTCCCCGGTGCAGCGCCGGCAGAGCCCGCTGCGACCGGCAATACCGGCTGGCCCATGGGGGCCGCCACGGCCGCGCCAGCCGCCGAGCCTGCGGCAGAGCCGGAGCCTGAAGCAGAGCCCGCAGCGGCCGAGGCCGACAGCCGGACCCAGGCGGGCCCCTCTTCTCAGGCCGCCCTGAGCCAGGCCATGCAATGGTGGGGAGCGCTGACCCAGCAGTTCCAGCAGATCGCGGCCAAGGCCATGGCCGAGCCCGTGCCGCCCGAGACGCTGGCGGCCGCCCAGCGCGCCACCGAGATGGCCAGCGGTTTTGCCAAGTCCACCATGGAAAAGGTGATGGCGCAGGCTGGCGGCTTTGGCACTGCAGCTGCGGCGAAAACTGCGGAAAAGAATGCGGCAAAGAGCGCCGCGACAGCTGAACCCAAGCCTGCACACAAGGCTGCGGCCAAGACCGGTCAACCCAAAACGGCAGCGAGCAAGACCACAGCCGCTAAAAAAACTGCTGCCAAGCAGCCTGCCGCCAAAAAGACTACAGCCAAAACCTCTGCTACCTCGCGCAAGCCCTGAGCAATCCCTTCCCGCTAAGGTGGAAAATCGTGGTTGCAAGGCATCCACGCTCCAGCAAGAACAGGAGGGCTTATGTCACTGTTTCCCGTCGCTCATGCCAGCCATGAAGACTGGCGCGCTGCGACTGAGCAAGTCGTGCTGCAGCTGCGTGGGCAGTTGCTGCGCCAGTCACTGCAGCCGCATCGGCTGGGTCTGGTCTATATCGCGCAGGGGCTGGTGCCTCATGCGCAGCCCTTGCTGGCGCTGTTGGCGCGCGAGTTGCCCCAGGTTACCGACTGGGTGGGCAGCTCCGGTCACGCCGTACTGGCCATGGAGCATGAGTATTCCGAAAGCTCCTCGCTGGCGGTCATGCTGCTGGACCTGCCCGCAGCCCATTACCGCGTCTATTCCGGCGTGGCACCGCTGGCGCAAAGCGGCGCCGAAGCCGGATTCGAGGCGCATTCGGCCCTGGTGCACTCCAGCATCGATCAGCCTGATCTCGCAGAGCTGCTGCTAGAGCTTTCCGAGCGCATCAGCTCTGGAAATCTGTTCGGGGCGCTCAGCAGCGAGCAGGGCGTGCAGTTTGCCTGCCGTGCCGAAGATCTGCCCCGCTTGCGTGCCCAGGCCAGCGTCGGCATCTTTCATGCCGGCTTTTCCGGCGTGGCCTTCGATGCTGACGTAGCCTGTATTTCAAGACTGGCCCAGGGCTGCGCGCCTTTGGGCGCGGGGCTCGAAATTACCGAGGCCAGAGGCCCGGTGGTGCTGGAGCTCGAAGGCGAGCCCGCCTTGCCCCGACTGCTGCAGATGCTGGATGTGGAAGCCAGCCCCAGCGCCGGAGGCGGCTGGCAGGCTGCGTTGTCGCAGCTGCGCAAGACCCAGGCCGCGATTGCCCCGCTGGGCCGGGGTCTGGAGCGCGGGGCGCTCACCGACGAGGCCCAGGTGCTGCATATTGTGGGGCTGGATCCGGTGCGCCAGGGCGTTGCGCTGTCGTCGCCCGTGGAGGCCGAGCATACGGTGATCTTCTGCCAGCGCCAGAGCAGCGCGGCCCGTCATGAGCTGATGCAGATGGGCGCGGCCCTCAAAGACGCGCTGCAGCCCGACTTTGCCGATGCCGGCCCCGAGACCATGGCCGAGGCGGCCCAGCCCCAGCATATACGCGGTGCCATCTATGTGAGCAGCAAGGGACGGGGCAGCGAGCTGTTTGGCGGCGCCGATGCCGAGCTCAAGCTGCTGCGCCATGCGCTGGGGCCGGTGCCTCTGATCGGCCTGGTGGCCGAGGCACAGCTGATGGATGCGCATGTGCATCAGCTGGCCGGCGTGCTGACGGTGTTCACTGGTAAATAGCCTGAAATTTGATAGCTGCTAACGCTTGATTCAAATAGGTTTTAGGAGATATTTGTTCTGAGATTACGGTTTTAATTGCGCAAGCTGCTATCAAAAAAGAAAAGCTGTGCCAAAAACCGGCACGGCCTGAAACCAGTGACAGCAAGCAAGCGCCGCCGCGCAGCGACGCTGTCGTCCCCCTCCCGTAGCGCGCAGCGCGTAGAGAGAGGGGGAAGGCGCTGGGCCGCCTAGGCAAAGCGACTCAGGGGGTGGCGTAAATTTCCACGCCCAGATTCAGCATCAGGCGGTTCGCCCAGCCAAACAGTGCGGCTGAGTGCAGCATGTCCAGAATTTCCAGATCGGACAGACCTGCATCGCGCAGCGGTTGCAGATCCTGCGGGCCAAAGCTGCCCGGCGCACGCGTCAGTGTCAGCGAAGCCTGGATGATGGCGCGCTCGCGGGCATTGGTGCCGGCGGTCTCGGGCTCGTCAAACAGCTGGGCCATCACATCGTTGCGCTTGGCCAGCTGCTCGAAGCGCTGAGCGTGCACCGATGCGCAGTACACGCAGCCGTTGGAGCGCGAGACGGCAGTGGCCGCCACTTCACGCTCGGCGCGGGAAAGGCCGCCGGGTGCATACATGATGGCGTTGAAGGCCTGGGAGCGCTCCAGCAGCACCTGGGGCTGACGCGCCAGCAGCAGATAGAAGTCCATGCTCTTGGCCTTGGGGTGGCTGACCTCCAGCACCTGCTGCTGCTCGGGCGTTGCGGTGTCGGGGTCCAGCACCTGCAGCCAGGCCTTCCAGTCCAGCGTCTCGCTGGTAAAGCCGTTGCGGCGCAGCGGCTCGCCGGGCGGCGGCAGATTGGCGGGGTGGACAAAGGGCGCGGCATCGGCAGGCTGGGGGGCCGACGCTTCGGTCGCGCCGCCCAGCTCTCCCATGGCCTTCACACCCGCCAGCAGGCGGGCCTGATACGAGACAAAGCCGATCAGCTGGGCCAGCAGCACGGTGTCGTTGAGCGACAGGCCGGCGGCCGGAATGGCCAGCAGCGCGGCCTGATCGCTCTGGGCCGGGTTCAGGGCCAGCGTGCGCACAAAGTGCAGCATGGCGTCCAGGCGCGCATTGCCGGTCTGGGCACCGGGCTGATCGAGGATGGCGCGAAGCTCGGGCGTGATGGCTTGGCCCAAGGCCTCGGCGCGCGCACGGTATTCGGCTTCCAGCATGCTCACGCCGCTGACGCGGGCCTGCTCGGCAGCCAGCACCAGGCGCTCGGCCTGGGTCAGATCGCTGTCCAGCTGATTGCCCAGCAGCAGGTCTTCGCAGGCCTGGGTGGCCAGAGCGACTTTTTCGCGCTCGTGGCGAGTGGTGAATGTGGGGCTGCCCTGTTCGAGGCCGGCCAGTCGGTCTATGGTGTCTGTCATGCGAAGTCTCTTGATTTAGGGTTGCAGCTGGCGGATGCGCGCAGCGCTGTCGGCTGCGGTCCATTCCGTGCCGTCCAGTTCGGGCTCGGCATAGGCCTTGAGCTTGTCGAAGTGCTGCTCGATATCGTCCAGATAGAACAGCGAGGCCAGGCCCTGGGCCAGCTTGCGCGCCCCGTCGCTGATGGCGGGAATATCGCCCGACACCGTGCCGTGCGAGAGCGCAGCGGGGTAGCAGAAGCAGTGAATCCGGTCGAGACCGGGAAGGTCGCCCTGGAACTCGAACAGCGGGCCCAGATCTGGCGATGCCGACAGCTCGGCATCCTCATCGCCGGTCTCGGGCGTGAAGCGGCTGTTCCACAGCTTTACATGGGCAGCGATGTCCGCAAATTCGGGACGCAGGCTCCAGTCGATGGCAAAGCCTGTGGAGACGATGAGAAAGTCCAGCACGAACACGCCGGCCGAGGTCTGCACCTGCAGCTTGTTGCCTGCTTTTTCCACGCTCTGCACAGCGCAGCCCAGGTTGAAGAAGGCGTTGTCATGGCGCGAGACACGCAGCGTGCTGCCGTGCGGCGGCGGCACTTGCTGGGCGTTGATGTAGTGGCGGATGCGCCATTTCCATGCATCGGGCAGCAGATACTGACCGTGGGTCAGACCGGGCACGCCCGAGCCCTTGGACTTGTTGATCAGCGGCAACTGCTGGCGGCGGATCAGCATGTCCACGCTGGCCGCGCCGTTTTCGAGAGCCGTCGCGGCGCTGTCCATGGCCGAAGCCCCGGCGCCGACCACGCCCACATGCTTGCCCGCCAGCGTGGCGTAGTCCATGGCATCGGAGGAATGGGCCCAGAATTTCCTGTCCACGCCCCGCATGAAGGCGGGAACCGTGGCGCCGCCCAGGCCGTCGCGGCCTGTGGCCAGCACCAGGCGGCGGGTTTGCCAGGTGGCGGTCACGCCATTGGCCTTGACATCGACTTCCACCACGCCATCGGCCTGCGGGCGCACGGCAATGACTTCATGGCCGTTGCGCACATCGGCGTTGGTCACGCGGCGGTACCAGCGCAGATAGTCCATCCACTGCAGGCGCGGGATCTTGTCCAG
The DNA here is from genome assembly GCF_039581415.1 of Comamonas sp. F1-6. Lineage (NCBI taxonomy): Bacteria > Pseudomonadati > Pseudomonadota > Betaproteobacteria > Burkholderiales > Comamonadaceae > Comamonas > Comamonas sp. F1-6. Next base: position 23,187 of record NZ_JBCPWN010000022.1, read on the forward strand.
CGCCGTCCAGGCATCCAGGCCGAACTGGGCGATGAACCAGGCGCGAAAGGACAGAGCTGCAACCCCCATGGCAGGGCCGGTCAGCTCCTTGGGCGAGCGCAGGGTTTCCATGCGCGCCGTGGTGGCCCATGGGCCTTCGAAGTCTGGCGCGGACTTGTCCAGCAGCACAGGCTTGATGCCGACCTGCTGCAGCGCCATGCTGAGCGAGAGACCGGCCTGGCCGGCGCCGATGACGAGCACGTCATGCACCGGCAGTCCCTTGCGCGTGGAGGGAGGAATCCAGGCCTTGGCAGGCCAGCCCAGAGTGACGAAGTCGTCACGCAGGCGCTCTTCCAGCACTGCAAGCCCCGTGGCGGCGCCTGCCGTAGAAGTTGAATAAGACATAGCTAAAACCCAAAAGCGCCTGAGGCTTGAGCCGCAGACGCATCAAACAAACACCGATAACTTAACACTGCTTGAACCGAAGCAGGACCAAGTGAGAGACACCGAGGAAGGGGCCCCCGCACCGAGGGTGTCGTTCCTCTCCCTTGGCGCGCAGCGCGTAGAGAGAGGGGGGGACGCGGCAGGGCCGCTCAGGGGGTGTTAGTCAATACTTATCTTGGCATCCTTGACCACCTTGGCCCATTTGATGCGATCTTCATGCACGGTCTTCTTGAACTGCTCGGGTGTCTCTTCGCGGATGGTGTTGCCCTGGGAGACAAAGCGCTCGCGCACCTCGGGCTGCTTGAGCACGTCGTTGACGGCCAGGTTGAGCTTTTTGACGATGACCGGGTCCGTGCCCTTGGGCGCGAAGATGCCAAACCAGATGGAGCTGTTGAAGCCCTTGGTGCCCGGCAGGCCGCTGGCGGCAATGGTGGGTACTTCCTTGACGGCTTCCACGGGCTTGGCCGTGGTCACGCCCAGCAGGCGCACCTTGCCGGCCTTGTAGTGGCTCAGAACGGTCTGCACCTGGTTCATGATGCAGCAGGTCTCGCCGCGCAGCACCGAGGTGATGGCTTCGGGGCCGCCCTTGTAGGGCACGTGCACCATGTCCAGGCCCAGACGCGAGTTGAACTCGGCGAATGCCATATGGGTGCCTGCGCCATTGCCGGTGGAGGCGTAGTTGTACTTGCCGGGATGGGCCTTGACCTCGTCGACGAACTCCTTGAGGTTCTTGACGTTGATCACATTGGGATTGATGGTCAGCACATTGGCCACGTCCACCAGCGGTGCGACGGGCACAAAGTCGGCCTCCACGTCGAACGGCAGTTTCTTGTACAGCGCGGCATTGCTACCGTGGGTGGCGGCGGTGCCGAAGTAGATGGTGTAGCCATCGGGCTTGGCGCGGGCCACGAACTCGCTGCCTATATTGCCGGCGGCGCCGCTCTTGTAGTCAATGATGACGGGCTGGCCCAGAATCTTGCCCAGCGGCTCCTGCGCCACGCGGCCGATCACGTCCACACCCGAGCCTGCGTTGAAGCCCATGATCATGGTGATGGGCTGATGCGGATAGCTGGCAGCGCCGGGGTCGGCCGCCTGGCTGGACAGGGGAAGCAGGGCGGCGGCCGCCGTTGTGGCAACAAGACCGGAGATGAAACGGGGCAGCAAACGCATGATGGGACTTGTCCAGAGGAACCTTGAATGCTGTGAATTGTGTCCGTAATTTAATGATTTGCTTCTATATGCTTATGCAGCATTAAGCTTGTGGGGTTAATGCAAAAAAGCCCAGATCTCTTGCGAGATATGGGCTGAAATCCGCTGGAAAGTGATGACTCGGAGGGCCAGCGGAGGGAGCGATCAGGGCTTAAAGCTTCAACAGGCTTTTAGCGGCGATAGGGGTTGTGGGGGTTGCGGTCATGGCGGTTGGGCACGCCGTCGCCATCCCTGTCCCAGCGGCTGGCGCGGTAGTCCCAGCGGTTGCCGTGCTGCACCCAGGTGGGCTGGCGGTACACATAGCCGGGGCGGTTCTGCACCCAGTGGCCGGCGCGCCAGACATGGCGGTGGCCGCGCGGCTCCCAGTAACCAGGAGCCCAGACATAGCCACGGCGCGGAGCGGGCACGGCTTCATAGCGGACCGGGGGCGGTGCGTTGAACTGCACGTTCACATAGGCACCCTGGCTGGCACCCGCCCAGTAAGCGCTTTGGGCTTGTGCACTACCGGCAAAGCCCAGCAAGGCGAGTGCGCCTGCGGCAGCGACGGTGTGGATGGTGTTGCGGATTGTCAGCATATACGCCTCCTTCATGGGTAGCGGGCTGTCTGTGGGTCCAGGCATCCCTTGGGCTCCATGTTGGAAGGCCAGCGTCAACCGTGGGTTGCCGCTGTGCGAAGTCTTGCAATCTTGTGTGTCTGTTTGGTGAAGAATGTATAAAACAGGCGGCTGATGCAGATACAGCAAGCGCATTTAGCTGCATATTTGGGAGTGAAGGTCTACCGGCGCAAGGCCGCAAAGGCGGGCAGCTCCCATTTGCGCATGCCCAGCACCAGGGTGTAGCCCTCGATCTTGTTGGGGCCCAGGCGCTGATCCTGCAGATGCTGCTGTGAAAAGTCCTGACCGATGCGCTGAATGCGCTCCACGAAGCTGGGCGCCAGGCTGGGGGCGATGGAGCCATGCACCAGCAGCATGGTCTCGTCCTCGCCGGCAAAAGTGCCGCCAAAATAGTCCAGCACGGCGTTCTCACGGAAGAAGTCCATCACCGGGCCGTTGGTCTGCCAGCGGAAGGTCTTGGCCAGGCGCAGCTTGTAGCGGTTGCCAGGACGCAGCTCGATGATGCCGATGCGGTCCAGCTGCGCCAGATAGCCTATGCCCTCGGGCTCGCTGATGCGGTAGGTGGCGACGATCTGCTCCAGCGTCCACTGGCTGAGCACGCAGATCGCCGTGAGCAGCAGCTTGCGGTCGGCAACCACGGCAATCTCCTGCTCGCGCGTGATCTGCTGCAGCAGCGGCCGGCTGTCGGCCACATTGCGCGCCAGATCGGCAAAGTCCAGGTGCAGGGCGCGGCAGATCTCGTCGATGCGCGACAGCGGCATGTCGCCCTTGGCCAGCATGCGCTTGACGCTGGATTCGGCCATGCCTATGGCCTGGGCCAGGTCGGCATAGGTCATCTGCGCGGCCTTGAGTTCTTTCTTGATGGCGGTGACGAGATCGGCAGTCGTGCTCATGGTATCGGTTGGTAGTACTGGCAGTGCAGCGATATGGCGCAAGTTTAGAAGATTGATGCCGCTGCTTCGGCGGATTTCCATACTGCGCGGCATTCACACAAGGAAGCGCCATGCAACTGCATACCTCATCGATCACGACGGTGGAAATGACGAGCCCCGAGACCTCGGGCACGCTGGAGCAGCGCTTTGCCTTGTTCGGGGGCATGGCCTTGCTGTTCACGCTGGCGCTGCTGATGCCCGGCATGGCTCAGCCCGAGCACTATCACGCCTTTGCCGACCGGCGCGGCTGGCTGGGCGTGCCGCATGCGGCCGATGTGTTGAGCAATCTGGGGTTTGTACTGGCGGGACTGGCGGGCTGGGTCGCACTGGCCCGTGCCGACTACCAGAGGCTCAACGGCACGGCGCGTGCCCTGTGCGCCCTGTTCTTCACGGGCTTGCTGTGCTCGGGGGCAGGGTCTGCGTACTATCACTGGGCACCGCAGGATTCGAGCCTGGTCTGGGATCGGCTGGGCATGGGCCTGGCTTTCGCCGGCTTGCTGGGCCTGGCGGCACAGACGCGCATTGACGACATCAGCGCCCGTATCACTGCCGGAGTATTGCTGGTGGCCGCACTTGCCAGCGTGGCGGTCTGGGTGCAGACCAGCAATGTGCTGCCCTGGGTGCTGGTGCAAGGCGGCGGCATGCTGATTCTCCTGTGGCTGGCCTTTGTGGCGCCGCGTCGTCACGCGCTGCCCGTGGAGCTGGGCTGGGTGATCGGTCTGTACCTCGTTGCCAAGCTGCTGGAGCTGTCGGACGGCGATGTGTTCGATGTGACCACGCAGGCAGTCTCCGGCCACAGCCTCAAGCACTGGATGGCCGCGGCCGCTGCGTGGCCTGTGCTGCGTGCCTTGAAGCAGTGGCGTGAGTCGTAATATTCATAGCGGCGGGCGCATGTTCATCAAGCATCAGCGGCATAAAACCTACAAAAAGATCCGGGCAAGTTGGCACAATGCCTGCAGCGCCACAGGGAGAGATCCATGAATTCCACGCCGACCGTGCATACGGCCGCCGCTGCACCGCAGCATGCCCACCCCAACCAGTTCGCCCTGCTGGGCCAGCGCCGCTTTGCGCCGTTTTTCTGGACGCAGTTTGCCGGTGCGGGCAATGACAATCTCTTCAAGTTCGCCTTCACGGTGATGGTCACTTATCAGCTCAGCGTCTCCTGGCTGCCGCCTTCCATGGCGGGGCTGGTGATAGGCGCGCTGTTCACCCTGCCTTATCTGCTGTTTTCGGCCACTTCGGGTCAGCTGACCGACAAGTGGGACAAGACCCGCATGTTCCGTCTGGTCAAGAACCTCGAGATCGCCATCATGCTGATTGCGGCCTGGGGCTTTGTGCAGGCCAATGTGCCGGTGCTGCTGCTGTGCGTGTTCCTCATGGGGCTGCACTCCACGCTGTTCGGCCCCGTCAAGTTCGCCTATCTGCCCCAGGTGCTCAACGACCGCGAACTCACGGGCGGCAACGGCATGGTGGAGATGGGCACTTTTGTCGCCATTCTGCTCGGTCAGGTCGCTGGCGGTCTCTTGATTGCCGTGCCCGAGGTCGGTCATATGCAGGTCGCCATGGCCTGCGTGGCCGTCGCGGTCGTGGGCCGCATCTGCGCGCAGTTCATCCCTCATGCGCCCGCGACCGATCCGGGCCTGCTCATCAACTGGAACCCGTTCACCGAAACCTGGCGCAACCTCCAGCTGGCACGCCAGCAGCCCGTGGTGTTCCGCTCGCTGCTGGGCATCAGCTGGATGTGGTTCTTCGGCGCGGTGTTTCTCTCGCAGTTCCCCAGTTTTGCCAAGGAGGTGCTGCATGGCGACGAGCATGTGGCATCGCTGCTGCTGGTGATCTTCTCGGTGGGCATAGGTATCGGCTCGCTGCTGTGCGAAGTGTTCAGCCGTCGCCAGGTGGAGATCGGCCTGGTGCCGCTGGGCGCGATTGGCATGAGCGTGTTTGCGATTGATCTGTTCTTTGCCACGCGCGCGCTGCCGCCGTCCGAGCTGATGGGTGTGAGCGCCTTTTTTGGCGAGGCCAAACACTGGCGCGTGATGCTGGATCTGGGCCTGCTGGCGCTGTCGGCGGGCATCTACAGCGTGCCCATGTATGCGCTGATCCAGATGCGCAGCCAGCCCACGCACCGCGCGCGCATCATCGCGGCCAACAATATCCTCAACGCGCTGTTCATGATCGCCTCGGCCGTGCTGGCCGGTGCCTTGCTGGCCGCAGGTTGCAGCATTCCCCAGGTGTTTCTGATCACCGGCATTGCCAACGCCATCGTGGCGCTCTATGTGTTCCTGCTGGTGCCCGAATATCTGCTGCGCTTTGTGGCCTGGGTCATCACCCACTTTGTCTACCGCTTCAAGGTGCGTGGCGACGAGCATATTCCGCGCGATGGCGCGGCCGTGCTGGTCTGCAACCATGTGAGCTTTGTCGACGCCATCTTGCTCATGGCGGCCAGCCCGCGCCCCATTCACTTCGTGATGGATCACCGCATCTTCCAGACGCCGGTGCTGGGCTGGCTGTTCAAGCTGGCCAAGGCGATCCCGATCGCGCCGCACAAGGAGGACCCGGCAACCTATGAAGCCGCGTTCGCGCGGGCCGCGGAGGTGCTGCGCGAGGGCGACCTGCTGGCCATCTTCCCCGAGGGCGGCATCACCTCTGACGGCCAGCTGCAGCCGTTCAAGGGCGGCATCATGAAGATTCTCGACCACGCGCGAGACGACGGCCTGCAGGTTCCCGTCATTCCCATGGCGCTGACCAATCTCTGGGGCTCCTACTTCAGCCGCATCGAGTCGCGCGGCGGCAGGAATGTGGCCATGGTCAAGCCGCTGCGCCGCGGCCTGTTCAATCGTGTGGGGCTGGAAGTGGGCGAGCCCGTGGCGGCTGCCTCTGTCACGCCGGCCCTGCTGCAGCAGAACGTGGCGGATTTGCTCCGGCGTTGAGGCTGGATGATCAGGGCAGGAGCCGGATATCACCCATGTAGGCCAGTCCTTCGCCATGGGTGTTGTCCGAGTCCGCCGAGACGGTGACGCCGATGATGGTGGGCATGGCCTGGGACTCGTCGCCAAAGGCTTGCAGATAGTCGGACATCAGATTGCGCTGTTCCGTCACCCACTGGCCTTTGTGCGTGCTGCCGCTTCGCAGCACGATATAGCGCATGCGATGCGTGAACGCATTGTGCAGAACCGAGCCCACGGGCTGCTTGTTGTCCCAGACATAGCACAGCGTCTCGGCCGGAATATCCTCTCCGGTGCTGATTCTGCCCAGGCGCAGCTTGGCCCGTTCACCAAAGCTCAGCTGCGATTTGTCAAAGTCGAAGGACATGCAGAGCTTGAGCGCAGCATCGTCGCCGGCCCTGGTTTTGATGTCGGCCTTGTCGATCAGCTGATCCACGCGCCAGCGCCACTGCAGTTGCAGATCGGGCGAAGCAGTCAGGCGCAGCGTGTGAACCATATTGCCGTAGGCGTCCTGTGTGCTCACGCGCAACACATGCCCGCCATCCTGGTCCACCACATTGAATGCCGTCGGGTTCTTGTTGGGCAGGGTGGCAAAGTGCCAGGGCCCTCCCAGAGGGCCCTGCGGCATCTGCGAAAAAGCGGGAATGCTGCTGCCCTGCGCCAGTGCAGAGACAGCTAGCGTGGACATGGCCGTGGCGAGCGCTGCAGCAAGCCGGCTTTGCCGGCGTGAAGGCTTGTGCAGGGCGAAGGTCTGAGAGTGAAGCCGCATGGATTGCCTGATGATTTTTGAAAGTTGTGGGCGCGGGAGTGGGGCAAGATGTGCAAGCTGCAACTGGTTTGAGCGCTGGCAGCAGGCGGGGAGTATCACTTTGCGATACTGCGAGACCTGCCGCTTGCTGATTTTGACAAAACACAGGGCCGAAGTTTCGGGCGCATGGATGATTCGTTCGGCGCCGCATGCAAATCGCGGCCCATTTCAATAACCACTGGGAGCCATTTGTGATCAACGTCCTGACCTTTATCCGTCCTCTTCGCAACAGCCTGTGCGCCCTGGGCGCGGCCTTTGCATTGCTGGGCGGCAGTGCGGTCCACGCCCAGAGCGAAGCCTCTCTGGTGTTGTCGGTCCTGCCTGTGGCATCGGTGGTTGCAGCGGCATCGGGTGGCGCTTCGGAGGAAGTCGTGGCAATACCCCTGTTTCTGTCGGCGGCAGGTGCATCCGTGATCGTTGAGGCCGTGGAAAGCAGTGCCACAGGCGTGACCTATGTGCTCAAGAATGTGGCCGACGGCACTTCGGCCGTGGTCAAGGTCTCTGGCCAGGCTGCAGGAGCCCTGTCGGTCGGCGTGGGCACGGTGGTGCAGACCAGCGCCACGGCGGCCGGCGTGATTCTGTCCACGGCAGGCAAGGTGCTGGCCTTCATCCCCAACGAAATCGGCAAGGCGCTGATGCACAACGAGCGTCTGTAATTCAAGAAACTGGAGGCTCGCATGATCAAGGACGCGACAAGCGTTGTACAAGCCATGGCGCCCGCTCGACGCGCCGGCATGCCCATCCCCGGCCCTGTGGCGCTGGCGCTGGGCGCTGCGTTGATTGCCTGGGCAGGCTCGGCAGAGGCTGGCCGCAGCTGTGAAGACCGTCCGCTGACCGCCGATGTGATGGCCAAGGGGCTGAATCTGGCCGCGCGCACCGCCAAGGCGCTGGATGCCGAGTTTCAGAAGAACGGTACCCAGGTCGTGCTGCTGGCTCGGCAAGGGCAGGACTTGAGCAAATACGATCTCAAGTACTCGCACTATGGCTGGGCCTACAGAACGCCCGCCGGCCCCTGGCGCGTGGCCCACAAGCTCAACGAGTGCGGCACTGCCTCCGGCCATATCTATCGCCAGGGCCTGGGCGAGTTCTTTCTTGACGATATGTGGCGTTACGAAGCCGCCATCCAGATCCCGACACCAGCGGTGCAGCAGGCCCTGCTCAAGTTCTTGAGCGCTCCCACGGTGCTGCGCCTGCAAAACGAGCCCTACAGCATGGTCAGCTATGTCTGGAGCAGCAAATACCAGCAGTCGAACCAATGGGCGACCGAGACGCTGGCAGCCGCCATGGAGCCGGCGGCGATTCAGAACCGCGCACAGGCTCAGGCCTGGTTGCAGTCCAAGGGCTATGAGCCCAGCGCGCTCATCATCCGGGCGTTCTCGCGACTGGGCGGGCGCATGACGGCTGCCAATATCGCGTTTGACGATCATCCGAATGAAAAGCGCTTTGCCAGCCGCATCGAGACGGTGACGGTGGACTCCGTGACCCAGTGGTTGCAGCGCACGCAACTGGCATCGGCCGTGCGTACCGTGCAGTGAGTTTGAGCCTTTTTGGCTTCAAGGCCTTGCTGAATATGCGCATGGCGCTACGTTTTTGGAGTAATTGAAAATGAGCAAGTCTCTGCGTTTGCCCGAGAAATGGTTTCGCCGCGGCCTCTGGCTGGTGGCGCTGGTGTTTGCCTTCTTCCTGATCGGTCTGGGTGGGCTGGTGGTGGGCAATCTGCCGCAGCCTGATCGCTCGCTGGAGGTGGAGTCCTTTATTCCGCAGGCCGATGCACAACGTGTGCGGGCCGAAATCGACAAGGCCCAGAAGACGGCCGGCGTGACCCAGAAGGCACTGGACAGGGCTCAGCTCAAGTTCGACGCCGAGCGTGCGCGCTACCAGTCGGCGCGCGACACCTTTGACAACTGGGTGGCGACCCGCCGTGCGACAGAGCGCCCCGAGCAGGACGCCGAGCTGGTCGCACGCAGCAAGGCGCTGGACGAGCTCAAGCAGGCTGAGGACAAGGCCCGCCAGGAGCGCGAGAAAGAGGCCCAGACCCATCTGGAGGCCAATCAGGCAGTCTCCAACGCCGAGGCGGAGATGAGCAATCTGCGCGAGCAGGCCTATCCTCAGTACGAAGCCGCCATGCGAGCCAGCGAGCTGCGCGTGTTTCTGTTCCGCCTGGCCATCACCTTGCCCCTGCTGGGCGTGGCGGGCTGGCTGTTCGCCAAGAAGCGCAAGAGCACCTGGTGGCCATTTGTCTGGGGTTTTATCTTTTTTGCGCTGTTCGCCTTCTTTGTCGAGCTGGTGCCTTATCTGCCCGACTACGGCGGCTATGTGCGCTATATCGTAGGCATTTTGGTGACGGTATTGCTGGGGCGCTATGCCATTCTGGCGCTCAACCGCTATCTGGAAAAACAGAAGCTGCAGGAGTCCTTGCCCGAAGAGCAGCGCCGTGAGGAGCTGAGCTATGACGTGGCGCTGGAGCGTCTGTCCAAGAATGTGTGCCCGGGCTGCGAGCGCCCAGTGGATCTCAAGAACACCGAGATCGACTTCTGCCCCCATTGCGGTATCGGTCTGTTCGACCATTGCGGCAGCTGCAATACCCGCAAGAGCGCGTTCTCACGCTTTTGTCATAGCTGCGGCACTGCGGCCGGCAAGATGCTGCCGCGTCCCGATGCGGCGGAGGCAGCACCGCTCGCCTCCGGGTCCGGCGAGCCCGGATGACCTTGGGCCGGGCTATCGGCGTGTCGCGCTCAGCAAAGCTGTGAACTGACGCGATCGCGCCCGGCGGCCTTGGCCTCATACAAAGCCTGGTCTGCCTGCTGCAGCAGCAGGTCCAGGCTTTGATGCGCTTGCAGGCTTGCGGTATGGACCAGGCCAATGCTGACCGTGGCACTCATCGTCTTGTCATTCATGGGCACGCGCAGCTCCCGGATGGCGCGGTTGATGCGCTTGGCGATCTCCTGCGCAGCGATTGCGTCCACCTTGGGCAGGGCCACGGCGAATTCCTCGCCTCCCATACGGCCCACGATGTCCTGAGCGCGCAGCACCTGGCTCAGGGTCTGGCTGAAGCTGCGCAGCAATTGGTCGCCTCCCGCATGGCCGAAGCTGTCGTTGATCTGTTTGAAGTGGTCGAGATCCAGCATCAGAATGGCGAAGGGCTGGCCATCCTGGCGGCAACGCTCCAGTATTCTTTGCCCCTGCTTCATGAAGGCACCGCGTGCCAGCATATCGGTCAGAAAGTCGTGGTTGACGGCATGACTGAGCTTTTGCATCAGCTCGTTGCGAGCCATATGCGATCCGGCCACCGCCAGCGGGCCCAGCACCAGCATGCATAGCCCCACGCGAAATGACAGCGTTTCGAGAAAATGAGCGGGTGTGAATTCAAGCGTGCCAAGCGAAATGAAGATGATGCTGCTCAGGCAAAGTGCTGCCGTGATCAGCGTCAGACTGAAGATGCGATAGCTCAGCGCGCACCATATGAGAGCCGGCAGCGAGAACGCCAGCGAGCCGGGACCTTTGATCCAGTAGCTGATGGCCTCCAGCGCAATGACAGACAGCAAAGGCAGGACGCGGCGCATGGGGGAGGGCTCGGTCCAGTTCGGTGCAGGCTGCTTGCGTGTCGGCCAGGCCAGAACAATGGGTAAAAATGTCATGTAGTTCAGCCACTCGCTGCTCAACCACATGGAGAAAGCCTGCCAGTGCGGTGTTCCGAACACGGCAGTCACCACCGGCCCGCCCAGTATTGCTGCTGCCAGTGCGCCCATGCCGCTGCCGACAAAGAGCAGCAAGGCGGAAGACTGGCGTTGCATGAACAAGGTGGCGCGGCTTTGCCTGTGCATCAGCGCCCAGGCCATTCCGACGCCCGCCATATTGGCCATGCTCAGCAGGATCGCCACATCGAGCCGGCTGCCTGTCAGCAGATCCGCAGCGATATAGCCTGCCGAGACCGCCAGGATCGAGCCAGGACGCAGCCAGCCAGGCTTGTGCAGAAGCACCCCCAACAAGAGCGCGTTGGCTGGCCAGATCGCCGAGAAAAACCCCAAAGGACGTCCCAGGATACCGAGTAAGGCTGCCACGAACACCATGCATCCCAGGGCGAGCGCGACCGTCCATGCCTGGGTGGCGGTGGTCTGTAGCGAAGGCGTTTGCTTGGGTGAGGAAGCTTCGGTCATGGAGGGGGATGCCGCGAGCGTTTCGTGTCGTGCTGTTCAGTGGCTGTTGGTGGATTTCGATGCCAATCGCCAAAGATGCCGGTTGTTGTCGCCCAATGTGCTGATGTTTTAACAAAAACATACAGAAAATCGGCCTCTTACGCTGCATTGCAGTGGGCAATTGACGAAATTTTTCAATTGAAGGTTTCAATGGTGAAATCTGAAAGCAAAAAAGCCAGAGACTGGCTCTGGCTTTTTTGTGTTCTGCTGCAGCAGATGGAGTCGAAGGCTTAGACCCCGCGTGCGCGATCGGCCTTGAACTGGGTGCGAAACTGGGCAAAGCTGCCTGCGTCCAGCGCGTTGCGGATTTCCTGCATCAGGTTCAGGTAATAGTGCAGGTTGTGGATGGTGGTGAGCATGGGGCCCAGCATCTCGCCGCAGCGGTCCAGATGGTGCAGATAGGCGCGGCTGAAGCCTTCGCGGCCGCCATCGTCCCAGCTCACGCCGCTCTTGCCCGCGCAGGCATGGCAGGTGCAGGTGGTGTCTATGGGCTGGTGATCCACCTTGTGACGAGCGTTGCGGATCTTCAGATCGCCGTAGCGCGTGAAGATGGTGCCGTTGCGTGCATTGCGGGTAGGCATCACGCAGTCAAACATGTCCACGCCATCGGCCACGCCTTGCACCAGGTCTTCGGGTGTGCCAACGCCCATCAGGTAGCGCGGCTTGTTGGCGGGCAGCAGATGCGGCGTGTGGGCCATGATCTCCAGCATTTCGTCCTTGGGCTCGCCCACGGAGACACCACCCACGGCATAGCCGGGGAAATCGATTTCCAGCAGACCCTGCAGCGATTCCTCGCGCAGATTGGTGTACATGCCGCCCTGCACGATGCCGAACAAGGCATTGGGGTTTTCCAGGCGCTGGAACTCCTCCTTGGAGCGCTTGGCCCAGCGACGGCTCATCTCCATGGACTTGCGCGCTTCGGCTTCGGTGGTCTTCTTGCCGTTGGTTTCGTAGGGCGTGCACTCGTCGAGCTGCATGACGATGTCCGAATTCAGAATCGTCTGGATCTGCATGCTGACCTCGGGCGACATGAACAGCTTGTCTCCGTTCACGGGGCTCTGGAAATGCACGCCTTCTTCGGTGATCTTGCGCATAGCACCCAGCGACCAGACCTGGAAGCCCCCCGAGTCGGTCAGTATGGGCTTGTCCCACTTCTCGAAGTCGTGCAGACCGCCGAAGGACTTCATGATGTCCAGGCCTGGACGCATCCACAGATGGAAGGTGTTGCCCAGGATGATCTGTGCGCCCATTTCTTCGAGGCTGCGCGGCATCACGCCCTTGACGGTGCCATAGGTGCCCACGGGCATGAAGATGGGGGTCTGGACCTTGCCGTGATTAAGCGTCAAGGTGCCACGGCGCGCGTGGCTGGTCGGGTCGGTCTTGAGAAGGTCAAACTGCAGCATAGCCTGCTATTTTCCCAGATGCCCGCAAGCACTGCTGCAATAGCCGGTGCTTGCCCCAGATTCGCAACCCGTCTTTGCAGCCTGGGCCTACACTGGTGCGCAAGACGAACAGGAGGTTGCCATGCTCAAGATCATGATTGCGGTGGATGGATCGGATGTCGCACTTGAGGCCGTACGCCACGGCATCAAGCTTTTGCAGAGCGGACTGGATGCTCACTTTGTGATAGCTCATGTGCAGAAGGAAGCCACGCTGCTGGAGCTTGCAACCACAGATTCAGATCTGATCGCCAACGCCAGCATCGAAGCCGGCATGGATCTGGTGGCGCCTGCACAGGATCTTCTCAAGGAGGCCGGGGCCTCCTATGAAGTGGAGATCAGCCTGGGCGAAGAGGCCAATACCCTGATCGATATTGCCGAGAGCAATGAATGCGATCAGATCATCATCGGTGCCACGGGCCAGAGCGGCCTGGGCAGCATTCTGATCGGCTCGGTCTCACGCGAGGTGGCCAGGCACAGTCGGCTGCCGGTGACGATTGTGAAAATGCCCGAAGTGGCCGAGGCGGATGACAATTCCGCTGAAGATGCTGATTCCTGATTTGATAGCGCTATGTGATTGATCAATAAGCGCTGGAAGGAAGCTTGACTGGAGGTCAGGCCGCACGGCGCTGTTGGCCGGATTCACGTCTTTGCCAGCTGCTGCGGCTGCCTGCACGATGGGCTGCAAATTTGCCATGCGGCATGCTGGCCAGACGCATCAGCATCCAGCGGCAATAGCCTTGCACGCTCAGGCATTTGTTGATTTCTTCTTCGGGCAGCGGCCCGGAGACCACGACCAGCCGGTTTGCGCCTTCCCAGTCTCCTGCCATGCGCAGACGGCGTTGTGCGCCCATGGCCCAGGAGTGAATGCGGGTGGGGTGACCATGCTGGTGTACGCGGCCTGTGATTCGGTCAAACGCGATGGCGACCAGCTCGGTCTTGAGGCGATAGGGGCGCTCTCCCGTGATGGCGTTGGGCGCATCACGCATGTCGTAGAGATAGTAGAACCCGGACTTGAGCCGATATCGCAGATGCAGTAAATCCATGAACCATGCCCCCAAGCCTGTGTCACGCAGGACTGCGTGCAGGACATTCTCCATGAAATTGTCACAAAACGGTGTTTTTTCGGGCTCAGGCACTTTCTGGCGAGCTCAGCACCTGTCTGAGCTTGCCCAGTTGTTCATACAGGTCGCTGGCGTTTTTGCTGCCCAGCGGAGTCAGCAACTGCTCAAGCCATAGCTCATGCGCGGCAGCCATGGCCTTGAACTGCTTTTTACCCGAGCGGGTCAGGCGCACGATCATGGAGCGGCGGTCTTCCTCGTCAGCCACTCGTTCCACCCAGCCTTCGGCCACCAGTTGATCGGTCAGTCCGGTCACATTGCCGCCGGTCACCATCAGATATTCCGACAGGGTCTTCATGCGCAGACCTTTGGGAAAGCGGCTGAGTTGTGCCAGGTAGTCAAAACGAGGCAAGGTCGTGCCGAACTCTGTGCGTAGCTGGCTGCGAATGACTTGCTCGATCTGTGTGCTGCAGGTCAGCAGGCGAAGCCACAGGCGCACGGCCTGATGGTCGGAGTGGGACAGGCCAGCCTCGCGTCCCGGGGCTTCGGGCATGTCGATGGAGAAATCCGGATTGTGTTGGGCCATGGTTGGCATGGTGCGCAAACTAACGTGCTTTGGGTTCAGGGTTTGGCCGGATTCTAGTGAAAATTTCATGCATTAATAATTTAGATATAAAGTAATTTTTCAAAAGCCAGGAACGGATCACTGTCATGAAAATTGTCTGCATAGGTGGTGGCCCCGCCGGCTTGTACTTCGCTTTGCTGATGAAGCAGATGAGCCCTGAGCATGAGGTGACGGTGGTGGAGCGCAACAAGCCCTACGACACCTTTGGCTGGGGCGTGGTTTTCTCCGATGCCACCATGGACAATATGCGCGACTGGGACCCGGTGACAGCCGCGCAGATCGAGCAGGCTTTCAACCATTGGGACGATATCGAGTTGCTGTTCAAAGGGCGCAAGATTCGCTCCGGAGGACATGGTTTTGTGGGGATTGGCCGCAAGCATCTGCTCAATATCCTGCAAGCACGATGCGAACAGCTGGGTGTGAACCTGGTGTTCGAGACCGATGTGCAAAGCGACGAGGACTATCCGGATGCCGACCTTGTGATTGCCTGCGATGGCGTGAACTCGCGCATCCGCAGCAAGTACGCCGACATCTTCAAGCCCGATATCGTCACCCGCCCCAATCGCTATATCTGGCTGGGGACGAACAAGGTCTACGAGGCATTCACCTTTGATTTCGTGCGCACGCCACATGGCTGGTTTCAGGCGCATATCTACAAGTTCGACGACAAGACCTCGACCTTCATCGTGGAGACCACGGAGGAATGCTGGAAAGCCAGCGGTCTCGACACCGCCGATCAAGAGCAGTCCATTGCCTTCTGTGAAAAGTTGTTCGCGGACAATCTTCAGGGCGAGAAACTGATGACCAATGCCCGCCATCTGCGCGGTTCGGCCTGGATCAACTTTCAGCGCGTGGTCTGCGATCAGTGGTGGTTGAAAAACCGCAAGGGCAGCCATGTGGTGCTGATGGGCGATGCCGTGCATACGGCACATTTCGCCATTGGCTCAGGAACCAAGCTGGCGATCGAGGATGCGATCGAGCTGGCACGCCAGTTCAAGCAGCGGGGTGATGCGGCTGCGCATATTCCCGAGGTGCTGGCGGCCTATCAGGAAGCGCGTCGCGTTGAGACGCTGCGCATTCAGAATGCGGCCTGGAATGCGATGGAGTGGTTCGAGGTCTGCGGCCAGCGCTATTGCGACCAGCTGGAGCCCGAGCAGTTCATGTATTCCATGCTCACGCGCAGTCAGCGCATCAGCCATGAAAACCTGCGCCTGCGTGATGCGCAGTGGCTTGGTGGTTATGAGAAATGGCTGGCCGAAAGAAACGGTGTCGCGGTCGATGCCAAGGCGCCGCCGCCCATGTTCCTGCCCTATACCCTGCGCGGCATCACGCTGAAGAACCGTATCGTGGTCTCTCCCATGGCGCAGTACTCTGCGGTTGATGGCGTGCCTGGTGAGTTTCACCTCGTTCACCTGGGGGCGCGTGCGCTTGGTGGCGCCGGTCTGGTGTTTGCCGAGATGGCCTGTGTCAGCCCCGAGGGGCGCATCACGCCCGGCTGCCCAGGTACTTATAGCGCTGAGCAAAAGCAGGCCTGGAAACGCATCAGCGACTGGATTCACACCAACACCGATGCCAAGTTCGCCATGCAGATCGGCCATGCGGGTGCCAAGGCCTCGACGCGGCTGGCCTGGGAAGGTACGGATCTGCCGCTGGAGCAGGGCAACTGGCCCGTCATGGCAGCGTCGGAGCAGCAATATCTGCAGGGAGTGAGCCAGATCTCCAGGGCCATGACACGCGCCGACATGGATGAGGTGCTGCAGCAGTTTGTGCATGCTGCGCAAATGGCGGCCGACATAGGCGTGGACTGGCTGGAGCTGCACTGTGCGCACGGCTATCTGCTGTCGGGCTTTATCTCGCCGCTGACCAATCAGCGCAGCGATGAATATGGCGGCAGCCTGGAAAACCGCTTGCGCTACCCGCTGGAAGTGTTCAAGGCCATGCGCGCCGTTTGGCCGCAGGACAAGCCCATGTCCGTGCGTATCTCGGCTCATGACTGGGTGCCTGGCGGCATCACGCCCGAAGATGCGGTACAGATTGCCAAGGCCTTCAAGGCCGCAGGTGCCGATCTGATCGACTGCTCATCGGGGCAGGTCAGCAAGCTCGAAAAGCCGGTGTTCGGCCGCATGTATCAAACCCCGTTTGCAGACCGCATCCGACAAGAGGCCGGTATTGCGACCATGGCCGTGGGCGCGATCAGCGAGGCCGACCATGCCAACAGCATCATTGCTGCAGGACGTGCCGATCTGTGTGCGATTGCCAGACCGCATCTGGCCAATCCGGCCTGGACGCTGACCGAGGCCGCCAAGATAGGTTACACGCCTATCGTCTGGCCCAAACAATACTTCCAAGGCAAGCGCCAGATGGAAGCCCTGTTCGAGCGCGAAAAGGCCTTGAAATGAAGCGCCCCCTGAGTCGCTGCGCGCCTTCCCCCCACTCTCCACACGCTGCGCGCTATGGGAGGGGGCGACACCCGTGGCGTGGGGCGGCTCTTCCTTGGTGTCCGAGGGGCGGTTCGCGCCAGTTTCGTGAGCGATGGAGAACTCAATGACAGGCGATCGGAACGATCAACATGCGCTGGTGACAGGCGCGGGCCAGGGCATTGGCGAGGCGATTGCACGCCAGTTGCTGGCGCAGGGCGCTCGCGTCACGGTGCTGGGGCGTCGCGCCGAGCCGCTGCAAAAACTGGTGGAAGAACATCCCGGTCAATGCCGGATGGTGCTGGCCGATGTGGCGGATGAAGCACAGGTGAAAACGGCGTTTGAGAAGGCAGTGGCTGCGCAAGGTGCCATCAGTATCCTGATCAACAACGCAGGTCAGGCCGGCAGTGCACCGTTCATGAAGATGGATGCCGCGCATTGGCAGCAGATGCTGGCCGTCAACCTGAGTGGCACCATGCACTGCATCCAGCAAGTGCTGCCGGCCATGTCCGCTACGGGCTGGGGACGTATCGTCAATGTGGCCAGCACGGCTGGTTTGGTGGGCTATGCCTATGTCGCAGCCTATGTGGCGGCCAAGCATGGCGTGGTGGGCCTGACACGAGCCCTGGCGCTGGAGTACGCCAAGACCGGGATCACCGTCAACGCCGTCTGCCCCGGCTATACCGAAACAGAGATTGTCAAAACCAGCATTGACCGCGTCGTAGCCAAGACCGGTCGCACACCAGAGCAGGCAATGGCCGAGTTCGTCAAATCCAACCCCCAAGGCCGCCTGGTACAGCCGCACGAGGTGGCGGACGCCGTGCTGTGGCTATGTGGGCGAGGCGCATCAAGTATTACCGGGCAAGCCATAGCCGTCGCTGGTGGCGAAGTCATGTGAACCGGATTTTTGGAGACAGACATGAGCGAATATGCAATCGATCCAGCGCTGCAAGCTGGCAATCACAAGCAGCTGGCGGGCTATAGGGCCACGCATTTCCAGTGGCAGGTGCAGGCTGGCGTGGCAACCATCACTCTCAATCGTCCGGAGCGCAAGAATCCGCTGACGTTTGATTCCTACGCCGAGCTGCGCGACCTGTTTCACCAGCTCAAGTGGGCGCAGGATGTAAAGGCCGTGGTGCTGGTCGGCGCGGGCGGCAACTTCTGCTCGGGCGGTGATGTGCACGAAATCATCGGTCCGCTGGTCGCGCTCAAGGCCCCCGAGCTTTTGATGTTCACCCGCATGACGGGCGAACTGGTCAAGACCATGCGAGCCTGTCCGCAGCCTATCATTGCGGCAGTCGATGGCGTGTGCGCGGGGGCTGGGGCCATCATGGCCATGGCCTCGGACATGCGCCTTGGCACTGCGCGCAGCAAGACCGCGTTCCTGTTCAACCGCGTGGGGCTGGCGGGCTGCGACATGGGGGCCTGCGCCATGCTGCCGCGCATCATTGGTCAGGGCCGTGCGAGTGAGTTGCTCTATACGGGACGCAGCCTGGGCGGCGAGGAGGGTGAACGCTGGGGCTTCCTCAACCGTCTGTGTGAACCCGAGAGCTTGCTGGCCGATGCGCAGAAGCTGGCCGCCGATCTGGCCGCCGGGCCCAGCTTTGCCAACGGCATCACAAAGACCATGCTGCACCAGGAATGGGCCATGACGATTGAGCAGGCCATCGAAGCCGAAGCCCAGGCCCAGGCACTGTGCATGCTGACCGAGGATTTCTCGCGTGCCTATCACGCGTTCGTGGCCAAGCAAAAGCCAGTCTTTCAAGGAAACTGATATGGCAGACACCAGCTATCTGAAGTGGCCTTTTTTTGAAGCCCATCACGCTCGTCTGGCCCAGTCGCTGGATGCCTGGGCCAGGCAGAACATTGCGCATTCCCATGGCCCCGATGTGGATGCCGAATGCCGGCAACTGGTCAAGGCCCTGGGCGAAGCCGGCTGGCTGCGGCATGCGGTTGCGGGTACGGCCTACGGCGGCGCAGGAGAGCAGATCGACACCAGAGCCATCTGCCTGATCCGGGAGACGCTGGCGCGTCATAGCGGGCTGGCCGACTTTGCGTTTGCCATGCAGGGCCTGGGCTCGGGGGCGATCTCTTTGGCGGGCAGCGAAGAGCAGAAAAAACGCTATCTGAGCCTGGTGGCCAGGGGCGATGCGATCTCAGCCTTTGCGCTGTCAGAGCCCGACGCCGGCTCGGACGTGGCGGCCATGGCCTGCGAGGCCAGGCTGGAAGGTGATCACTATGTCATCAACGGCGAGAAGACCTGGATTTCCAACGGAGGCATTGCCGACTTCTATGTCGTTTTTGTGCGTACCGGCGAGGCTGCGGGTTCGCGTGGTCTGTCGGCACTGATTGTGGAGGCCGGCACCCCGGGCTTTGAGATTGCCGAGCGTATCAACGTTATCGCGCCACACCCGCTGGCGCGTTTGAAGTTTTCGAACTGCCGCGTGCCTGTCGCCCAGCTCGTGGGCGCGGCCGGCGAGGGCTTCAAGGTGGCGATGCGCACGCTCGATGTGTTCCGCACCTCGGTGGCCGCCGCATCGTTGGGCTTTGCGCGTCGTGCCATGGATGAGGCATTGCAGCGCGCGACCAGCCGCAAGATGTTCGGTGGCGTGCTGGCTGATTTTCAGCTCACCCAGGCCAAGCTGGCGCAGATGGCCACGCAGATCGACAGTGCGGCGCTGCTGACCTATCGCGCAGCCTGGTTGCGTGACCAGGGCGAGAACGTGACACGGGAGGCCGCCATGGCCAAGATGACGGCGACGGAAAACGCCCAGCAGGTGATCGATGCCGCCGTGCAGATCTGGGGCGGCCTGGGCGTGGTCAGCGAGCAGCCTGTGGAGCGCCTTTACCGGGAGATTCGCGCCCTGCGCATCTACGAAGGCGCGACCGAGGTGCAGCAGCTCATCATTGGGCGTGACCTTATCAAAAGTCATAGCTGATGGCGCTTTTGTATCAAGCGTTTGATCCTGTTTTCGCCTGAAAGATCGGAATCATGTCTTACACCGCGCATATCGATACCTTTGCTGCCGACAACCTGCCACCGCCCGAGCAGCAGCCCGAGTTCATTTTCGAGCTGCCCGAGCTGAGGTTCCCCGAGCGCCTGAACTGTGCCGTGGAGCTGCTGGATAGACATGTGAGCGAGGGGCGCGGCGACCGTTTGTGCATTCAGGCCGAAGGCCTGCGCTGGAGCTATGCGGATCTGCAGCTCAAGGCCAATCGCATCGCCAATGTGCTGACGCAGGAGCTGGGACTGCAGCCGGGCAACCGCGTGTTGCTGTGCGCACCCAACAATCCCATGATGGTGGCCTGCTGGTTTGGCGTCATCAAGGCCGGGGGCATTGCCGTGGCCGCCATGCCGCTGTTGCGGGCCAAGGAGCTGTCCACCATCATCGACATAGCGCAGATCAGCCATGCGCTGTGCGATGCGGCGCTGCGCACCGAGGTGCAGGGTGCGCAGGAAAAAACCAGCACGCTCAAGGCCGTGCGCTATTTCAACAGTGTGGAAGCCGATGCACTGGAGCGCCTGATGGAGCAGGTGGGCGATGACTTCCAGGCCGTGGAAACTGCAGCGACCGATACCTGCCTGCTGGGCTTCACCTCGGGCACCACGGGCGTGCCCAAGGCCACCATGCATTTTCATCGCGATGTGATGGCGGTCTGCGCCTGCTGGCCCGTGCATACGCTGCGTGCCAATGCCGACGATGTGTTCATAGGCAGTCCTCCGCTGGCATTCACTTTCGGGCTGGGTGGGCAGGTGCTGTTCCCTATGTCCATCGGGGCCAGCATGGCCTTGCTGGAGAAAGCCGGCCCCGTGCAATTGGTCGATGGCATTGAGCGATTTGGTGCCAGTGTGGTGTTCACGGCGCCCACGTCCTACCGTGTGATGGCCCAGCAGGGCGAACGCATCCGCCGCACCCGGCTGCGCAAATGCGTGTCGGCGGGCGAGGCCTTGACCGCCTCCACACGCGCGCTGTGGAAGGAGGCGACCGGTATTGAAATCATTGACGGCATCGGTTCTACCGAGATGCTGCACATCTTCATCTCGCACCGCGAAGAGGAGGCTCGTCCCGGTGCCACCGGCAAGGCCGTGCCCGGCTATCGTGCCAAGGTGGTGGATGATGCGGGGGTCGAGGTACCGCCCGGCACCGTGGGCAGGCTGGCCGTGCAGGGACCAACGGGATGCCGCTATCTCAACGACAGTCGTCAGACCAAGTATGTGAGCCGGGGCTGGAATCTGACGGGCGATGCCTATCTGATGGATGTCGACGGCTATTTCGTTTATCAGGCACGCACCGACGACATGATCATCTCGGCCGGATACAACATCGCTGCACCCGAAGTCGAAGAGGCCCTGATGCAGCACGGTTCTGTGGCTGAATGCGCGGTGATTGGCGTGGCCGACAGCGAGCGAGGCCAGATCGTCAAGGCCTTTGTGGTGCTGCGTGCCGGCCATGTGGCCAGCGATGCCATGGTCATGGAGCTGCAGGATTTTGTGAAGAGCCGGGTCGCTCCCTACAAATATCCACGGGCCGTACAGTTCGTCGATCAGCTGCCGCGCACGGCCACGGGCAAGTTGCAGCGCTTTCGCCTGCATCAAACCTGATTGCTATGTTTTTAAAAGCTGCATGCGCCTGATTGAAAAGCGCTGCAGGCAGATTTTGCTGAAGGAATTGTTTGGGTATGAATGAAGTGGCAATGGCTTCAAAACGCTTTGTGACGCAGGTGCCGATTCGTTTTGCGCACTGCGATCCGGCGGGCATCATCTTCTTTCCCCAATATCTGGTGCTGTTCAACGGGCTGGTCGAAGACTGGTTCAACCAGGCGCTGGGCCTGAGCTATGCGGACATGCTGCACAAGGACAAGGTGGGCCTGCCCATCGTGCATCTGGAGTGCGACTTTCGTGCCATCACCCGCATGGGTGAAACCGTGAGTCTGGGCCTGTCGGTTGCCAAGCTGGGCAATCGTTCGCTGACGCTCGATGTGGATTGCACAGGTCCTGAGGGACAGCTGCGCGTGACGGCGCAGAAAGTGCTGGTCTTCACCAGTCTTCAAACCCATCAGGCCATCACTGCGCCGCAACATATCCGCCACGCAATCGAGCGTTGGCAAAGTTCATCCAATCCAACAGAAAACAGGAGCTGAACATGCAAGTACTGCTGCCTCCGGGCTGGCCCCGGCCCAAGGGATATGCGAATGGCGTGGCCGTCAGCGGCCGCCAGATCTATGTGGCCGGCATGATAGGCTGGGACGCCGAAGGCCGGTTTCATACTGACGACCTCGCGGCGCAGGCCAGACAGGCCCTGCACAATATCGTCGAGGTGCTGCAGGCCGGTGGAGCCAGGCCCGAGCATATCGTGCGCATGACCTGGTATATCACCGACAAGAAGGAGTATCTGGCGCAGCAGGCCGAGATCGGCAAGGCCTATCGCGAGCTGATCGGCTCATTCAGCGTGGCCATGACGGCCGTGCAGGTGGCCGCCTTGATCGAGGACCGGGCCAAGGTGGAGATCGAGGTGACTGCAGTCGTGCCCGACTGATTGGCAATCTGGGCACGCATAGCCGCTGGGCCTTGGGCGCAGCGGTTTTTTTACGGCTGCTGCTTTGCAGTTTTACCGTTGTGCAGCGCGGTTTGCATTGGGGCAGCGGAGGCCGAGCTATCCTCGCGCCCAAGGAGCTACCCTCCAGCCGTTGCAAGCCCGCTGTTTTGTGAGATGCCATGAAGCCGATATTTGACCCGTACCGACGCCATGTTCTTCAAGGCATGCGTGCCGCAGCATTGCTGACGGGGGGCGCCATGCTGCTAAGTGCCTGTGGCAAGAAGACACCCAAGGCCGCAGCCGTTCCTGCCGGGGCTACCGTGTTGGCGCTTGGAGACTCCTTGACACAAGGTGTTGGCGCCAATGCAGATGCCGGCTACCCCACCCTGCTGGCCGAGCGCACGGGCTGGAAGGTGGTGAATGCCGGTGTTTCGGGCGAGACCAGCAAACAGATTGCGGACCGTCTGCCGGGGCTGCTCGATGAGCACGGGCCATCGTTGGCGATTCTGTGCGCCGGTGGCAACGACTGGCTGCAGCGCAGGAGCGAGCAAGTTGTGCAAGGCGAGATCACGCGCATGCTGCAGCTGTGCAAAGCCAGGGCGACGCCCGTGCTGCTGGTGGCCGTGCCGGAGCTGAGCCTGAGTGCAGCGTTGACGGGGCGCATGAAGGATCACTCCATCTACCAAACCTTGGCCAAGGACAACCGGGTGGCATTGTTGGCCGATGCCTGGAGCGAGGTGCTGGGCAATAGTGCCTTGCGCGCCGATCAGGTACATGCCAATGCAGCAGGCTATGCGCGGTTTACCGAGTTGCTGGTGGCTCAGGCCCGGGCTTCTGGCTTTCTGGCGTAAATCACGGCTCGGCCCAGCGGCTGCGGACCAGGCCGGCTTCAGAAGTCCAGCAGGCTCAGGCCCACGCTGAGTACCGTGCGCTTGTTGTTGTAGTCGACCAGGCTGTCGCCATAGCCGCTGAACAGCTGAACATGCAGGCGCAGATTGCTCTTGCCGCCGTTCCAGCCTTCGCCCAGGGTGCGCAGCCACTCGATACGACCGGATCCCTTGCCCTGGCCCAGCGAGCCGCGTGCAGTCAGGCCCAGATAGTTCTGCTCGTTGACGTTCCAGCCCAGCTTGACTTCACCACGACCGATGTAGTCCTGGATATGGGGGTTGTCGTCCTCAAGCGCGCTCTCCTTCATGCGCTGCCAGGCTTTCAGATGCAGCTGCCAGCGGTTGCCCAGCTCGGCCCCGGTCATCAGATACCAGCGGTTCCAGCTGCGCGACAGCGGGTTGCTCTGGCCGTTCGACTGATGAGCTATGCCTATGCCCGAGTAGCGCCAGCGCCAGCCCAGCGGCAGCTGGGCGTCCGTCGGGTAGACATAGAACACCTCGGGCTCGTGGTCGGTGGTGCGGAAGGGCCGCGAGATATCGCCGTTGAACAGTTGCCAGTAGGACTGCTGGGTATAGCCGAACCACAGCGAATCCTTGCCCGTCGAAGTGGGGCCGGTCAGCAGGCCGGAAGCAATCTTGGTGCGGGCCGAGAGCTGCAGGCGCATCTCGTGCTTCTGGTATGGCTGCTCGGTCGTCAGGCCGCGGCTGGGCGAATAGGGTTGCTGATTGACCTCGTCGCCCACGACCACGGAAACGGACATGGGGCGGTAGCCGCGGAAGTTGAAGGTGCCGCAGTCCGTGCCGGGCTCCAGTTCGTAGTAGCGCGAGACCTCGGTGTAGCGAGGATCGCGACAGCCGCCGTTGGTAGGCGAGAGACCCAGGCCGCTGTCGGCGCCGGCTGTGCTCGCCGTCGCTGAGCTGGCTGGCGTGGCGTGGTTTGCCGAGGCAGGATCCGGTGCTGCTTGTGTGCTGGCCGCTGGGGAACTCCAGCTGGTAGCGGGTGGCGCAACAGCCGGGCTTTGCTTGACTGCCCAGGCGTCGAAACATGCCAGACGGTCGGTGTTGCTGGTGGTGGCTGCGCATTGCTGCCAGCTTTCGGGGGAGGGTAGTTCTGCGCTGTTGGCGGTAACTGGGTTCAAGCTGCCGACCAGCGCCAGGCCGATGCTCAGGGTCAGGGGATGCGGGGTGAAAAAGCGAATACTCATGGGATCAATCAATGCACAGGCCGGTTGCGGTTGGCAACACCCAGCCCTGCTCAGGGTCGGACCTTGCGCATGATGAACGCACGTGGTGGAACATTTTCTCCCTCCTGGTAACTGCCGTGAATTTCTGTACCGCAGCTGCCCTTGACCACCTCGCCCAGCCAGGTGCCGGTGATGCGTGAGCCGTCTGCGCTTTCTTCAAGCGTGACCGTGCCCTCGTTCACATCGCCCACCATGGGATGGTTGCTGCCCAGGCGGCTGACGCTGCCTTTGACATTGCCTTGCCATTCGGGATGCGGGCCCAGCACCATGAGGGCGGTTCCCTCACTGCCGGCGACGGAACCCACCCATTCCCCTTGCAACTGCTTGTCGCTCATCTGCCAGTCTCGCGCACAAGTGCTGACAGGCTTGGAGTCAAACTGCGCGCAAGCTGTTATGGAGAAAGTGCTGGCAGCTATGAAAATCAAAGATCTCAAAGTCATGTGGAGTCATCAGTTGGCGGCGCCTGGCGCCGCCTGGTTCTTGCGCGCGGCAAATTCTTCGCGCAGCTTGCGCAGCTTCTCGCGCGGGTCTTCCTTGGCCGTGGCCGCATCGAGGCCCATCTCCTTGATGAAGCGGCTGGGTTGGCAGGCCACCATCTCACGGCCCTTTTTGCGGCGCTTGGTCCAGCTCACGGCCA
The DNA here is from genome assembly GCF_039581415.1 of Comamonas sp. F1-6. Classification (NCBI taxonomy): domain Bacteria; kingdom Pseudomonadati; phylum Pseudomonadota; class Betaproteobacteria; order Burkholderiales; family Comamonadaceae; genus Comamonas; species Comamonas sp. F1-6. Next base: position 48,161 of record NZ_JBCPWN010000022.1, read on the forward strand.
GCGTGCGCTGGGCGCGGGTGATGCCCACATACATCAGGCGGCGCTCTTCCTGCAGCCGTGCTGCCGTTTCATCGCTGACCTGCTGCTGCTTGCCGTCGTCATCGTCCAGCTTGAATGGCAGCATGCCCTCGGTCACGCCGACCTGCATGACATGGGGCCATTCCAGACCCTTGGAAGCGTGGAGGGTGGAGAGCACGACCATGTCCTGCTCCTTCTCGCGTTCGCTGATGGTGGAGAGCAGGGCGATGTTCTGCGAGACCTCCAGCAGGCTCTTGACCTCGGTCTGGGTGCTGGTGCCTGCAGCATCTTCTATCTGGCCGCCAGCACGCTGGGCCATCCAGTCGCAGAACTCCAGCACATTGCTCCAGCGCGCGGCAGCGACAGACTCGCTGTCTTCGCTGTCATACAGATACTGTTCGTAGCCAATTTCCTTGAGCCAGTCGATCAGAAAGCCGCGCGAGGCCTCAAACCCCAGGGTGTGGCGGGCGCGGTATTCCAGGTCGTTGATATAGCGGCCGAATTCCAGCAGGCTCTCGAAGGCCTTGCGCGGCAGCGCCTCCTCCAGCATGGCATTGAACAGCGAGCCGAACATGCTGAGCTTGTGCGCGGCAGAGAATTCCCCGAGCTTGCCCAGCGTGGTGTGGCCGATGCCGCGCTTGGGCGTGCCTATGGAGCGCAGAAACGCCGGGTCGTCGTCGTTGTTGATCCAGAGACGGAACCAGGCGCACAGGTCCTTGATCTCGGCGCGGTCGAAAAAGCTGGTGCCGCCTGAAACCTTGTAGGGGATATTGGCCTTGCGCAGCGCCTTCTCGAAGGGCTTGGCCTGGTGGTTGGCGCGGTAGAGGATAGCGAAGTCCTTCCACGCGGGCTGCGGGTTCATATTGGCGCGCAGGCCCTGAATGCGGGCCACGGCGCGCTCGGCCTCATGCTCTTCGGTGTCGCAGTCGACGATGCGCACGGGTTCGCCCTCGCCGAGTTCCGAAAACAGTGTCTTGGGAAACAGCTTGGGGTTGGGGCCGATCACATTGTTGGCCGCTCGCAAAATGGCGCTGGTGGAGCGGTAGTTCTGCTCCAGCTTGATGACCTTGAGCTGCGGAAAGTCCACGGGCAGCTTCTTGAGATTGTCCAGCGTGGCGCCGCGCCAGCCGTAGATCGACTGATCGTCGTCGCCCACCGCCGTGAAGTGAGCGCGCTCGCCCACCAGGAATTTGAGCAGCTCGTACTGCGTGGCATTGGTGTCCTGGTACTCGTCCACCAGCACATGGCCCAGCAGGCGTTGCCATTTCTCGCGCACCTCGGGGTGGCCACGCAGCAGTCGCATGGGCATGCCGATCAGGTCGTCGAAGTCCACGCTCTGGTAGGCGGTCAGGCGCTCTTCATAGCGCTGCATGATGAGAGCGGTGCTGCGTTCGTTGTCGTCCTGCGCCATGGCCAGGGCCTTGCGGCTGTCCCAGCCCTGATTCTTCCAGCCGCTGATGGTCCACTGCCACTGGCGAGCCGTCGCCACATCGGTGGTGCCGCCCGCACAGTCCTTGAGGATGCCGGTGACGTCGTCGGTGTCCAGAATGCTGAACTGGGGCTTGAGACCGAGAATGTGGCCGTCCTCGCGAACCATGCGCACGCCCAGCGAGTGGAAAGTGCAGATCAGCACCTCCTTGGCCTGGCGGCCGATCAGACCGGCGGCGCGTTCGCGCATTTCGGCGGCGGCCTTGTTGGTAAAAGTGATAGCGGCAATGCGGCGCGGCGCCAGACCGGTTTCGATCAGACGGCCTATCTTGTGCGTAATCACACGGGTCTTGCCCGAGCCGGCGCCTGCCAGAACAAGGCATGGACCTTCGGTGTAATGCACGGCCTGGAGCTGAGCGAGGTTGAGACCAGCAGACATGAAGCAGAGTGACCCATCATCAAAAACAAGGACTGGGAGCATACCGCTTCGCTGTGAAGAGCCCTGATGACAGCGTTCACAACTGACAAAAATCAGGGACTCAGCGAGCGTTTCACCTACACGTGCACTCTCCTGTTATCTGAATAATTGTTGTAATAAGATGTTAGTTTTGTAGCGTGAAGATTGCATCGTGTCCGGCCTTGATCCCGACAGCGCCAGCGAATTTTCGATGGTTGAGGGATTCATTGTCTTTTCCTCAACCCTCAGGGTGTTGTGCATGGCGAGAACCATCGGTGAAGTGAGCTTGGCCGCAGAACTTTGGACGCCTGCCGTGCAGCAGCGCTTTGAAGCGCTGTTCGCCGTGGCCGCGCGCAAGTCGCTTTCCGGCTGGCGTCAGGTTCCGCGCCATGCGGCCGAAGTGCTGGTGATCGAAGGGCTGGAGAGCCTGCTGGCCAGGGCCGAGGCGAGAGCTCCTTGCGTGGTCTATCTCGGCGGCGAGCCGGCCATGCAGCCGCTGGGGCGTTCTTCCCAGGGCTGGGCAGTACATCTTGATGTGGACTTCACGCTGTCCGACCTGATCGACATGCTTGACCGTGCCGCGGTTTTCCTCATGGACTGGAGAGCCCGGCACAGGGCCGGTGAGCCCCTGCCGCTGCAGCGTGCCTTGCAAGAGCTTCAGTCGCAGGGAGTCGACTGTACGCATTGCTTTCAAATCAAATCCTGGGTCGCCTTGCCTGGCAGCGTCAACAGCGCGCAGAACATGCGTGCGCTGGCGCTGCTCGCGCGTGGGCCTATCGATGCCAGATCGCTGGCCGAGCACGCCGGCATTGAGATGTCGCAACTATCGACCCTGCTGTCCCTGCCTCAGATTCAGGCAGTCCTGCGCTGTAGTCTGCGCGGCTCCGAGGACCCCTCCGCTGCGCAGAAATCAATTACCCAGAAGCAGCCAGCCGCATCCGTGACGCGTCAATGGCTCAGCAGGCTGACGGGCTGGATTACCCGTGGAGGACGTACATGACATCTTTCATGCCCATGCAGCCCGGCCTGGGCCTGCTGCGGGTGAGTCTGCTGGGGCCCATGGGCGTGGGCAAGACCACGGCGCTGCGCAGCCTGTGCGGGGAATTCATGGCAGGCAGCGATGTGCGCAACCTGGACAAGGTGACGCACAGCAAGGAGTTCACCACGGTAGGGGCGGAGTTTGGCGAGATCGACCTGGGCTCTGGCGAGCGACTGCAGCTGGTAGGCAGCCCCGGTCAGGATCGTTTTGATTTCGTGCGCCGCTGGGTGCTTTCTGCATCGGTGGGAGCGCTGCTGATGGTGGACGTCAACGATGCGGGCGCGGTGGACTACGCCTGCGAGATGCTGACGGGGATCGCAGAGCTGGACCAGGCACCTTTGATGGTCATTCTCAGTTGCCGTCCCGCCAGCGGAGCAAGGCTGGAGGCATTCAGCTCCGCCCTGGTTGCCAAAGGCCATGACCTCACCCCGCTTGTTGAGGCTGATCCACGTGATCGCCAGCAGATGCTGGATGCCCTGAGCGTGCTGGCATCGCTGCTGTCCTTGCAAAGTCAGACTCTATGAAGACCCATAACTCTCTCGTGATTCCGCCACATGCCGTGGAGGCAGGTCGGGAAATCCTGGCGCGCGTGGTTTCCCCGGTGGCGGGCGTCCACATCGCCTTGCTCTGTACCCCTGACGGTTTCGAGATTTCAGCGCTGCGCATTCGCAGCGATCTGCCGACCGAACGACTGTCGGCCATGGCAGGCTCGCTCATGGCCATGGCCAAGGCTGTGGCCAATGAGATCGGACACAGGGATTGCAAGCGCCTGACCTTCGAGACGGAGTCGGGCACGGTGGTCTTCCAGGCGGTGAACGGCTCCTTCCCGGCCGTTCTCTGTCTGGTGGTGGATCAGAACGCCTTGCTGGGTCGTGCGCTCTGGGCGGCCGGTGAGGTTGCCACAGGGTACCTGCCCTCTTGATCACAGGTTCACTGGAGTTCTGAGTCTGAGTGGGTGCGCATCCGTCGCACGAGTTCCTTGTCTTGCTTTTCAAAAGGTGGATTTATGGCCTCTATCCAGGATTCTCTGAACGCTCTGATGACCGCAGACGGTGCTGTCTGTGGCGCTCTCGTGGACAGCGCAAGCGGCATGCTGATGGGCAGCGTCGGCGGCGGCGTGGACATGGAGCTGGCCGCGGCCGGCAACACCGAGGTCGTGCGTGCCAAGATCAAGACCATGCGCATGCTCAATCTCAACGACCAGATCGACGACATACTGATCACTCTGGGCAAGCAATATCACATCATCCGTCCCGTGGCCGCCAATGACGGCGTGTTCTTTTATCTGGTGCTGGACAAGGCTCGTGCCAACCTGGCGCTGGCGCGCCGCAAGACTGCAGATGTGGAAAAGGAACTCAAGCTCTGACGTGCTGTCCTTGTATCCGTCACAGCAGCCTGCCTTGCGCAGGCTTTGTTTTTGGGTAGGTCTGCACTGAAAAATTTTCATCGCAGGCCGTGAGGGGGTTGGGGTCGGGCGCTGTCACAATTTGTGCGTGTTGTCCGTTCTACTCATCACCTTTCCCTTCTTTGCGCTGGTGGCTTGCGGTTTTGCCGCCACATGGCGCGGCATCCTGCCCCAGGCGTCCATCCCCGGCCTCAATGCCTTTGTGCTGTACTTCGCACTGCCCTGCATGCTGTACCGCTTTGGCGCGCAGACACCGATTCATCAGCTGCTCGACATCAACGTCATCCTGGTCTATCTGCTCTGTGCGGCGCTGATGGTGGGCACGACCGTGCTGCTGACACGCGCACGCCTGGGCTGGAACGATGCAGCATTCGGTGCACTGGTCGCTGCTTTCCCCAACACCGGCTTCATGGGCGTTCCCATGCTGGCGGCGCTGCTGGGCGCGCAGAGTGCGGGGCCGGTGATCGTGACCATGGCCATCGACATGGTCATCACCACCTCGGCCTGCATTGCGCTGTCGCGGCTCGATCTGGCGGGAGGGCAAGGAATCTGGCTGGCAGTGCGCAATTCGCTCAAGGGCATGGCGTCCAATCCCATGCCCTGGTCGATTCTGCTGGGCGGCCTGGCCTCTGCCATGGGTTGGGTATTGCCCGGCCCGGTGGACAAGACCGTGGCCATGCTGGCCGCAGCGGCTTCGCCGGTGGCCTTGTTCACCATAGGCGCCGTGTTGGCCCGCTCGCAGATGAACAGCCACGAACGCGTCGCCGTGCGCGACTATGTACCGATCGCGCTGGCCAAGCTTGTCGTCCATCCCTTGCTGGTCTGGGCCGTCGGACTGGCAGCGATCTCCCTGGGACTGGGGCTTCAGCACGAAACCCTGGTGGTGCTGGTGCTGCTGGCGGCCCTGCCGTCCGCCAGCAATGTGTCGCTGCTGACCGAGCGCTACGGCGCCCACAGCGGTCGCGTGGCGCGCATCATCCTGGTGTCGACCAGCCTGGCCTTCCTCAGCTTCTCCGCCGCCGTGGCGCTGATGACCTGATCAAAAACAAGAGCGGCTTGCGCAAGACCAGCCTGCGCAAACCGCTTTTCATGCTTTTAACCCCCGTGCTTATGCAGATCCCTTGCGAAAGAGACAGCGAGCAAGGGCCGCCCCGCAGCGAGGCTGTCGTCCCCCTCCCGCGTAGCGAGAGAGGGGGAAGGCGCGTCAGCGCCTCAGGGGGAGTTGATCAATACTCCCAGAACATCCGCTGCAGTTCCTTGGTGTTGGCGCCCTTGGTCAGCGCCAGCATGGTCAGCAGGCGTGCTTTTTCGGGGCGCATGTCGTGGGCGACCACCCAGTCGTACTTGTCGTCGGGCTGCTCGGCATTGCGCAGCACAAAGCCGTAGGGCACGCGTGCCGAACGCACGATGAGCACGCCCTTGCCGCGTGCATCCTGCAGCGGCTTGACCATGCGGTCGGCCACCGAGCCATTGCCGGTGCCGGCATGGACGATGGCCTTGGCGCCGGCATCGACTAGGGCATTTACGGCCGTGGGCTGAACGCTGCCGTAGGCATAGACGATGTCCACCTGAGGCAGCTTGTCGATGTTGTCGATATTGAACTCGGAGTTCATGGTGTGGCGCTTGACGGGCGCGCGGAACCAGTAGTTCTTGCCCTCGACCACCATGCCCAGCGGACCCCACTGGCTCTTGAAGGCACCAGTCTGGATGTTGATGTCCTTGTTCACATCGCGGGCGGTGTTGATCTCGTCATTCATGGTGACGAAGACGCCCTTGCCCCGGGCGTCCTTGGAGCCTGCCACGCTGACGGCATTGACCAGGTTCAGTGCGCCATCGGCGGACAGGGCCGTGCCCGGACGCATGCTGCCGACCACGGCAATGGGCTTGTCGGTGTGCACGGTCAGGCTCAGGAAGTAGGCCGTCTCGGCCAGCGTGTCCGTGCCGTGGGTGATGACGATGCCGTCCACATCGGACTGCTTGGCCAGTTGCGAGACGCGCTTAGCCAGGGTCAGCAGATTGTCGTTGGTGAAGCTCTCGGAAGCGATCTGGAACACCTGCTCGCCGCGCACATTGGCGATCTGGGCCAGCTCGGGCAGGCCGGCCAGCAACTTGTCCACAGGTACCTTGGCGGCCGTGTAGGTGGCGCTGTTGACGGTCGAGGCACCGGCACCCGCAATCGTGCCGCCCGTGGCCAGCACCACCACATTGGGCTTGGCTGTCTGCGCCTTGGCCGCCTGCGCGGCCGCAGGCGATGCATCCTGAGCCAGAGCTGCGCCGGGGACGGACAGAATGCCCAGAACGGCAATGGTGGCGGCCAGCAAGCTCTGGCGGAAGACTTGTTTTTGCATGAAGTAGTGCTCCGTGATTGAATGAAACGGCCTCTTGTGGAGCCGAGCCTCACACCATGCAATAGCCATGCCGGCTTGCCCATTCGCGCAAATCCCGATGGATTTGCCAAGCGCCTGCGGTTTATATAAATTGATAGCTGTCAGCGCTTATGGGTAAAGGGCTAAAGAGCTAAAAACCTTAAATTTCAGACGACTTTAGATGCTGAGCGGATCCACATCCACCAGCCAGCGCACCAGCGGCCTGTGCTCGGGCAGCGTGCGCAGCCAGTGCAGATACTGCTGCCAGGCATTGAGAAAGCGCAGCAGGGCGCTGCGGTTGCCGGCTTCCAGCAGCATCTGGGCGCGCTCCACATTGGCCACGCGCTGCACCGCCATGGGGATGGGCGGGTAGATGAACACTTCGTCCAGATAAGGCAGCTTGGCCTCTCTGGCGACCTGGGTGGCGGCATTCAGAAAAGCCTGGGCAGCTTCCTGGATGCGTGCATCGGCCCGGACTATGGCCTGAAAGGCATAGGGCGGCATGCCGGCATCCAGCCGTTCCTTGAGTTGCTGCCTGGCGAACGCCGGGTAGTCATGCTTGCGCAGTGCGGTGTAGACGGCGTTTTGCGGGTCGTGGCTCTGGATCCACATCTCTGGATGGCTGCCCTGTGCCTGCACATATTGCGCGTCGCGCCCGGCACGCCCGGCGGCCTGCATCAGCAGGCAGAACAGCCGCTCCGGGGCGCGATAGTCGCTGGAGTACAGCGCGCTGTCGGGTTGCACGGCCGCCACCAGCGTGATGCGCCGAAAGTCATGGCCCTTGGCCACCATCTGGGTGCCTACCAGCACATCCACATCGCCGGCATGCACCTGGGCCAGCTGCTGCTCCAGGCTGCCCTTGGCTTTGGTGGTGTCGGCGTCGATGCGCGCCACGCGGGCCGGATTGCCGTCGGGGCGCTGCACATTGCGCAGCAGCCGCTCCAGCTCTTCCTGCAATTGCTCCGTGCCTTTGCCAAGCGGCAGGATGTCGGGGTTGCCGCAGCTGGGGCAGGCAAACGGCACGCGCTGGGTAAAGCCGCAGTGGTGGCAGCGCAGCGTGCGGTCGCCCTTGTGAAAGACTTGGTGAGCGCTGCAATGGGGGCAGTCGCTCTTCCAGTTGCAGTCGGCGCAAAACAGCACGGGGGCAAAGCCGCGGCGGTTGAGCAGAATCAGGCTTTGCTCGCCACGTTTGACGCGCTCGGTGATGGCCTCGATCAGCGGAAGCGAGAACACGGCGCGTTTGGGCTGCTGGCCCATGTCCACCATTCTCACCCTGGGAAGGCTGGCCGCGCCTGAGCCGGCCGCGCCAATGCTGGCCGCGCCGATACGGCTGGGCATATGCAGGCGCAGGTAGCGGCCGACATCGGGTTCCGAGGCATGCCAGCTCTCCAGCGATGGCGTGGCGCTGCCCAGTATGACCTTGGCGCCGGTATCGCGCCCGCGCCAGATGGCCAGATCGCGTGCCGAATAGCGTGCGCCCTCCTGCTGCTTGTAGCTGGCGTCATGTTCCTCGTCGACTACGATCAGCGCCAGTTGCGGCACGCTGGCAAAAATAGCCATGCGCGTACCCAGCACGATGCGGGCGCGGCCCGTGTGAGCGGCCAGCCAGCTTTTGAGACGCTGCGGGTTGGTCATGCCGCTGTGCATGCTGACTACGGCGTCCTTGCCGTACTGAGGCACGAAGCGGGCGACAAATCGCTCTTCCAGCTGAGGCGTGAGGTTGATCTCGGGCACCATCACCAGGGCTTGAGCCTCCGGGTTGGCATCCAGCACGGCTTGCACTGCACGCAGATAAACCTCGGTCTTGCCGCTGCCAGTGCTGCCGTAGAGCAGGAACGGGCCGGGGTTTTGCTCAATTTGCTCGAAGACCGCCGATTGTTCGGCACTGAGGGCGAGCAGAGGCGTTGCGCTGCTGGCGTCCGGTGTGTGAGCCATCGTCTCGGAGCTCGCTTGTGCTGCTTCAGCGGCTTGTGTCTTCTTGCGCTTGCCGGCTGGCGGCTTGGCTGTCTTGGGCGGAGCCAGCCGCCGTGCCAGCTGTTCGGGCGACATATCGCGCAACTGAGGCGGCAAGGCGGTGACGGCGATCTCGCCCAAGCTGCGCTGGTAATAGTGCGCGGCAAAAGCCACCAGGCGTCGCCAGGGTTGGTTCAGCGGTTCTATGCCCTGCAGCAGGCCGGCAATGCTGCGCAGTTCCACCCCGTCTGGAATGGCTTCGGGGGCGGCGGGCGTATCCCAGACCACACCCAGCAACTCTCTTTTTCCCAGAGGAACGCGCGCCAAGCTGCCGGGCTCCAGCCATGCATCGCTAACGTAGCTCAACAGATCACCTACGGCGCTGTGGGCAGGGGTCTGGACGGCAACGTAAACGATATGGGACATGGAGTTGGATCAGGGGAAGGCGCTGCAGAGGCCGCGGTTCCTCAGAGCTATAGCAGATTTTGAAGCCTGCAAAGGCTTTGCGTTCTGTGGATAACTTTGTGAGAAACAATGTGCGCGAAAGGCCTGAGCAAGTCCTGTTCGTGCTTGCAAGTCGGCAGGATGGCGGAGTGGTTGAATAATTAATTTATTTAAAACAAAGACTTATATGTGTTCATGAGGCAATGATGAGCTTGCTTTGGCAGAGTGTTGGCAGGGAGTCTGCCTCGCCATATCTGTGCATAAATCAGGCGGCGAGTCACTGTCAACCGAGAAGCTCCCTAAACCTAAATGCTTCCAAACCGCTGTGCAAAGTCCTTAACTTCTCAAAAAATAGCACTAGAGCCAGCAGCCATGAGGTATGCAGTTATCTTGAAGCATCCATATGTGGATAACTTCCGTCAATCGATGCCAAGGTGGATGAAAAAATAAAAAAGCGCCAAGCACTGCTGGCGCCGAGTTTTTCAGGGTCTGAGATTTAGTGATTTGAAATCAATAATTTGCTGCCGCTTTGCTGCATCTCAGACCGGCAATTGTCGCTCAATAACCATTTGATTTTATCGGGTGATTGAGGCCCGTTGTTCTGCAACAAATGCCTGGGAAGGCAGTTGTTGCAGGGGGAATCAGTCCTTTGTGCGCAGCAGGCGCGAGTGGCTGTGCACAGCTTCGACCAGCGCGGCCACATGTTCGGGCGGGGTGAACTGGCTGATGCCGTGACCCAGATTGAAGATGTGGGTGGGGCCGGTGGTGCTCTTGTCGGTATGAGGCTTGCCAAAGCTGTCCAGCACGGCACGCGCCTGGGCGGCGACCTGCTCGGGTGCGGCAAACAGCACGTTCGGGTCGATATTGCCCTGCAGCGCCTTGCCGGGGCCGCCGACCTCGCCGCCCACAATGGCGCGAGCCTTGCCCAGATTGGCCGTCCAGTCCAGACCCAGTACCTCGCAGTCGATGTCCTTCATGTCGGGCAGCCAGATGCCGCCACCCTTGGTGAAGACGATGCGGGGCACATCGCTGCCGTCCACACCGGTGCGTTTGAGCTGAGCCAGCACGCGCTTGGTATAGGCCAGGCTGAATTCCTGGAAAGCACCGTCGGCCAGCACGCCGCCCCAGCTGTCAAAAATCATCACGGCCTGTGCGCCGGCATCGATCTGGGCGTTCAGGTAGACAGCCACGCTGTCGGCGTTGACTTCCAGGATGCGGTGCATCAGGTCGGGGCGCGAGTACATCAGCGACTTGACGGTGCGGTAGTCATCGCTGCCCTTGCCCTCGGTCATGTAGCAGGCCAGAGTCCAGGGGCTGCCCGAGAAGCCGATCAGCGGCACACGTCCATTGAGCACCTTGCGGATATTGGTGACGGCGTCAAACACATAGCGCAGCTTGTCCATGTCGGGCACGGCCAGCTCGGCCACGGCGGCCTCGTCGCGCACGACCTTGGCAAAGCGCGGCCCCTCGCCTTCGGCGAACGACAGGCCAAGGCCCATGGCGTCGGGCACGGTCAGGATGTCGCTGAACAGAATGGCGGCGTCCAGCGGGAAGCGATCCAGCGGCTGCAGGGTCACCTCGGTGGCGTAGTCCACATTGGTGGCCAGGCCCATGAAGCTGCCGGCCTTGGCGCGGGTGGCCTTGTACTCGGGCAGGTAGCGTCCCGCCTGGCGCATCAGCCACAGGGGCGTGTAGTCAGTAGCCTGGCGACGGCATGCGCGCAGGAAGGTGTCATTGGTCAGGGGGGCGAAACTCATATGCCGATTGTCGCCCACTCCGGCTTTCCCATTCACCACAATCCCGAGCGGCAATTCAGCTCTCTGTGCAGGTATGGCTGTTGCAAGGCCTTGTCACGAAAACGTCATCCAAATGTCGCGCAGGCTTCATCTGCGTTTTCCACAATGGCGCCACGCAGACACACCGTGTGGCACAGGCAGGCCGCCAACTGCGTCCAACACCGGAGGAAAGCAGACATGAGGCATCCCGAGATTCTTGATGCGCTGAATGGCCAGAGCATCGCGACGACACAGTCATCGGCTCCCTCGCTTTCCCATCGTCCCGCTAGTCCCGCACACGCTGCAGCGCCCGCTTTGCGCCTGCAGGTGCGCTGGGCCCGGCATCTGGACGAGGTTCGCCAGGCCCAGCGCCTGCGCTACCAGATCTTTGCCGAAGAAATGGGTGCTGTGCTGCAGACGCCTGTGGCTGGCCACGATATCGATGTCTTTGACGATTTCTGCGAGCATCTGATGGTTTGCGATGAAGAGCAGAACAAGGTGATCGGTACCTACCGTCTGCTGACCCCCGCTCAGGCTCAGCGCGCCGGCGGTCTGTACAGCGATCAGGAATTCGATCTCTCGCCCATCAACGCCTGGCGGGCACAGATGGTCGAGCTGGGGCGCAGCTGCGTGCATGCGGAGCATCGCCAGGGCGGCGTGATTCTGGCGCTCTGGGGGGCGTTGGCCGAATTCATGCAGCGCAACCGGCTCGAGGCCATGGTGGGCTGCGCCAGCATTCCCATGCAGTACCCGGGCCTGGCCCATGGCGAAGGCCCGGCACGCATCTGGCAGCAACTGCGCCAGAGCCATCTGGCCGAGCACGAGCTGCAGGTGCGCCCCCGCGTAGCCCTGCCCGAGGAGCTTGCACATATCAGCAATGTCTCGGCAGATGCGTTGAAGGTCGAGCCGCCAGCGCTGATCCAGGGCTATCTGCGTGCCGGTGCCAAGGTGCTGGGGGCACCGGCCTGGGACAGCGACTTCAATACGGCCGATCTGCCCATCATGATGCGCATGCAGGATCTACCCTCTCGCTACCGTCGGCTGTTCGGGCGCATGAAGGCCTGAAGCGAGAGCAGCAAGCAAAAAGCCTGTGGCCATGCCACAGGCTTTTTTGATGACTGGACGGGTCATGCAGCGTGGCCGGGCTCATCTTCCAGGCCTTCGGCAAACAGGCCCAGCGCCGTAACCATCAGGCCCAGCATGAGGAAGGCATAGGCTGCAATGGACAGCACCAGACTCATGCTGTAGCCCCATTGCAGAACCGAGCAGGCCCAATCCCAGGATCCATAAAGCGCGCTGCACTGATTGCTGGCCGGCATGTGCACATACCAGGTGACGGCGATCCACATCAGGATCAGCATCACCACCGTGGTGCGAAGCTTGTGTGACGGCGTCTGGTCCATGTTCTTGAGCAAGACCAACGGTATGGCTCCGCCCCAGACAAACATCATCAGCCAACTGAAGGCAGGAGCCTGCGCCAGTGCCTGTTGCAACCAGTGCATCTTGGGCATGCTGTTGATGCTGGCCAGGATGTCCCAGGCAAAAGGCAGGGCCAGACCGGCGATTGCCAGACTGGCCAGCGCCAGTGCACGCAACAGGCAAAGACGTTTGTGAGACGGCTGGTGGATAAGGTTGGCATGCATGGCTTACCTCCTGTGCAGTTCAGGCAGTCCGCAGTGGTCAACGCGTGCAAGGCTGGCAAGGGCTGGAAACTGCGGTTGCGCCTGGCTTGTGGGCAGTTCCAGTCTAGAGCTTTTGCCTGGTTTGTGCCATAGGCACTATGCGCCTGCTTGAAGTCGCGCTCCACTCCAAGGCGAGGCCGATGTGCCCAGTCGTAAAGTTGATTGCGCCAGGTTCATTGAGCTTGCCGGGGCTGGCATCTGCTCACCCCTGGGGCTAAGCTTGGTCTGCTCGACTCAGGGCCATGACCCCGCAGCGCCGGGCAAAGGAGTTCTTATGCTGAGCCATTCTGCTGTGACGACGATGCTGCCGGTGATGGATATGGCGCGTGCTCGTGCTTTCTACGAAGAAAGCCTGGGTCTGCAGCCAGGAGAGCTGCGGCCCGATGGAAAGTTTGTCTACCTGGTTGGCGGCAGTGCGCTGGCCCTGTTTCCAAAGCCTGGCGGCACCAAGGCCAAGCACACGGCCATCAGCTTTCGGGTGCCCGATATCGTTGCCAGCATTCGGGAACTGAAAAGCCGGGGTGTGGTGTTTGAGGACTACGACTTCCCCGACTTCAAGACCGTCAACCATGTCTGCGTGCTGGGGTCCGAGAAAGCCGCCTGGTTCAAGGACACTGAGGGTAACTACCTCTGCCTGCACGAGGAAGTGGCGCCAGCCTGAATTGCGTCATGCTCTGTGCGCGGTAATGGCCTAGATCTGTTTGAGTGCGTCAAGCACCTCGCTTTTGGAGAGCAGCTCGCTCAACACCACAGGCTGCTTGCCGGGCAGGTACAGCACGTAGACGGGGACGCCGCTGCGCCCCAGCGATTGCAGTGCCTGGGTGATGGCCGGGTCCTGGCGCGTCCAGTCGGCGCGCAGCAGCTGCACCTGGTGCTGCGCAAAGGCCGCAAGCACCTCGGCATTGCTGAGCGTGGTGCGCTTGTTGACCTGGCAGGTCACGCACCAAGCGGCCGTGAAGTCCACAAACACCGGCTGGCCCGAGGCATGGGCAGACTGAACCTTGTCTGCCGACCAGGGTTGCCAGAGTTCGCCGGCCTGTGTTTGAGCCTGGCCCGCAGGCTCGGCCTTGATCAGCGGCAGGGCGTAATAGACCACGCCAGCGGCCAGCAGCAGGGCGAGAGCGCCGAGGCTGATGCGGCTCTTGCCGCGCAGGCCCAGGGCCCAAATCAGCGCGGCCAGCACCAGCAGCAGGGCCAGCAGGGCTGCAGCGGCATCCATGCCGCCCTGATGGCCCAGCACCCAGACCAGCCAGACCACGGTGGCAAACATGGGGAAAGCCATGGCGTGGCGGAAGGTCTGCATCCAGGGGCCGGGCCGCGGCAGCCAGCCCACGACGGCAGGCACGAAGCTGGCCAGCAGATAGGGCAGGGCCATGCCGACGCCGAGTGCGACAAACACTGTCAGTGCCTGCGCCGCAGGCATATCGATGGCAAAGCCCAGCGAGGCCCCCATGAAGGGCGCCGTGCAGGGCGAGGCAATCGCCACGGCCAGCACGCCGGAGAGAAAGGAGTCCAGCACCGGGTTGCGCGCCTGGGCGCTGGCAATGCTGCTGGGCAGCAGGCTGCCGAACTCGAACAGTCCGGCCAGATTCAGCCCCAGCACGGTGAACAGCGCCGCCAGCAGCGACACGACCACGGGCGACTGCAGCTGGAAGCCCCAGCCCAGCTGCTGGCCGGCCGCGCGCAGGCCCAGCAGCAGTGCGCCGAGTGCCACAAAGGACAGCACCACGCCGGCAGTATAGGTCAGGCCGCCCAGCCTCTGGGCCTGGCGGTTCTGGCCATGGCCCGCAAAGCCCAGCACCTTGATGGCCAGTACGGGAAACACACAGGGCATGAGATTGAGGATCAGGCCGCCGATCAGGCCGCCCAGCAGGGCCGCCCAGAGGCTGCCTGCACTGGCCGTATTGCCTGCCGGCACGGGCTGTGAAGCGGTCTTGTTGGCCTCCAGCGCCGCTGCCAGGGCCGGCGATACGCCAGCCAGTGCGGGGGCGCTCCATCGGCCCTGCACGGCCAGTTCGCTGCGCCAGCCAGCGCTTTCGCCGCGCTCCAGCGCGGCAGCGCGCTCAGCAGGCGGCAGGGCCAGCACCACGGCCAGTTGCGCCGCGGTTTCGCCACGCATATCGGACAGCGGCATGTTCTCGCCGACCCAGACGTCACCGTCCCAGTGCTGCTTCCAGTCCTTGCCTGACTCTGCGGCATGTTTGAAGGTGTCGGCGTTCTCGGGATAGAACTCCAGTGTCTTGCCCTTGAGGCTGGCCGGCAGTCCGGGTATGCGCAGCGTCACTCGGTCGTCGGGCAGGTTCGTGCCTTCGGCCTTGCCGGACTCAACAAGGGCCTGGCCGCCCTGGCTCAGCGCCTGGGGCTGGCCGGCCTGTGCCTGCACAAAGGCCTGGCTGTGAGGGGCGCTGCTGCCCTGAACGGGGATCTGCAACTGGAAGTTGCCGGACTCGGGAATGCATTCCACGCGGCAGACCAGCCATTCGGCGGCCAGGCCCAGGTCCACTACGCCGGAGGCCGGTGCCTTGAAGTCTGCAGCGACCTTGATGGGCACGGGCAGCAGCACCGTGTCCTCATAGCCATAGTTGACCAGGGGGCCCACGCGCAGCGCATGAGGCAGCGGCCAGGCGATGGGGCCGGCCTCCAGGCCCGGGGGCAGTTGCCACTGCAGCACGGTGGGTAGGCCCGAATCGCCAGCATTTTTCCAATAGGTATGCCATTCGGGCTGGTGGGTGATCTTCAACCCCAGCCAGAAGACCTGACCGGCGGTGATGCCCTCGGGGGCCTGGGCCACCAGCTCGGCCTGCACGCGCGGCGTCTGCACGGTGGCGGCACCCGAAGCCGCATTTTTGAGCAGGATCTGCGCGCCAGCGCCGGTGGCAAAAGCACAGGCCCAGACGGCCAGCGCCAGCATCAGCCAGAGTGAAAGGCGCTGCGAGAGGCGGCGGGGTCCGGTGGTCAGGGAAAGGGCTTGAGAAGACATGGCGGACGGTGGGAGTCTGTTGCGGTGTTTTTGGTTCCCTGCACGGGGGCGGCCGATTGGCAAAACCAATGCTTGCATAGGCGCATGGTATTGGACAGAAGGCGCGGGCGGACTCCATCATGGCTCGGCCTGCAAGGCTCAAACATCCCGCAGCCGGAGCCGGTCGCAGGAGTCCGTTGCCGGGCAATTACAGGAGACAAGCATTATGGTGAATACATCACGCCGCCGCTTTCTTGCCACCTCGACTGCCTGTGCTGCCACCGCGCTGCCTTGGCATGCGGCCGCTGCGCCCGGCTATCCGGACAAGCCGGTACGAGTCATCGTGCCGTTTCCGGCCGGTGGCACCACCGACGTCGTGGCCCGGCTGACCATGCAGAAGCTGGGCGAACTTGCGGGCCAGTCCTTCGTGGTCGACAACAAGAGTGGCGCCAACGGCGTCATAGGCTCCGAGCTGGCGGCCCGCGCAGCACCCGACGGCTATACCTTGCTGATGAACACGGCGGGAGCGCAGACCCTGAGCCCAGTGCTCTACAAGACCGGCTACGAGGCGCTGGCCAGCTTCGAGCCCATCAGCCATCTGTGCGATGTGGGCTTTGTGGTGATTGCGCGCAAGGACCTGCCCGTCAACAGCATGCAGGAGCTGATCGCCATGGCGAAGCAGGGCCGGCCGCTGAGCGCCTCCTCGGGCAGCAGCATGATTTCGCTGATCACCGAGCAGTTCAAGAAAGTGATCGAGGCACCGGGCATCGTGAATGCCCAGTACAAGGGCACGGGCCCGCAGATGCAGGCCGTGGTGGCGGGCGAGGTGGACTTCTCGTTCGACTCCTTCACCTCGGTGGAGATGATTCGCGCAGGCAAGGTCAAGGCCCTGGCCGTGCTGCTGCCCCAGCGTGTACCGACCTTTGCGCAGCTGCCCACGCTGCGCGAGCTGGGCATAGCGGGCATGGATTTCAATTCCTGGTCGGGGCTGCTGGCTCCCAAGGGTACGCCTCAGGACATCGTGGGCTATCTGGCCCAGCAGATGGACAAGATCATGCAGATGCCTGATGTGCTGGCCAGGCTTGCCGGCTACAACTACATGCCGCGGCGCAGCACGCCCCAGGAGTTCGGTCGGCTCATTGCCGCCGACCATGAGCGCTGGAAGCGCATCGTCAAGGAAACAGGCATCACCCTGGGCTAGCTTCGCGCGAAGCAGATCCGGCCTCCGCGGCCAGGTTGGCGACGGAGCTGGGCGGCTGCCCGCCCACCTCGGCTGGGATGGCGATGCGCTTGCAAGGCTCGGCACTGGCCATCAGCGCATCGCTGTCCACGGGGGCCTGTGCTTGGAGTTCCTCTGCCGTCTGGGCCTGCGCCTTCGTCCTTGCGGGCTGTGCCGGGGCCTGGGCTGCAGCCGGCAGCATATGCGCCTGGCGCCAGTGGCCCCAGCGGTAATAGGCCAGCATCATCAGCATGGAGCAGACGGAGCTGATGGGAAAGCTCCACCAGATGGCATCCACGCCCATCACGGGTTGCAGCCAGCGCGCCACGGGCACGCGTATGCCCCACATGGCAATTGCCAGGATGAGTACTGGCGCCATGACGGCACCCGTCGAACGCACCACGCCGGCCAGCACAAAGGTCACGCCGAAGAAGAGGAAGGAGCCTATGGCAATGTGGTTGAGGTGGCGGGCCACCTCCAGCGAGGGGCTGCCGCTGGGCAGAAACCAGCCCAGCACATGGCGGTCCAGCAGCACGATGAGGACGATCAGGCTGCCCGTCATCAAGAGGTTGCCCAGCATGCCTGCATTGGCCGTGGCGCTGACACGCTGCCAGAGGCCCGCCCCCACGTTCTGCGCCGCCATGGACGAACAGGCCGCGCCTATGGCCATGGCCGGCATCTGCACATAGGTCCACAGTTGCAGCGCTGCGCTATAGGCGGATGCCGTCTGCACGCCATGCTCGTTGACCATGGAAATCATGGCGATCATGGCCAGCGAGATCATCACGATCTGCACGCCCATGGGCAGGCCCTTGACCACCAGAGTGCGCACGATCGTCAGATCGGGCTTGAACAGTCCCAGCTGCCGGCGACCTATCCACAAGGGATGGCGGCGCAGGCGCAGCCATCCCAGCAGGGCAAAAAAGCTCACGGCATTGGCAATCAGCGTGGCCACGGCCGAGCCCTGGATGCCCATGCGCGGCACGGGGCCCCAGCCAAAGATCAGCAGAGGGTTGAGCGCCATGTCCAGCGCCACGACAACGAGCAGAAACCAGAACGGCGTTCTGGTGTCTCCCGCGCCGCGCAGGGCCGCCGTCACAAAGCTGAACATGAACAGCAGCGGAATGGCCAGAAAGATGACCTTGAGATAAGCCTCGGCCAGCGGCAGCGCTGCTTCGGGTGTGCTCATCCACAGCATGAGATGGCGCGACAGCGGCCAGCCCAGCAGGGCAATCAGCAGCGAGACAACACCAAAAAACGTCGCGCTGGTGCCAAGCACACGTTTGGCTTGCGCGATGTTTTTCGACCCCATGCTCTGGGCAATCAGGATATTGGTCGCCATGCTGATGCCGAACACCGCGCCGATCAGCGCAAACATCACGTTGTTGGCATTGGCGGTGGCCGTCAGCGCGGCCTCGCCCAGGTGGCCGCCGACCCAGATGGCATTGACCGAGCCGTTGAGCGACTGCAGCACATTGCCGGCCAGGATCGGCAGGGCAAAGACCAGCAAGGTGCTGGCAATCGGGCCCTGGGTCAGGTCGCGGGTCTGGGGCTTGGAGTTGGCGGTGCGCGCACTCTGGCGCGGGGCGCTGGCGGAGGCTTCAGGCATCGGCCCATTGTGGGGCATGTCGGCCGGTAGCGGTTGACGGGCGGTGGGCCCGGAATCCGGGGCAGGAGGTGGTTTCGGAGCGCTGGCGCAGCTACGATGATGGCCATGAGCAATACCCCGACCACTCCCGCAAGCGCGCTTCCCCGCTGGCCGTCACGCTTCTGGGCCCAGGCCTCGGCCCATGACTTTGCCCTGGCCCAGAGCAATGGTCTGGCCGCCGATACCGTGGCCGTGCTGCCCGTGGCGGCAGTGGAGCAGCATGGGCCGCATCTGCCGCTGTCGGTGGATGCCAGCCTGATAGAGGGCGTCATCGATGCCGCTCTGGCGCAACTGCCCGCTGAGCTGCCGGTGCTGTTTCTGCCGCCGCAGAACATCGGTTTTTCGGTCGAGCATACGAACTATGCGGGCACCTTGAGCCTGCAGCCGGCCACGCTGATTGCACTGTGGACGGAGCTGGGCGCCTGCGTGGCGCGCGCCGGCATCAGAAAGCTGCTGCTGCTCAACGGTCATGGCGGCCAGGTCAGCGTGATGGACATCGTTGCGCGCGAGCTGCGCATCAAGCATGGCCTGCTGGTCTACAGCGCCAGCTGGTTCGGGCTGGTGGATGATGCGGCCAACCAGCAGTTCTGCGCGCATGAGCACCGCTTCGGCATTCACGGCGGCGAAGTGGAGACATCGATGATGCTGCACCTGGCACCCGAGACCGTGCATATGGAGCGTGCGCAGAACTTCGCCTCCAGCTCGGAGCTGCGGGCCGGCAAATACCACTTCATCGGCAATGGCCGCAGCGCCAAGCTGGGCTGGGCCATCGAGGACTACAACCCGGCCGGAGCGGTGGGCAATTCCGCCGCTGCCACGGCCGAGCGCGGTGCGAAAGTCGTGCAGTCTGCAGCCGAAGGTCTGGTCAGGCTGCTGGGCGAGATTCATGATCTGCCGCTGAGCACGGTAGGGAATCAGCCGCAGCCACTTTGAATTCAGGAGCTGTTCACGCAAGAACAGCCTGAAAATTTAGGCTGTTTTGTATTGAACTCCATTGCTGTCAAGCGCTAGAAGCTACTGAAAGCATAGTCCTCGCTGTCATTGCTTCGGTATTTTTGCCTGAGCAATCACATCGCCCCAGCGCTTGATTTCCGATTGCAGCAGCTTGGAGGTCTGCTCGGGCGTGCTGGCCTGGGCCTGCACATTCAGTTCGCGCAGCTTCTTGGCGACCTCGGGGTTGTTGACGGCGGCGTTGATTTCCTTGTTCAGACGCGCGATCACGGGGGCTGGTGTCTTGGAGGGCGCAGCCAGCGCATTCCAGGACGAGGCCACAAAGCCCTTGACGCCGGATTCCTGGGCCGTGGGCACATTGGGCAGCAGTGGCGAGCGCTTCTCGCCCGTCACCGCGAGCAGGTTCACGGCCTTGGAATTGATCTGGCCCATGATGGGCGTGAGAATTTCCACGGCTGCATCGATCTGCTTGCCGCGCAGCGCCGTCACCACGGCGGGCGTGCCGTTGAAGGGCACGATCTGCGCATCGATGCCGGCCGTGGTCTTGAACAGCTCGGCCGCCAGGTGCTGGGTGCTGCCCACATTGATGCTGCCCAGATTCAGCTTGCCGGGATTGGCCTTGGCATAGCTCACCAGCTCGCCCAGGTTCTTGAAGGGCGACTTGGCATCGGTGATGACGCCAATGTCAAAGTAGCCCAGCGTGGAGATGGGCGTCAGGTCCTTGACCATGTCGAAGGGCAGACTGTTGAACAGATTCACCGTGACGGCGCTGCCGTTGGACATGAGAAACAGCGTATGTCCGTCGGGCGCAGCCTTGGCCACGGTGTCGGCCGCCACGATACCGCCCGCGCTGGGCTTGTTGTCTATGACCACGGGCTGGCCGAGCTGGGTGGACAGCTGCTGCGCCACCACACGGGCCGTCACATCGGCCACGCCGCCGGCACCAAAGGGTACGACGATGCGGATGGGGCGGTTGGAAAGGCCTTCGGCCTGGGCGGTGGTGGCTAATCCGCTCAGCAGGGCAGCCCCCGCTGCGGCACTGATCAGGGATTGGGTAAAACTGCGGCGTTTCATGCTTGTCCTTCTGTCTGAAACTTTTTATCCAGAGAGTGTGCCGCCGAAAAATGCCGAGAGGCAGCCGCAAAGCGTTCTGTCTGCTATGCCGCACAGGTATGGCTAGTTACCGCTTGCTTGCAGGGCAGTCAGCCCCCAGTGATGCATGACCTCGCGCAATATCAGCAGGGCCGCCGCATGTTCAGCGGTCTGCGGCAGCTGCGGGTCGGCATGGCCGGGCTGCTGGGCCTGGCGTGCCAGCAACTCGAACATATTCTCGATCGCCTCGCGCGAGGCCTGTGTGGCTTGCGGGTCGGCCGTGGCACCATGGATCAGTTGCCGCAGCAGCGGGTCTGTCGTTTGCAGCAGGCTGGCGCCTGCAGGCAGCCAGCGCCCGGCCGGCATGACGGCATCCTCCACATCGGCAATTGCGTTTTCCAGCATCAGCGCATTGGGCATGCGCTGGGCAAAGGCCTTGACCAGGGTGGCAATGCCGATGGGCAGCCGGTGCTGCTGTGCGCCTATGTCAAGTGTCAGCGCCGTATCGCCAAGACTGAGAAAGATGGAGTCCATTGCGGCTTTGTAGCACTTTGCGTTGGCTGGCTCCTGGCCTGAAGGGGATCAGGCGCTGGTGATCCAGCTTCTGTATTCGGCGCTATCGAGATGGTTGAGCGTGTTGAAGCTTTGCAGCATCAAGCGCTTGGGGCTGATGCTGAATTCGGTTACTGCAATATTGCGCAGCCGCATATTGAGAGCGATGGTCACCTCGGGCGCGGTGCCAAGCACCTGGCCCACGGCCGCGGAGATGGGGCCGCCGCTGCTGACCAGCAGCACGTTCTGGCCGCTGTGCTGGTGGCGTATCTCCTCAAGCACCTGGTGCACTCCATCCGCAAAACCGTTCCAGTCGGGCATGCCCTGCGGGCTGATGGTGCCTCCCATCCATTGCGCCAGTGCGTCGCACAGCAGACGGAAATGATGGCGGTACAGCTCGGGCGTATCGGGCCTGGGCAGAGGGGCAGGGTGGATGGCGCGCAGCAGGGCTTCGCTGTCGTACTCGTTGAGTCCGGACCGGCTTTGTGCCTCAAGGCCTAAAGCGCTGCCAAGGCCCTGGACTATCCCGGCCAGCGTCTGTTGATGGCGCTTGAGCGTGCCTGCATAGACGGCGTCGAACTTCAGACCTCGCTCACGCCAGTATTCACCCAGACGCACCGCCTGTTCCTGGCCGCGTGGGCTGAGCTGGTCGTAATCATCCGCGCCAAACGAGGCCTGGCCATGGCGCACAAGGTAGAGGTTTCCCATGGCGCGGATGTTGGGCCTTGCCCGCTTGCGGCGCTGTCATGCCTGCGACCTGCTGGCGCTTGGGTGACAGCACACGGGCGGGCATTTCCGCAACCGTCGTCAGGATTGGCGCACGGACAGGGTGTGCTGCTCGGTTAAGATAGTTGAGAGCGATTCTCAAAAACATAAAAAATACGCTCCGCTTTCGGTACTGGTTCACGGATCTCTTGCACTTGGCTGGCAGGAGGCTTGTCGGTTTCGAGGCGGAGCGTGTTTTTTTATGCCTGTTCACCATCTGGAGCCCTCCATGTTTCGACGACCCCTGTTTGCACTGGCCGCCGTTGCCAGCCTGTGCGCCCCTGCGCTGTCCGCCCACGCCGAGGACATCACGCTCTATACCACCCGTGAACCGGCTCTGATCCAGCCCTTGCTGGCTGCCTTCACGGCGCAGACCAAGATCGGTGTGAAGACGGTCTTCGTCAAGGACGGCCTGCTGGAGCGCGTCAAGGCTGAAGGCCAGCGCTCGCCCGCCGACGTGCTGATGACGGTGGATATCGGCAATCTGCTGGATCTGGTGGACGGTGGCGTGACCCAGCCAGTCAAGTCCAGCACTCTGGAAGCCGCCATTCCTGCCCAGTTGCGTGCCGCAGACAACCAGTGGTTTGCGCTGTCCATGCGGGCCCGCGTGCTGTATGCCGAAAAGGACATGAAGATCGGCGCCTTCCGCTATGAAGACCTGGCCAAGCCCCAGTTCAAGGGCAAGGTCTGCAGCCGTGCCGGCCAGCACCCCTACAACACGGCGCTGATCGCCGCCATGATCGCCCATGACGGCGAAGCCAAGACCGAGCAGTGGCTCAAGGGCGTCAAGGCCAATCTGGCGCGCAAGGCCACCGGTGGCGACCGCGACGTGGCGCGTGACATTCTGGGCGGCATCTGCGATGTGGGCCTGGCCAACACCTATTACGTGGGCCATATGAAGGCGGCCAAGGAAGGTACGGACGCACGCAAGTGGGGCGATGCCATCAAGGTCGTCAAGCCTACTTTCAACGATCCCAAGAGCGGCACGCATATCAATATCAGCGGCGCCTCGGTGGCCAAGCACGCGCCCAACCGCGATCAGGCCGTGAAGTTGCTGGAGTTCCTGGTCTCCGAACCGGCTCAGAATATGTACGCCCAGGCCAACTACGAGCACCCTGTGCGCAAGGGCGTGGCGCTGGACCCCGTGGTGGCCCAGAGCATTGGCGAGATCAAGATCGATCCGCTGCCGCTGACAGAGATTGCCAAGCACCGCAAGGCTGCCAGCGTGCTGGTCGACAAGGTGGGATTTGATAAATAAGTAGCCCCCTGAGGCGCTGATGCGCCTTCCCCCTCTCTCGCTTCGCGGGAGGGGGACAACACCTTCGCTGCGAGGCGGCTCTTGCTCGGTGTTCCTTTGATGGAGCATGCCTGTCCAAGGGCCGTTTCCTTTTTGATTTTTTGATGTTTTCTTATCTTCGTTCAGGGCTCAGACCCGTCGGGCCGGTGTGGCAGGGCGCAAGCTGGTTGATTGCGCTGGGGGTGTTTGCGCCCATTGCCTCGCTGGCCTGGCTGGCGCTGGGGGCGGACTGGGCGCACTGGCAGGATCTGCTGCGCTATGTGCTGCCCGATGCCGCTGCCAATACGGCCTGGCTGCTGGGCGGGGTGGGCCTGGTGGTGCTGGTGGTGGGCACGGGCTGTGCCTGGCTGGTGACGGCCTGTGATTTTCCGGGGCGGCGCTGGCTGCACTGGGCGCTGCTGCTGCCGCTGGCCATGCCGGCCTATATCGTGGCCTTTGCCTATCTGGACCTGCTTCACCCCATAGGCCCGGTGCAAGGCGCGCTGCGCTGGTTGCTGGGTTACGACAGCCCGCGTCAGTGGCGCCTGCCCGATCTTCGCTCCATGGGCGGTGCGATCTTTGTGCTGGGCTTCACGCTCTACCCCTATGTGTACATGACGGCGCGCTCCATGTTCATGACCCAGCCGGCGCATCTGATGGAGGCCGCACGCTCGCTGGGTGAGACCCGCTGGGGTGCTTTTTGGCGCGTGGCCCTGCCCATGGCGCGACCGGCGCTGGTCGTGGGTCTGAGCCTGGCGCTGCTGGAGACACTCAACGATATCGGGGCGTCCGAGTTTCTGGGCGTGCACACACTCACGGTGTCGATCTACACCACCTGGGTCACGCGTTCCGATCTGGCTGGTGCCGCGCAGATTGCCTGCTCCATGCTGCTGGCCGTGGTGGCCCTGGTCTGGCTGGAGCGTCAGGGCCGCAGTCGTCAGCGCTTTGGCTCGGCCCAGCGCATGCGGGCCATAGCGCCGCACCGCCTGCCCGCAGGCAGGGCCTGGCTGGCAACACTGGCCTGCAGCCTGCCGGTGCTGATCGGCTTTGCTGCGCCAGCTGCCTATCTGGCCTGGGAAAGCGGCAAGCGTCTGGTGCAGGGCTCGGGCGTGTC
Organism: Comamonas sp. F1-6; assembly: GCF_039581415.1. NCBI lineage: Bacteria > Pseudomonadati > Pseudomonadota > Betaproteobacteria > Burkholderiales > Comamonadaceae > Comamonas > Comamonas sp. F1-6. The sequence continues at coordinate 72,304 of NZ_JBCPWN010000022.1, forward strand.
CGAGGGCCTGGTCTCCAGTCTGCTCAACACGCTGGGACTGGCGCTGGGCGTGACCGTGATCGCGGTGGCCGCGGGTCTTGTCGTGGCCTGGGCCACGCGCACCGGCATCAGCACGCGAGCGCCGTCACGCTGGCCAGCGCAGTTGGCGGCGCTGGGCTACGCCGTGCCGGGCACGGTGCTGGCCATCGGCCTGTTGACGCCAGCGCTGGCGTTCGACGCCGGGCTGGCCCAGCTGTTCGGTATGGGCGGCCTGCCGCTGATGGGGCAGGGCATTGTGCTGGTGGCTGCCTGCGTGATTCGCTTTCTGGTCATGCCCGTGGGCGGTATCGAGGCTGGACTGGTGCGTATTCCGCCGACGCTGGAGCAGGCATCGCGTCTGCTGGGCGAAAGCCGCCTGGGCACGCTGCGCCGCGTGCATCTGCCGCTGCTGCGGCCCGCCATGGCCACCAGTGCCATGCTGGTGTTTGTCGACGCCATGAAGGAGTTGCCCGCTACCTTGCTGCTGCGCCCGGCCGATTTCGATACCCTGGCCACCTGGCTCTATGCCGAAGCCGCGCGCGGCACCTATGAGGAGGGCGCGATCGCCGCGCTGTGCATTGTGATCGCGGGGCTGGTTCCCGTCATGCTGCTGGCGCGTGCCCAGCTGTCGGGTAGTCAGCGATGAATATGCATGAAAATCGGCTCAAGCGCTTATGAGTATTGCGCAAGCAGCTATTGAATATGAATAGGATGAACAGGACTTGTGCAAACAAGAATGCAGCAACGGACGGCCTCCCGAGGCAGTCGTCTTGCCTGAACCCGTTTTGCATAAGTCGTGATGAAGTGACTGCATGACCGCCTCTCTACAAATTGCGCAGCTGCAACTGGGCTATGACACTCCCAAGGGCTTGCACACCGTGCTGCAGGGCTTTGATCTGCAGGTGCCTGCAGGTCATATCGCCAGCCTGCTGGGTCCCTCGGGCTGCGGCAAGACCTCCGTGCTGCGAGCGATTGCGGGTTTTGAGCCGGTGCGCGCGGGCAGCATTCATCTGGGCGAGGTATTGCTCTCCGGCCCCGGCACGCATCTGCCTCCCGAGCAGCGTCATGTGGGCATGATGTTTCAGGAGTACGGGCTGTTCCCGCATTTGACGGCCGTGCAGAACGTGGGCTTCGGCCTGCGCCGTATGGGCAAGCCAGAGCGCGACAAGCGTGTGCAGGAGCTGCTTGCCGTGGTGGGGCTGGCGAATTCAGGTAGCAAGTTCCCGCACGAGCTGTCCGGCGGTCAGCAGCAGCGTGTGGCGCTGGCGCGGGCCCTGGCGCCGTCCCCGGCCTTGCTGCTGCTCGATGAGCCATTTTCCAATCTCGATGCCGCCACGCGCGAGCGCCTGACGCTGGAGGTCCGCGACATTCTGCGGGCCACCGGGCAGACGGCGATTCTGGTCACGCACAATGCGCAGGAGGCCGAAACCATGGCCGACCAGATCTGCAGGATGACGCCAGTTCAGCTCTGAGCCGGCCCTGAGGTTTAAAGCAGGACGCGGCCTGAGGTGACGGTCACGGTGTGGCCGCCTACCCAGAGCTTGCCGTTGGCTGCGGTCTGGACATGAACCTGTCCGTCACGGCCCACGCATACGCCTTGCGCGGCGATATAGGGAGTCTGCAGCAGACCCTCGCCCGTCAGCCATTGGGCCAGCGCTGCATTCAGGCTGCCGGTGACAGGGTCTTCGCTCGCGGTATCGCCGATCAGGGCGCGCACTTCCAGACGTGGTTGCGCTGAGGTCACTTTTTCTTGAGCTGCTTCTTCCGCCTGCTTGGCAAAAGCGCGGGCCTCGCGGCTGGAGCGGCCAATCAACGGGGCATCCTCTGCCACCTCATAAATGGCCGCCAGACCGGTTTTGGCACCCAGCTTTTTGAGTGCGCCAAAGTCTGGCTCCACACTCAGAACCGTATCGGGGTGGTCCAGCAGCATTCCCAGCCAGGGCGAGCCGTTGTAGAGGCTGCGTGCCATCAGCAACTGCTCACGCTGCAGGCCCAGAGCCTGCAGCACGGGTGCCAGTTCCTCTTCGGAAATCTCCTGAGAGTCGAGTGAGGGTGCTTCGAAAAACAGCGCACCTTGCGCATCGCAGCCAATGGCTACCAGGCCTTTTTTGCACTCCTGAAGCACTTGCTCGGGGTTGCGCGGCTGGCCGCCCTGGGCCAGCCAGGCATGGCAGCTGCCCAGCGTGGGGTGGCCGGCAAAAGCCAGTTCGCCCGCGGGCGTGAAGATACGCAGCTGGTAGTCGGCGCCCGCAGCCAGCCCCTCGGGCGTGGGCTGCAGCACAAAAGTGGTTTCCGACAGATTGGTCCAGCGCGCGAAGGCCTGCATCTGCGCATCGCTCAAGCCATCGGCACCCAGCACCACGGCCACGGGGTTGCCGAGCAGCGCGGTATGCGTGAACACGTCCACGGTCATATAGGGACGAGAGAGAGGGCTGGTATGTGCGGAGGCAGACATGGGCAGCGATTGTCGGCAAAAAGAAAAACCGGCGCAGAGCCGGTCGATGTGGCATTTCACATGCCATGGGGTATCAGAGACAGCGAGGAAGCGCCGCCGCGCACCGAGGCTGTCGTCCCCCTCCGGCGCAAAGCGCCAGAGAGGGGGAGGTGGCAAAGCCGCTCAGGGGGCCTTCAGATCACAAGCTGGCCTTGATGGCCTCGGCCAGGGACTTGATGCCGACGTTGATCTGCTCGGCAGACACCGTCACATACGACAGGCGCAGCGTGTTGTTCTGTGCATCGCCGGCGTAGAAGGGCGCGCCGGGAACGAAAGCCATATTGCGCTCCACGGCCTTGGCCAGCAGGGCCTGGGCGTCCATGCCCGCAGGCAACCTGACCCAGAGGAACATGCCGCCCACAGGACGTGTCCACTTCACGTCGAGGCCGGCCATCTCACGCTCCAGAGCCATCAGCATCACATCGCGCTGAGCCTTGTACATGGCACGGATGGTGGGCACATGGCGATCCAGGAAACCGTCCTTGATGACTTCGGCCACCACGCGCTGGTTGAAACTGGGGGTGTGCAGATCGGCGGCCTGCTTGGCCTGGGTCAGCTTGCCATACACGGACTTGGGCGCGACGATGAAGCCGATGCGCAGGCCGGGGGCCAGCACCTTGGAGAACGAGCCCATGTAGATCACACCCTCGGGGTTGCGTGCAGCCAGGGGCAGAGGGGGCTCCTGTTCGTACCAGAGGTCGCCGTAGGGGTTGTCCTCGATCAGGGGAATGTCCAGCTCCCTGGCCTTGTCGACCAGGGCTTGGCGGCGCGCATCGCTCATGGTGCGGCCGGTGGGGTTCTGGAAGTTGGGCAGCACATAGGCCAGGCGGGCCTTGTCGGCACCGCTGCCGATCTGCTTGGCAAAGTCCTCGATCAGCATGCCTTCGTCATCGCTGTCCACGCCCACGGCCATGGGCTCCATGGGGGTGAAGGCCTGCAGGGCGCCCAGGTAGGTGGGCTTTTCGACCAGCAGACGGCTGCCCTTGTCCAGGAACACCTTGCCGATCAGGTCCAGTGCCTGCTGGCTGCCGGTGGTGATCAGGATCTGCTCGGGGTCGACGCTCCAGGGCAGGAAGTCGGCAATTGCCTGACGCAGCGGGGCAAAGCCTTCGGTGGTCGAGTACTGCAGGGCTGCGGCACCGTCACGCTGCATCACGGTCTGGCAGGCTTCGGTGAACGCGTCCAGAGGGAAGGCCTTGGGGGAAGGCAGGCCGCCAGCCATGCTGATGATGCCGGGGCGGTCGGTCAGCTTGAGGATCTCGCGGATGGCGGAGGAATTCATCTTGGCAGCACGTTCTGCCAGCGTCCAGGTTGTCATAAAACAGTACTCGATCTCTACGTTTCCAGCCCGGGCAGGGCTGGCCGGTGTGCATTCTCACGCCGTTGTCGGGCATGTGCCGGCCCGAGCTTGGGGCTCGGGATGCAATCGTTGCGGCGCACAAGGCGCTGCAACCATGCACCAGCAGGTGGGCTTATTGTGTCGCGACCGGTTTGCCTGTGTGGGCTGGCGGGCAATTGCGACGGTGTGGTCTGCAGCCGGTGAGGCCGCAGGCCGTGACCATAGCCCTGTGTGGAGGGCGGCCAAGAGAGGTTGATGGACTCAATATACGCGTGAGACCATTACAGTACCTATACAGACAGTCTCACAATCATGGCTTCTGTATCGGTATCCGCTTCAATACAGTTCGCTGCACATTACCATGTCCATCTCCCTGTCCCGCCAGGCGGCCCTGACCCTGACCCAGCAACTGGCCGAGCGTCTGGCCGAGCGCATACGCACGCGGCTGCTGCCCGCTGGCGCGCGCCTGCCCTCGGTGCGTGAATGCGCGCGCCAGCAAGGCGTGAGTCCGTACACGGTGGTGGCCGCCTACGACCTGCTGCAGGCCCAGGGACTGGTCGAGGCCAGGCCGCAACGCGGCTTCTTTGTACGCGATATTGTGCAAAATCCGCTTCAAACGCAGGAAAGTCAAGCGCAGATAGCTATCAATGAGGGAGCGGTCAACACCCCGGTAGGCATCCCGCCAGGCACGCGCATCAACGCCACCATGCTGATTCGCGGCATGTTCGTGGAGAGCGTGGCCGGAAAGCCCCAGCCTGGTGCCGGTGTGCTGCCTGCCGAATGGCTGGATGCCGGCTTTCTGGTGGCGGCCATGCGCAAGGTCACCAGCGGGCAGGCGCTGCGCGAATCGCTGGTGCGCTATGGCGAGCCCATGGGTGACAGCCGGCTGCGCGAAGCGCTGGCGCGGCGCCTGCAGCGCATAGGCATCGCGGCGGGGACTGGCCAGATCATCACTACCCTGGGGGCGACCCAGGCGCTGGACATCGTGAGCCGAGCCCTGCTGCAGCCCGGCGATCCGGTGATGGTGGAGGAGCCGGGCTGGGCCGTGGAATATGCGCGCCTGGCCGCCATGGGCATGCGCGTGCTGCCCGTGCCGCGCGGGCCCGAGGGGCCGGACATGGCGGTGATGCAGCGCTATTGCGAGACCATGGCCCCCAAGCTCTATGTGAGTGTCAGCGTGTTGCACAACCCCACGGGCTACAGCCTGAGCGCGGCCAGCGCCCATGAGGTGCTGCAGATGGCGCAGCGATACGGCTTCTATGTGGTGGAGGACGATAGCTACTGCCATATTGCGCCCGATCACGCGCCACGCGTGTCGGTGCTGGACCGCTTGCAGCGCAGCATCTACATCAGCGGCTTTGCCAAGGTGCTGGTGCCCAACTGGCGCCTGGGCTATCTGGCAGCGCCGCCCGAGCTGGTCGAGAGACTGCTGGACACCAAGCTGCTGTCCACCCTGTCCACGCCGACCCCCATGGAGCAGGCCCTGGCCCTGTGCATGGAGCAAGGCCAGCTGCGCCGCCATGCCGAGCGGCTGCGCCAGCATCTGGCCCAGGCGCGCACGCGCAGCGTGGCTCTGGCCCAGGCGGCTGGCTGTCGGTTTGTGGCCGAGCCTGCTGGCATGTTCGGCTGGGTGGATACCGGCGTGGATACCGAGGTGCTGACCCAGTTGCTGCTGGATCAGGGCTACATGATTGCCCCTGGCGCCATGTTCCATGCCAGCCGGGGCTCCAGCACCTGCATGCGCATCAACTTCGCGACCACACAGGACGCCGCCTTCTGGCGCGTCTTCGAGCGCGTCGTGGCCCCCATGCGGGCCCAGGCACAGAAGTTGTAGAACGTGTTGACGATCTCCTCGCGCCGCGACAGAGGGTTTGCGGGATGGGATGCAAGGCGCGATACCGCAGCAATAGCCGTGCTATTGCGAGGATTCGCAACGCCGCAGACCGCCCGCAAACCCTCTGTCCCGCAGGGTTGGGGCGAAATCGGGCGATTTCTGCGCGCTGACTCTTGCTTGCACCCCGGTGCAAGCGGCGAGCCAACGCTTTGAACTCATCCCGATTGCGCTCCAACGCGACTGCGTAGAGATCGTCAACACGTTCTTAACCCAGCTGGACGGGACCCTGATGGATATGGCAGCCTGTGCGCTGCAGCAGCTCGCCAAAGGCGTCGGACATCGGATGGTCGAACTCCACGGGCCGCTGCCTGCCTATGGCATCGCCCTGCACCACGCCGCGGACCAACCGGCTGACCATCTGTGTGTCATAGCTGGCTGTGCTGGGGCATCAAAGCCATAGACGCGGGCAAAGCCATGGTTCATGGGGATGTCGGCAGGCGCTGCGGTCAGGTGGCGGGCCACCGCTTAGCGGCCGGCGTGGTTGAGCGCGCCCAGAGCATCTCGTGCCGGGTTGCCCGTGTTGCTTGGAGTTTCCGCGTCGAGCCTAGCTGGCTGCGTGATAGATGCGTGCGCGGCCGGTCTGCGATGCGCCGCGCAGACTGCTTTCATAGGTGCTGTCTTCGGCAGCAGGCACCAGGGCCTTGGTGCGGCGCTGGTTGAGCACGGAAAGCCTTGCCAACTGGTCACGGACCAGGGAAATTTCGCGGTCCAGATTCTGTGCGCGCTCGCGCAGTGCAGGCGTCCAGTCGTCTGCCGAGAAGCGTTTGACGAGCTGGGAGAACGCCACCATGGCGTCACGCAGGCGGGTGCTGGACTGTTCCAGCGCGGATGCGTCCGGTGACTGCAGCGATGCCGAAACGGTCTGAATCACCGCATCCAGCGAATCGAGCATTTCCTGCAAGGTCATCGGGTCAGCCTTTGTTCGGGAGTTCAGGCACGGGCGCTTCAGCCGCGAGCGTGAACCAGGAATTCTTCGGTATTGGCCAGCAGCTTGTCTGCCACGGCCTCGGCGTTGACGCGGAAGCTGCCATTGGCAATGGCTTCGCGCATGGCCTTGACGCGGTCGGCATCAAAGTCGGTATTGGTGCGGTTTTGGCTGTCCAGGGCGCGGGCCGAGGACGAAAAGGACACGGGCACGCCAGCGGCGCGCTCGGACAAGCCTTTGGTCGATTCTTCGGTGGCAACCGTGGTGGCGGATTTCGGGGCCTGCTTGGCGGCTGCAGCGGTCTGCTGCAGGTCCGGCTTATTGCCTATCTTCATGCTGGTTCTCCAATCGCCCTGTATCGGCGTAGGGCGCTGTAGCCTTGCTTTCGACAAGGGCGCGTAAAACTTGAGGAATATTTGGCATGGTTGATGAAGTGAGTATGCACTCTCTCGTCATTGAACCAGAACCACGCCACTGGCATTGACCGTTCCTGTAACAAGGCGGCCATTATCCATGCGAACCCGTACCTGCTGTCCTTCTCCGGCTGCAGTCATTGCCTTGCCTGAGCCGGCAACGCTGAAGCCGCCGCCGTTGACCATCACCTGGACGGACGATCCCGCCGTGAACAAGGCAGGCGGACGTACCATGTTCTGGCGCAGAGCCTGCCCCGAAGTCAGCGGTCGCGCCGCGACCATGCCGATGAAATCCTGTGCATTGGCGAAGACGGGGGCGCTGTCCTCGGCCCAGTCCACTTCAGCGGGGGCTGCGTCCTCGGCGCTCAGCGTCTTGCCGGCCGGAATATTGCCCTGGGCCACCCAGGCCGGGCCATAGGCCCGCACGGTGATGGGCAGGAACACGTTCCAGGGCACGCTGCCCTGCACGCAGCGCAGGCCCAGCCGGGTGCGACCCCAGAGGCGACTGCCCGCAGGCAGATAGGGCTCGACCTTGGCGCAGGCTGCCAGGCGCAGGCGCGAGTCCAGCTGGCCCATCTGAACTTCCATGCGCAAAGCCATGCCATTGCCGGCCTGCGCAGTCTCGGTTGATGGCTGGTGCAGAGCCGCATCGACAAAGCGCTGTCCGATCTGGCTGAGCTGCGCCGCGCCGTCCTGGGCCTGTGCGCCAGCCGTCAGCAGCAGCGCAGCGAGACCCCATGCTGCAGCCAGGCCTTGAGAGGGGCGAAGGCGCAGAAACAGGGAAAAGCGGCCAGACATGCATCAATCCTTTGAAGTATCCGCAGTCACAGGGCTGCAGACGATGCTGGCAAATATAGGCGTGACATGGCTTGCGCAATGGCTTGAAGAGCCAGCGCAATACCGCTTTCTTCGCGCTTTAGTTTGCGCTGCCGATTTTCATAATCCTCGCATGCCGCAGTCCGTGGGCTCCGGCATCCCCGAATTCTGAAAGCGAGGCCGCAATGCTGAACAAAATGACCGAACGACTGGACTTCCAAAGCGAGGCGCTGCTGCTGCGCGCCGAGCGCCAGCGTGCGATTGCCAGCAATATTGCCAATGCCGACACCCCCGGCTATGTGGCGCGCGACTTCAATTTCCGCGAAGCCTTGATGGCCGCGACCAGCGGGCCCAAGCCCCTGACCCAGGCCAGCGTCACGACGGCAGGCCATATCCCGCTGCAGGCGCAGATGTCGGACGAGGCGCTCAAGGCCAAGCTCGGCTATTCGGTCAATTCCCAGCCCAGCCTGGATAACAACACCGTGGATCTGGATCGCGAGCGCGCCAATTTCGTCGACAACTCCGTGCGCTACGAAGCCACGCTGCGCTTCATCAACGGCCAGGCCAAGACCATGCTCAGCGCCATTCAAGGCCAGTAAGCCCAGGAGCTAAACCATGTCCATGTTTTCCATCTTCAATATCTCGGGCAGCGCGGTCAGCGCCCAGTCCCAGCGCCTGAACGTGGTGGCCTCCAATCTGGCCAACGTCGATGCCGTGGCCGGCCCCGATGGCAGCGTCTACAAGGCGCGCCAGGTCGTGTTTCAGACCGTGCCCATGGGCAACGACGGCAGCGCGGGCGTCAAGGTCAATGCCATCAGCGAGGACAACACGCCCGGCCGCCGCATCCACGACCCCAGCAATCCACTGGCCGATGGCGAGGGCTATGTCACCCATTCCAACGTGAGCGCCGTGGACGAGATGGTCAACATGATCTCGGCGTCACGCTCCTATCAGAACAACGTGGAAGTCATGAACACGGCCAAGACGCTGCTGCTCAAGACTCTGCAAATGGGCCAGTAAGCCCGGGAACACACACATGATCTACGGCGCAAGCAGCGTGGACGGCACCACGACCAACACCACCAGCAATACCAAGAACTCGGTGACCAACCCCAACGAGGCGCAGGACCGTTTCCTCAAGCTGCTGGTGGCCCAGCTCAACAACCAGGACCCCATGAATCCCATGGACAACGCGGAAATGACCTCGCAGATGGCGCAGATCAACACCGTGACCGGTATTCAGCAGCTGAACCAGACCATGGCCTCCATGTCCAGCCAGTTCACGGCCATGCAGGTGCTGCAGGGCACTTCCATGATCGGTCGTACGGTGCTGACCGAGGGCAACACCCTGGGTGTGGCGGCCGATGGCACGCATACCGCTGCCTTCGATCTGGAAAACCAGGCGGCCAGCGTCAAGATCCAGATCACCACGGCCAGCGGCGAGCTGGTGGACACCATCGACCTGGGTGCCGGCGCTGCCGGGCGGAACTACTTCACCTGGGATGGCAAGGACAAATACAGCGGCGATGCCTCGCAACTGCGCTACAGCGTGGTCGCCACCAATGGCACGACCGCAGTGGCATCCACCCCGCTGGCGCCGCATGCCGTGATTGCCACCAGCTCGGCCAATGGCTCTTTGTCGCTGGAGCTCGATAACGGCGACAGCGTGGCTTATTCCGGCGTCAAGGCCGTTTACTGATTGAGGAACACATCATGGGTTTTCAACAAGGTCTCTCCGGCTTGAACGCCGCCAGCAAGAATCTGGACGTCATCGGCCACAACATCGCCAACTCCAACACCACGGGCTTCAAGGCCTCGCGCGCTGACTTTGCCGAGATGGTCGCCAGCGCCATCGGCTCGGCCAGCGGCCAGAGCAGCGGCATCGGCGTCAACGTGGCCTCCGTGTCCCAGCAGTTCAGGCAGGGCTCCATCACTTCGACGGGCAACAACCTGGACATCGCCATCAACGGCAACGGCTTTTTCGTCGTCAAGCAAAGCGACGGCAGCATCGCCTACACGCGCGCCGGCAACTTCGGCCTGGACAAGGAGGGCAACCTCAAGACCGTGGACAACGACAATGTCATGGGCTATGTGGTGGACCCTTCGACCGGCAAGATCCAGTCGGGTGCCACGCCTGTGCCGATGAGCTTTCCCACAGGACAGCCGATTCCCGCCAAGCAGACATCCAAGGTGAATGTGGAGCTGAATCTGGATGCACGCGCCACGGCGGCCGCCGGCGACGCGACAGCCACGCCTCCTGTCGCTGCCACGCCTCGTGCCACCTATGGCACCTCGCTGAATGTGTATGACACCCAAGGCACGGCGATCCCGGTCAATCTGTATTTCGAGAAAGACGCCACAGGCAACACCTGGAATGTCTTCAACTCGCTCGATGCCACGGCCACGCCCATTGGTACGGCAGTGTTCGACGCGAGCGGCAAGCTCACCAGCGTCACCCCCAATGCACCGACCACAGGTTCGGGTACCACGCTGAATCTGAGCGTCAGCGGCGGCACGGCCAATCCCAACGGCCTGCAGCCCTTCGACGTCGCGTTCGATTTCGGCGGTCTGACCCAGTTCGGCACCAAGTTTGCCGTCAGCAGCCTCAAGCAGGACGGCTATACCTCGGGCGCACTGACGGGCATCAATGTGGGCCGCGACGGCTCCATCGTGGCTTCCTACTCCAACGGCGTCACGCGCACCGAAGGCCAGATCGCTCTGGCGGCATTCACCAATACCCAGGGTCTGGGCTCCATCGGCAACAACAAATGGGTTGCTACCTCCGACTCCGGCCCTGCGCTCAATGGTTCGGCCCAGACCGGCACCTTCGGCTCGCTGCAGTCGGGCGCGCTGGAAGAGTCCAACGTGGACCTGACGGCCGAGCTGGTCAACATGATGACGGCGCAGCGCTCCTACCAAGCCAACGCCCAGACCATCAAGACGCAGGACCAGGTGTTCTCCACACTCGTGAACCTGCGATAACCGATAAGCCCTTGAGGCGCTTTGCGCCTGGGCTGCAAAGGCGATTGATTTGACGGAAGGAAGGTCAGCATGGACAAAATTATTTATACGTCGATGACTGGGGCCAATGCGGCAGCCCAGCGTCAGGCCGTGCTGGCTCACAACCTGGCCAATGCGGGCACCAACGGCTTCAGGGCCGAGATGTCCACCTTCCGTTCGGTACCGCTGCAGGGTTCGGGGGCCGGCACCCGCGTGTTTGCGCTGGAGGCCACCTCCGGCTATCAAGACACTCCCGGCCCGGCCCAGCGCACCGGCCGTGCGCTGGACGCCATGGCCATGGGCCGCGCCTGGTTTGCCGTGCAGGGCCTGGATGGCCAGGAAGCCTATACGCGCAACGGCGTGTTCGAGATCTCGCCCGAAGGGCAACTGGTCAACAGCAACGGCCAGGCCGTGCTCTCCGACGGCGGCGCGCCCATCGATATCCCGCCAGAGTCCACGATCTCCCTGGGTTCGGACGGCACGCTGACTGCCAAGATGGGCAACCAGCTACCCGTGGCCGTGGGGCGCGTCAAGCTGGTCACGCCGCCCGTCGATGAGCCGCTGGTGCGCGGCGATGACGGCTTTTTCCGCGCGGCGCAGGGCGATGCGCTGCCCAATGATGAAACAGCGCGCCTGCTGTCGGGCTCGATCGAGGGATCGAATGTGAACTCCGTCGAAACCATGGTCGGCATGATCGCGGCCTCGCGCCAGTTCGAGCAGCAGATGAAGCTGCTGCAGACCGCTGAAACCAACGATAAATCCGCCAGCCAGCTGCTGAGCTTGAACGGCTGATAGCCAAAGGAATACGTCATGATCAATTCGCTGTTCATTGCCAAGACCGGCATGGAAGCCCAGCAGACGCAGCTGGACGTGATTTCGCACAATCTGGCCAACGTCTCCACCACCGGCTACAAGCGCGCGAATGCGGTCTTCGAGGATCTGATCTATCAGAACCTGCGCCAGTCGGGTTCGCAGACCACCGAGCAGAATCAGCTGCCGACTGGCCTGCACCTGGGCCTGGGCGTGCGCACCGTGGCCACCAGCCGCAACTTTCTGCAGGGCAGCCTGCAGCAATCGAGCAATGCGCTGGATGTGGCCATCAACGGCAACGGCTTCTTCGAAGTCAATATGCCCGACGGCACGATTGCCTATACCCGCGACGGTTCGTTCGAGGTCGATGCCCAGGGCCAGCTGGTGACCTCCAGCGGCCTGCCCGTGGCCAACGGCATCACCATCCCGCAGGGTGCTACCAAGGTGTCGATCAGCCATGACGGCGTGGTCAGCGTCACCATGCCCGGCCAGGCTGCGCCGCAGCAGGTGGGCAATATCGCGATGAGCCAGTTCATCAATGCCGCAGGCCTGGAGCCCCGCGGCCAGAACCTCTACGTCGAGACCGCTTCGTCGGGCCAGCCCCAGCAGGGCACGCCCGGTACCAACGGTCTGGGCACGATTCAGCAGGGTTATCTGGAAGCCTCGAACGTGAACGTGGTCCAGGAGCTGGTGACCATGATCCAGACGCAGCGCGCCTACGAAATGAATTCCAAGGCGATTCAGACCTCCGACCAGATGCTGGCCAAGCTGGCACAGCTCTGATTGATCACCATGTATTGAGGAGCAGCTTGCGCTTGATGTCTATGGTTTTCAGATCAATTCATTGCTGATTTCCATTTGGGATAAGCGCTATAAGCTCTGATTTCAATAGCGTGCCTCGCGCACGCAAGGGCACAAGGGGCGAAGCGCCTGACTGCCAAGGACTTGCCGCCATGTTCAAAGCCATTGTTTCCCATTGCCCGCCGCTCTGCGCCCTCGCCGGGGCCCTGCTGGTTTCGGGCTGCGTCACGCTCAATCCGCCGCCGCCCGTGGACATGCCATCCACCGCACCTCCGGTGCTGCAGCCGCGCGAGCAGACGGCCCAGGCGCCCACAGGCAGCCTGTTCAATGCCAGTCGCTACCGTCCCATGTTCGAGGATCAGCGCGCCCGCATGGTGGGCGATTCGGTGACGGTGCAGATCGTCGAGCGCGTTTCGGCCAGCCAGAGCACGGACTCCAAGGTCGGGCGAGCCAACGAGCTGAGCACGGGCATCACCTCGCTGCCGCTGCTCAGGGGCGGCGCCGAGAAGACGGTGGCCGATGCGCTCACCCTGGGGGCCGAGAGCAAGAACGACTTCAAGGGCTCTGGGGCCACCAGCAGCAACAACACCTTCACGGGCTCGATTGCCACCACCGTGGTCGATGTGCTGCCCAACGGTCATCTGGTGATTGCCGGCGAGAAGCAGATCGGCGTCAACCACAACGTCGATGTGCTGCGTTTCACGGGCACGGTGGACCCGCGCTCGCTGCGTCCGGGCAGTACCGTGGCATCGACTCAGGTGGCCAATCTGCGCGTCGAGTCGCGCAGCCGTGGCCAGGCCGGTGAAGCCCAGTCAATTGGCTGGTTGTCCCGGTTCTTTTTGAACGTTATGCCGTTCTGATTCTTCCGAGAATGGGCAGTATGAAAGTACTGTCCACGCTCCTGTCACTGCGCCCTGCGCACACCGCCTTGCTGGTGGTCGCAGCCCTTGGCGCCAGCGGGCTCACCCTGCCTGCGCATGCCACACGCATCAAGGAGGTTGCCGCCATCCAGGGCGTGCGCAGCAACCAGTTGACAGGCTACGGTCTGGTGGTCGGCCTCGACGGCACGGGCGACCAGACCACGCAGATGCCCTACACCAAGCAGGCGCTGGCCAATTACCTGGAGCAGATGGGCATCGCCCTGCCGGCCACGGGCAATGCGGCCCAGCTGCAGCTCAAGAACGTGGCGGCGGTGATCATCACGGCCGAGCTTCCGGCCTTTGCACAGCCCGGTCAGGCCATAGACATCAATGTCTCCTCCATGGGCAATGCCAAGTCGCTCAAGGGCGGCACGCTGGTGGCGACACCGCTGCGCGGCGCGGACGGCGAGATCTATGCCCTGGCCCAGGGCAATGTGGTGGTCGGCGGTGCCGGGGCTGCGGCCGGCGGCTCCAAGGTGCAGGTCAATCACCTGAACGCGGGCCGCGTGCCGCAGGGCGCGCAGGTCGAGCGTGCAGTGCCCACTCCCGTCAACCAGGGCAACACGATCACGCTGGGCCTGAATCAGACCGACTTCCAGACCGCCGACAAGATGGTGCGCGCCATCAACCAGCGCATGGGCGCGGGCACGGCCATGGCATTGGACGGCCGCACGGTGCAGGTCAATGCACCCATTGACCCGGGCTCGCGCGTGCGCATGATCGCCGAGATTCAGGAGATGCCCATCGAGACCTCCAAGCCGGCGGCCAAGGTGGTCATCAATGCCCGCACCGGCTCCATCGTGCTCAATCAGGCGGTGACCCTGGGCCCCTGCGCGATTGCGCACGGCAATCTGTCCATCACCATCAGCACCACGCCGGTCATCAGCCAGCCTGCACCGTTCTCGCAGGGGCAGACCGTGGTGGCGCAGAAGTCCGACATCCAGGTCAAGCAGGAGCCCGGCAAGGTCATCAACATGCCCAATTCGCCCCAGCTCACTGATGTGGTGCGGGCGCTGAATTCACTGGGCGCCACACCGCAGGATCTGCTGGCCATCCTGCAGGCCATCAAGGCCGCTGGCGCCATGGACGCCGAGCTGGAGGTGATATGAGCACGTCATTGCCCCATTCTTCATCCCTGGCGGCCAGCAATGCCCTGGCTGTCGATGCACGTTCGCTCAATGCGCTCAAGACGGCAGCCGGCGAGAACAGCCCGCAGGCTGCACGCGAGACGGCCAAGCAGCTCGAGTCGCTGTTCATGCGCGAGATGATCAAGAGCATGCGCGAGGCGACCATGAAGTCCGGCCTGCTCGACAGCGCGCAGGGCAATCTCAGCACCGATCTGCTGGATCAGCAGCTCTCGGTGGCCATGGCGGGCCAGCCCGGCGGCCTGACGGATGCCATCAGCAAGCAGCTGGCGCGCAGCATGGGGGTCGACGCCGCCGAGGACGCCGAAATTGCCGTGCCTTCCACACTGAGCCTGAGCCGCAACGCCTGGCGCAATGTGGGCAGCAACGGCGCCTGGAGCGGCAGCCGCAGCCAGGCTGCGCAATCGATCAATGCCTATGCACCGGCTCCCAAGGGGCGCGACAACTTCGTGACGGCGCACACCGGCGCGGCCCAGCGCGTGGCCAGCGAGAGCGGCATCCCGGCCCACTACATGATCGGCCAGGCCGGACACGAGACGGGCTGGGGCAGGAGCGAGATCCGCAACAAGGACGGCAGCAACTCGTTCAACCTGTTCGGCATCAAGGCCGGTGGCAGCTGGACGGGCAAGGTCGCCGAAGTCACGACCACCGAATACATCAATGGCGCGCCCAAGAAGGTGACGGCCAAATTCCGCGCCTATGACTCCTACGAGGAGTCCTTCCGCGACTACGCACGTCTGATCGGCAGCAATCCGCGCTACGAAAAAGCCATGGCCCAGACCGGCTCTGCCCAGGCCTATGCCAGCGAGCTGCAAAAGGCCGGCTACGCCACCGATCCGGCCTATGCGCAAAAGCTCAGCCGCGCCATCCAGAGCGTGGCCCAGGTCAGCGTCGCCAACGCCGGCAACAACAGCGCCAATGTCGCAAGCCGTCTGGGCGTCAGCGCCCGTGCCGCCCAGATCAACAAGATCACCGAGAACCAGTCATGAGTCTTCTGAACGTGGGCGCACGCGCCCTGATGGCCAACCAGATCGCCCTGCAAACCACAGGGCACAACATCGCCAACGTCAACACTGCCGGCTACTCGCGCCAGAGCGTGGCCTTCCAGACCTCGGCGGGCCAGAACATCGGCAATGGCTATATCGGCAATGGCGCCGATGTGGCGACCATCTTGCGCAACTTCAGCGAGCTGCTCAACCGCCAGGCCACGGCGGCCACCGCAGCCAGTGCCGCAGACTCCGCGCGCTCGAACTCGCTCAACCAGTTGCAGGAAGTGTTCTCCGGCGGAACCAACGGCCTGGGCGCGGCCATCAACGACATGATGAATGCGTTTGCCGATGTGAGCAGCGCGCCTACCGACTCTTCGGCACGCCAGGTGGTGCTGACGCGCATGAGCGAACTGGCTGCGCGCTTTCGCTCGGCTTCGGCCCAGCTCGACGAGATGGACTACAGCACGCGCCAGCAAATGAGCAATGACGTGAATGTGGTCAACAGTCTGTCCCAACAGGTGGCGGCGCTCAACGGCCAGATCAGCAGCGCCATTGCCACGGGCCACACGCCCAATGACCTGCTCGATCAGCGCGACCAGCTGGTGCGTGACATCAACAAATACGTGCAGACCTCGCAGGTCGACGCCGGCGATGGCTCCATCAGCCTGTTCGTGGGTGGCAGCCAGCCGCTGGTGCTGGGGCAGAGCGCGGCCAAGCTCAGCCTGCAGGAGTCCACGCAGTACCCCGGCAGCGGCAAGATGAGCCTGTATTTCCAGCAGCAGGGCGGGCAGCCCGTGGAGCTGACTCCGGCCATGGCCGGCGGCGGCGAGATTGCCGGTCTGCTGCAGTTCCAGAACAACGACCTGAGCGAGGGGCGCAACCTGCTGGGGCGCATGGTGATCTCGATCGGGGATACGCTCAATACGCAGAACCAGCTGGGCCTGACCTTGTCGGGTCAGAAGGGCGGGGCGCTGTTCAATATTCCGATGACGACCACGGGCTCCACCACGGGTGCTCAATGGGTACAGCCCGATACGCCCACGGTCACGGTCAAGGACTCAAGCGCGCTCAAGGCTTCGGATTACAAGATCGTTTTCGGCAACGATGCGCCCAAGGGCAAGGTGGTGCGCCTGTCGGATGGCCAGACCACGGCCTTCAACGATCTGACGGACCTGCGCGGCATGACGATTGACGGTCTGCAGTTCGATCTCAAGAACGATGGCCAGGCCGGCCAGTCCGTGCTGTTCAGTCCTGTGGCATCGGCGGCGCACGATATTCAGACCATGGTGCATTCCGGCAACGATTTGGCGGTGGCCAATCCGGTGTCGGCCAAGATCAACTCGCTGGGCGATGCGGCCGTCCGCATGTCCAGCCTGAAGGTGGAAAAAGGCTTCGATGCCTCTACCTTTCCTGCCGGCACCACCCTGTCTTTCGCTCCCGATGGGGCGGGCGGCATGACCTATACCATCACGCCTGCCCCCAACGGCGTGGCTGCGACAGGCGCCTATATCTCCGGGCAGGCCATCGAGCTGGCTCCGGGGCTCAAGGTGACGCTCACCGGCACGCCTGCGGTGGATGGTGCCACCAGCGATACCGTGAGCTTCGGCCCCAACAGCTTCTACAGCTCGGATACGGGCAATGCCAGCTCCTTCCTGTCGTTGCGCGACGCCGTGATCTTCGATGGCGCGACCACGCTCAGCGACGGTTTTTCCACCGCCATGGCGCAGATCGGCACGCGCACGCAAAGCGCGGCCTATGCAGCCAAGTTGTCCGACTCGATTGCCAAGAATCTGGAAGGCGATCGCACCGCCGTATCCGGCGTCAATCTGGATGAAGAAGCCGCCAAGCTGCTGCAGTACCAGCAGTCCTACCAGGCCTCGGCCAAGATGCTGCAGGTGGCTCAGGGCATTTTTGACAGCGTGATCCAGGCCGTTGGCCGTTAACCCCCTACAGCCGGAGAACAGGCATGAGCATCAACCGCATTGGCACGGCCAATATGTATGACAGCACCATCAACAACCTGGGCTCGCGTCAGAGCAGCCTGGTGGACCTGATGGAGAAGACCACGGCGGGCAAGCGCGTGCTGCGCGCCAGCGACGATCCCGTGGCGGCGGCCCAGGCCGAGCGCGCACGCACCCGCATCACCCGCTCTGAAAATGACCAGCGTGTGCTCGGTGCCCAGCGCGATGTGATTGCCCAGGGCGAGTCCGAGCTGGGCAAGGCTCATGGTGCTTTGCAGGATTTTCGTGATCTGGTGGTGCAGGCCGGCAACGGTTCGTATGACCAGGTGGCACGCGATGCGCTGGTCCAGCAGATGCAAAGCCTGCGCGATCAGATTCTCGGCTATGCCAATGCCAAGGACTCCAACGGCTTGCCGATTTTCCGCGGGCTGGGCAGTCCCGATACGCCGCTGCAAAGCACGCCTCCGGGCTCGAGCAGCCAGCTCAACCCCGGCCAGAGCACTGGCAGCGACAACGGCCTGCCCATCTCTCTGGATGGTCATGCGGCCTGGTTGAACGTGCCCACCGGCAACGGGGTGTTTGTGGTGAATGGCGCTGCCTCCAATTCCGGCAAGGCCTGGGCGGATGTGGGATCGGTCACCGACCCGAGCAAGGTCACGGGCGATAGCTACACCCTGGTATTCACCAAGGACCCGACTACCGGCGAGGTCAGCTACGAGATCAACTCCAGCTCGGCCACAGTGACCAACCCCGTGGTTCCGCCCACGCCCTACAAGGAAGGGCAGGCGATTACCGTTGGTGGTCAGCAGATCAGCATCAAGGGTACTCCGGCCGACGGCGACAGCTTCACCATGTCTCCAAGCACACGTACCGATATTTTCAGCGTGCTGGATCAGGCCATTGCCACGGTCAAGGGCGGCACGGGGGGATCGACCGCATTGCAGCAGGGTCTTGGGCGCGCCTTGAGCGAACTGGATTCGGGCATGAACAGGGTGCAGGCCATGCGCAGCTATGCCGGCGACCAGCTCAAACGTGCAGACGGCCTGGAGTCCGACATGAAGGATCAGGCATTGACGCAGGAAGGAGCCCGTTCACGTGCCGAAGATATCGATATGATCACGGCGCTGTCGCAAGTGGATACGCAGAAGGTGGGCTTGCAGGCCGCCCTGCAGTCCTATGCACAGATGCAGAAGCTTTCGCTGTTCAACTACATCGGCTGATTCCAGCGGGCTCTGTCCGTCTTGATGTCTCGTCGTCTACCTGTCCAAATCTTCCATGACCCAGTCTGCCCTCAGCTCTTTGACTCTTGGTTATCGGCCGCTCTGGGGACGTACGCGACGCCTGGCAGGGATTCAGCTTTATGTGCACGAAGACTCGGGCTCCTCTGCCGACATGGCGCATTTCCTGCGCACGGTGGATGAGATCTGGAGCCGTCAGGCACCGCCGCTCTTGATATCGCCGCAGTCCCGCCAGGTTCTGTGCAATCTTCTAGAACATGCACCTCAGGGCAGTCCCTGGATAGAGGTGCGCGGCGACTGGCTGCAGCAGGATGAAGGTATTTACGAGCTGGTGCAGAAGGCCAAGGCACGCGGGCTGATGCTGGTCTGGGGCGGATCGCTGGCCGATGTGCCCGATGCCGATGCTGCGCGCTGCTTTGCCAGCAGCCTGCTGAGCCTGCCGCCAGAAGGTGCCGCTGGATTGCCCAATGCCGTGCGTTCCAGCCAGCCGGCAAAAGATGCGGACAAGGAGACTGCCTCGGGCTTTTTTGCCACTCAGCCCCTGAATCTGCTGGACGGTCAGATGTACCAGAGCCTGCAGAGCCTGGAGCTGGCGCGCTCCTGTCTCGACGAACACGAAGCGGCCGCCGTGGCCGGCTGGCCCGTGGCAGACACCATGCAGGCCTTTCGGCTGCAACAGCCCCAGCCCTCGCGCGATGCGCTCTTCAGGCTCATGAAGGCCATCGACAAGGAACAGTCCCTGGATGTGATGGAAGAGATCCTGGGTTCGGACCCGGTGCTGGCCTATCGCTTTTTGCTCTATACGAACTCGGCTGCACTGGGCCTGCGTCGCGGCGTGGACTCGCTGCGCCGTGGGCTGGTGATGCTGGGGCTGGGCACGCTGGAGCGCTGGCTGGCCGACCAGCTGCCCCATGCCTGTACCGAACAGGACCTGGTGCCTCTGCGCACGCAGGTCGTGCTGCGCGCCAGGCTGGCCGAGCAGCTGATCGAGGCCGGGGTGAGCCTGGACCTGCAGCGTGAGATGTACTTGTGCAGCCTGTTCTCGCAGCTGGATTTGCTGCTGCATGAGCCGGTGGCCACCATCTTGCGACGCACGCCGCTGAACGAGCGCATTTTCGATGCCATCGTCACGCGCTCCGGTCCTTATGCGGCCGTGCTGCAGATGAGCCAGGCTCTGGAGAGTCGTGACCCGGCACCCATCCGGCAGCTGCGCGAGCAGGAGGAGTGGGAGGCCGAAGACCTCAACCGGATGCTGCTGCGCATGCTCAGCGAACTCAAGCTGGGCATGCCGCAGGCTCAGGCCTGAGTGTCTGGGTGAAAACTCGCTAAAAACAGGCTCTATCTCCTGATAGGAAAGCACAGGCAGCTATCAAATTGATGGATGCGTTGTGATGCGGAGTCGTGCATAAGCAGGGCTTGGCTGCCGCTTATCCGCGCATTGCCTGGGCGCCGGATTCGGACAATTGGGATATCCAATCCGTCCGTGCGCCATGTCCGAATCCCAAGACAAAAACCTGCCCGCCACCGAACGCAAGCTGCAGAAGACGCGTGAAGACGGCCAGGGTGCGCGCTCGCGCGATCTGTCGCATCTGGCCATCCTGGGTACGGGCGCATTGCTGATGCTGATGGGCACGCAGCCCATGATCAATCATCTGCGCGAGGCCATGGCCCGGCAACTGGTGTTCAACGCTGCGGCG
>NZ_JBCPWN010000023.1:0-74258 GCF_039581415.1 Comamonas sp. F1-6
ACATCCGTTTCATGAGCCCGAACGTCAGCAATGCAGCGACTGCTGCCGCTAACGCCCGTCATGCATTCATTTCGTTAATGGACAGGCAGACAACCTTGGTCTACCTTTGGACTGCTCCAGTGCAATATGCAACTCTAAGCTTCATGCTCGAGCACCCTCAAATTTCTGTGGTTGTCCAAACCTTCATCGCTTGGAGAGCAAGTCAACAAAGCTATGAATTGCTTGGCAGGCAGCGCTTTCGCATAGAGCCACCCTTGACCAAACTGGACACCTGCATTTTTGAGATAAGTCTCCTGCTCACGTGTCTCGACGCCCTCTGCAATCATGGCCAACTTCAATTCATGCGCCATGCCAATAATGTGGCGCGTGACAATGTTTTGTGCAGCGTCGTGACCAATTGCATCGACGAAAGATTTGTCGATTTTCAATGCATCTAACGGTAGTCCGTCAAGGAGTGCAAGGCTTGAATAGCCTGTTCCGAAATCGTCGACCGCAATCCTGAACCCTGCGTCTCTAGCGGCCGCGATTGTCCTCCTTGCAGCTGGAACATTCATAAAGCTACGCTCCGTCACTTCAAGCCAGATCTGCGATGGATCAATTCCAGCCTTTGCGGTGGCCGTGGTAAGTCCAAGCAGAAATTGCGCACTCTCTATATCGTGAACCGAGATGTTGATGGAGACATGTAGATCCGACTTACTGCGGAGCAATGTCCCCATTTCGCTCGTAACGGTCTCGACCACCAAATTAGTCAACGAAGAGATCAGGCCACTCGCCTCTGCCAGAGGGATGAATTGATCGGGCGGCACCAGCCGACCACCTTGCTGCTGCCAGCGCACTAGCGCCTCAGCTGCGATGCACCGCCGAGTCGAGAGTTCAATGATCGGCTGATAATGAACAACGAATTCGCGGTTCCGTATTGCCTGCTCCAGTGTCTTTGCAGGGGAAAGCTGTAATCTTGAGACCCAGACGATAAATCCAATAAGAGTGAACGAAATTCCACCGCCGACTAGCAGGATGTAACGCCAGTCCACAGAGGTTTTGTATCGGGCATGTTCACGGTCTATGAGTGCAAAGGCAACCAGATCATCATTGACTGCATGTGTCGCATACACATATCGGGAGCTCGTTACGAAAGGTTCGCCAGAGATCAGTGCCTTGATGATTTGCGAATCAGCAGATCCAGAAACTTCCAGTACATGCCCCTGGTTGGTCGCCAGACCTAGCGTCGTGTCGGGATGCCCAACCAAGTCGGTAAACCGCCCAGGCATGATGAGAACCCCGTAGTCGCCGCGACGCAGTTCAATTCGTGGTTTGCCTTTAAACAGTATGGGCTGCTCGGCAAAGTGAAGTGAATATTCGTCGCCGAGATCCAAATCTCCAGCGTGTGCCCTAGCGGGCGGGGAGATCACGCCTAATCGTGTGCAGACCAATTGTCCGCTTCTGAAATAGCCAACGTCCTCAATGCTATGTGCATCTACGGCAACCTGGCCCATTTGACCCATGTGCTCTGGTGAGCAGTCCGCCCCGTCTATCGCTTGAGCGCGGACGAGTGCCTGCTTTGCATTCTCCAATGTTCGTTCACCCCGGAGTGCTGTATAGGATGCGCGGTCATTGACGTAGAGTTGGAGCGTCTCGTTAGCGTTGTCTTGGTCAATCGCGAACATGGCGACTAACGGCAGGGTGCTGGCGAGAATTGCAAACAAGGTGGCAGCACTAATAACTATCCATCTTCTCATGCGATCTAGCTATACAGAGGGTTCCAAATTAACCCATTGATGCTCTGCGCATGACTATTAACATGCACACATAGTGGGCGCTTTAATGGTTGTTGCTCCCAGCATTTAAACTCAAAAATCTTCCCGCTCGCCTTTAGAACAAGAATTTTGTAATGGCTTTTTCCATAATTCCATGATCAAAAATTCAGATTTCTTGTGTAAGAAACTCATTGATCGGAAAAAAATGATCAGTGGAATGTCTTTGTTTTTTGCTGCATGCGTCATCCAACCGATCCAACAGAAATCGGAGGCAGCGATCATAGGCTTGCCAGATCTCAGCAGCTGCAAGTAGTTTGAAGCCGACACTAGCAATCGTTGGCTGGAATTCCGCTTCTGGCCGAAGCCGGGCCTGGCTACTGGTGAGTACAGCACCGCAAAGCTGACCTTCGGGGTTGCGCCTTGAGCGTCCGGCTCAGGACAGGCAGTCAACGGGTGCAGGGCCGTCGCCAGTCGGCCAGGAGCAGCCGTTCGCGAAGGCTGCTTGGCCAACTGCTTCAAGCTGAGAGCTGACGTAGGGGCTTCAACATCGAAGGTCGGCGGCGATCAACAGCTGAACTTGATGGTCTCTGGCTGCAATCTCCAAGAATCGGCATTCAAGGATTTCCGCAGCCCTTGTCGGCGACCACCCCGATCCGGCCTCTTGACGACGAATCACCGTGCCTTCAGGCAAAATCCAGACGATCGGGGCAAGCCTGGCGTCAGGTCTGCCGGGAAGCCCACCTTGAAGAATGGAACAGCATCAATGGCACTGACGAAGAAGGGCGAGTTCATGTACGGGACGACGTCCGGCGACACCCAAGCCGAGCTGCGCAGCTACAGCGTTGCGAATCGCCATGAGGCCGTCCGGTTTGCCTCGTCCAAATGCAATTGCGGGTGCCGGACTTTTGCGCTGCAGACTGATGAAGAAGCAGGCGTGGCAATCCGCACCTGCACCGACTGCGGGCAGAGACACCTGATGGGCGACAGCGCGGACTACGTTGAAGAGGCCGCCCCCGAGGCGCACGAGTGCGTGTGCGAGAACGAGGTGTTCGAGCTGATGTCCGGCGTCTCCGTGTACGAGGGCACACATGACGTGCGCTGGTACTACATCGCTTGCCACTGCGTGGAATGCAATTTGGTTGGGGTCTTCGCAGACTGGAAGTGTGAAGCGGGTGATGCGGCGGCTTTCCTAGCCAAGGTATGAGCGCGTGCCCTCCGCAGAGATCCTGCTCGCAGGCTCGAGCGGCCGAGTAGTGTCATGAGGTGGCCCGGCGGACTTGGCTGTATCAATGACGGCAATCGCTGCATAGCGAAAGTAGATGTGTGAAGTAGCTTTTGCAGTCGTTAGGGCTCTGCTCGGTCTGCGACGGAACATATCAACGCGGACATTTCACTGTTTGTTAATTTCCACGCAGAACTGACCCGCAGGGGATGCTGTCGATGCTGGCCGGATCGATGCCTGTTTTCTGCAGTGCAAGTCGGCACAACAATGAATTGGCCGCGAAGGCGAGCATCGCCACCGCGGCGAGAGCGTTTGCAAGGAGGTGCGGCCAGCACGCGTGTCAACCATGGCTCATTACGATGATGGCAGACCAAGACAGCAGCGCGATACCTAGCGGCTTGCTGAGACGCCGGCCCCAGGGGATGTTCTTTTCGATCGCCATCATGGCCGCGAGCAGGAGCATCCAGCCGAGGCTGCCGGTACCGAGCGCAAACATCAACAGCATCAGCGCCCAGCAGCAGCCGACGCAAAACAGGCCGTGGTGAGCGCCAAGCGCGAACGCCTGCCGCGCTGGGTGCTCACCCCCATGCCAGTGCTCGATCACGAAGCTCAAGGGTGTGCGACACTTTTCCAGGCATTGGTACTTGAGCTTGCTAAATTGAAAAACACCGGCCAAGGCAATGGTCGCCGCACCCAGCAGCCAGCCATGCCAAGCCAGTGTGGGTACGCTGGAGAGCAAAGACAGCACCGCAGAGTGAAGTGCGTGTGCCAGCAGCCCGAAGCCCCCCCATACCGCCATATAGCCCAGGCCGAGCAGCATGCAGAGGCGCCCATGGTCCGTGCGCCCGGTCGTCAACCGATCAAAGGCGTTGAACAGCGGCAAGGTGGTGGGTAGCATCATGGCCGCCGTCATCAGGATCCAGGCAACGGCGTAAAGCGCCATGGGTACGACCACATCGCCGGCGGGAACGACACGGCACAGAAACGCTGCCGGCCCTTCCGCCGTCCAGTCACCGTGTTCGAGATAGCGACCGTAAGGGCTGCGCGCCCAAGCCCACAACGTCACCCAGGCAAGCACCACCAGTGCTGCCAAGACCGGCAAGAACACGCGACGGTGACGGGTGGCCCTGGTCAGCGTAGGGCTTGCCTGCGGCGTCATTGGGAAATCTCCGCGCTTGTGCTCCGATCGCTACTCGCCTTGGATTGACCCGGCGGCTCAGGCGTCGAAGACAAAGGTGCTCTGCAGGGCGTTGTGGTTCTTGATATCGAGGTCGATGGCGAGGGCGGCGTTTTTTGATCGGTAGGTCGGAGCCTTGCCCACAAAAACCGGTGCCCCGGGTACCGTCGAGAACACGGTGTCGGAAAGCGTGGTCTGCCTATCCATGGCCCCACGATACGGCTCGAGTTCAGCGAAGTAGTCCTTGCCGATCTCCAACTGGCCCTTACCCTCCTTGACCGTGAAGCGGATGGGTGCTCGCTCCACGGATACCACCTCGCCGATCAGCTTGGCGAGATCGGCGACCGGCCCCCCGGCCTGGCCGGTGTAGACCTTGAGCAGCGCTTCCTCTTGTGCCTTGGAGGCCTGGTCGTCGACAAAAATCGCGGCCCTCCAGTTGCCTTCCAGAATATTGCCGGGAACATGGGCTACGGCAGCGATGGTATTGCCGCCCACGTCAACACCATCCACGTTTCCCTTGTCTATGCGCCAAGCGACGATGGTGTCGCAAGTGCCGTAGTCCGGGTCCTCGCCAATCCAGCAGGGGCACAGAACCTTACAGTTACAAACCTCGAGCAGGCGACCTTCCAAGTGATAGCTCATACGAACCTCCATGGGAGCCACAGGAACACGCACTTGTCGTCTTGGCTCGCGGCGGCAAGATGAACAATAATTCTGCGCAGCGTGGCGGATCAGGTCAAACTCGATGACGTGCCAATTGCGAGGTTATTGGGTTATTCAACCTCGGAGGCGAATGAGCACTTCGACGTTGGCAATCTGCAGCGTCATTGAAAGACGGCCCGTGGGCGACAACGTGAGCTTGGTGTGCGCCCTGACAGCAGTCATTCGACTTGTGATCAGGAAGTCGTTCGACAGGCCACTATCGGCGGCCAGTACGAAGTGGTGCTCTCGGCCAGGAGCAGACCTCTAACTTAAGGGCAGAATTTCGGCCATGAGCAACGACTTTAATGAAGAGCTGCCATGGGACGCGACCCTTGCGAACACGCTCCCTGGGCAATTGGTTCTCGTTGGACTTGCCTACTTTGACGTGGGTGCCGAGGAGCCTTTCGAGCAGCAACAACTGTTCGGTCGCGTCGTCCATGCCGATGAGCGCAAGGGAATTCTTTTATCACTGGAAGGCCAGCGAGGCGGCGAGCAGTTCCACCTACCTCCCGATACGCATTCGTTTCGAAAGGCTGAGCCCGGCGAGTACCGGCTTCGGACCACTTAGTGGTGAACCCGGACTTCACGGTGACGTTCTCGATTCAGAAGCAAGCGAAGACTCGGCGCGACAACTGAAGACGGCCAGAAGCGGACTCCGACTAACGACGGCCATGAGGTGACGGAGAATCTGCGCATTGCGAACATGAATCGTTTACTTAGTGAAAGAGACAACACCGTGTCCAACATACGAGAGCTGCTGCGGAACCTAAAATCCTTGCCCGGCCCATATAAGCCTTTCGACATCACGCTTGCGCCCGCCAACCCCGAAGTCCTTTTCGTCGAATGGCTGCAGATGGCCATCGACGCTGGAATCCGAGAGCCGCACTCGATGACCTTGTCCACCGTGGATGCTGACGGACATCCCGATGCGCGTGTCTTAATCCTCAAAAATGTAGATGACCACGGTTGGCACTTCGCCATCACACGCAGCAGCCCCAAGGGCCACCAAATTTCCTACAAGTCCAATGTGGCACTGACCTTTTATTGGCCTGCACTTGGACGTCAAATCCGCATTCGTGGTGTTGCGCACGACATGGGTCCTCAAGCTCAAGCAGCCGATTTCTTGGCGCGACCACATGGCTCTCGCGCCGGAGCTCTACTCGGTCGGCAAAGTGATGTTCTGGACTCTGATAGTGAGTTTGAAGATGGGTTGGCCAAACAACTGGAGCGGCTTGAAGAGAACCCGCAACTCATCTCGCCCGAATGGGTTGTCTATGCTGTGCGGCCTGACACCATTGAGTTCTGGCAAGGTCATGAACAGCGACGCCACATACGTCTGCGCTACAGACGCGACGGCGCTGTCTGGACAACCGAGCGCCTATGGCCGTAATGTTACGTAGCTCGGAGCGGGCGGCGGTTGGCTGGCTGCTCTTCGGCGGTCAATTCGCTAGGGCGACGGTCAGCATAGGGTCGTTTACGGACTTGGGTTGTGCCGAGGCTCGCATAAGGCTTTGCGCCAATCCCATGGCGCGATTGGCTCGGCCTCTCGTCAAAGTCCAACTTTTCGAGCCTTGGCCTCTTGCCCTGCAAACTCGTGTTGCCCGCGCTCCTGCGGTGACTGTTGCGCGATACCAGCAGCAAGCAAGCGCGTTTTTGTGCATGGTACCGTATTTTAAATCAAAGACTTAGGTGATTTTGATACCATCAGCTGCAGAAAGCAGGGTTGATGGTATCGACGAGGCGGATGGTATGGGCGACGCTCGGTGCCATGCAAAGTGCCATCGAAACCCGCCGACTTCGCAAGACCGGCTAGTTCCAGATAGGACTAGATGGAAATGAAAAAAGCCCGTGAAAACAAGGGCTTACATGCGAAAAAAGTCTAAAGATTGCGTGTCAGTTCACGACACCTCTTTATTCCCACTCGATGGTTGCTGGTGGCTTGGTGCTCACGTCATAGGTGACGCGGTTGATGCCGCGCACTTCGTTGATGATGCGGCCGGAGACCTTCTTGAGCAGGCCGTAGGGCAGCTCGGCCCAGTCGGCAGTCATGAAGTCGCTGGTGACCACGGCGCGCAGGGCCACGACGTAGTCGTAGGTGCGGCCGTCGCCCATCACGCCCACGCTCTTGACGGGCAGGAACACGGTGAAGGCCTGGCTGGTCAGGTCGTACCAGCTCTTGCCGGTCTTTTCGTCGATCCAGTTGTTCAGCTCTTCGATGAAGATGGCATCTGCGCGACGCAGCAGGTCGGCATATTCCTTCTTCACTTCGCCCAGGATGCGCACGCCCAGGCCGGGGCCGGGGAAGGGGTGGCGGTAGACCATGCCGCGGGGCAGGCCCAGGGCCACGCCCAGTTCGCGCACTTCGTCCTTGAACAGGTCGCGCAGGGGCTCCAGCAGCTTCAGGCCCAGTTGCTCGGGCAGGCCGCCGACGTTGTGGTGGCTCTTGATGGTGACGGCCTTCTTGCTCTTGGCGCCGCCGGACTCGATCACGTCGGGGTAGATGGTGCCCTGGGCCAGGAAGGTGGCACCCTTGGAGCCGGCGTTGGCAGCCTTGAGCTTTTCGGCTTCGGCCTTGAATACGTCCACGAACAGGCGGCCGATGATCTTGCGCTTTTGCTCGGGCTCGGACACGCCGGCCAGCTCGCCCAGGAACAGGGCGGAGGCGTCGACGCGCACGACCTTGGCGTGCAGCTTGCCTTCGAACATGTCCATGACCATATCGCCTTCGTTCAGGCGCAGCAGGCCGTGATCGACGAACACGCAGGTCAGCTGGTCGCCGATGGCGCGGTGGATCAGGGCTGCAGCCACGGACGAATCCACGCCGCCGGACAGGCCCAGGATCACTTCTTCGTCGCCCACCTGCTCGCGGATCTTGGCCACGGCTTCTTCGATGTAGTCGCCCATGATCCAGTCAGCTTGCGTGCCGCAGATGTCGAGCACAAAGCGGTTGAGCAGTGCCTGGCCCTGCACGGTATGCGTGACTTCGGGGTGGAACTGCACGGCGTAGTAGCGACGTGCTTCGTCGGCCATGCCGGCGATGGGGCAGGACGGCGTGGAGGCCATGACCTTGAAGCCTGGAGGCAGTTCGGTGACCTTGTCGCCGTGGCTCATCCAGACCTTGAGCATGCCGTGGCCTTCGGCCGTGGCGAAGTCTTCGATGCCTTCCAGCAGCTTGGTGTGGCCATGGGCGCGCACTTCAGCGTAACCGAATTCACGGGTGTTGGAGCCTTCGACCTTGCCGCCCAGCTGGGTGGCCATGGTCTGCATGCCGTAGCAAATGCCCAGCACGGGCAGGTTCAGCTCGAACACGGCGTCGGGAGCGCGGTCATCCACTTCGTAGACGGAGGCATGGCTGCCGGACAGGATGATGCCCTTGAGCTTGCCGTCGGCGGCAAACTCGCGCACCCAGTCGCTGCTCACATCGCAGGGGTGAACTTCGCAGTAGACATTGGCTTCGCGCACGCGGCGAGCAATCAGCTGCGTGACCTGGGAGCCGAAGTCCAGAATAAGAATCTTGTCGTGTTGCATGGTGATCAAGGGCAAGAGGGTGGCAAAAAGGGATTAGAAATCTTCGGGAGCCCAGACGGTGACGCCGCTTTTGCGGGCGGCCGCGATCTGGGCTGCATCGAATGTGGCCAGTGGCAGGCGCAGCGACTGCGCCAGCCACAGGTATGCGGCATCGTAGGTGGGCAGGCCGGTGTCCAGTGCCACATCCAGCACGGCCTTGTGCTGTGCAGGAGCCAGGTCGTGCAGCTCCACGCGGTGGCGAATGGCTTCCAGCACGCCCCACAGGCCTTCGACCGAAGTCTGCGGGATACGGCCATTATTGACGCCCGATGCAATCAGGTTGCCGCATTCCCACTGCCAGAGGTTGGGGGCTTGCGGGTCCACTTCATCGCGGCGGATACGGGTGTAGAGGCGTCTGGTGTGCTCGCTGGCGTCGTCAGGCAGCAACCAGGCGGCGGTGACGGATGCATCGAGCACAAAAGCGGTGGCGCTCATGCCTGGCTCCGTCCTGTGTGGCGCAAACCGGTGATGCTGTTCGCCGCCGGGTTTGTGGCTGCTTGAGCTTTCACGGTCTGCTGCAGGGCCGAGATCTGCTCCAGCTCGCGGGCAATCTGTTCATCGGTGATCACGGGCTTGCGGCGCATGGGCAGCATGCGCACGACTTCTTTGCCATGGCGCGTGATGCGAACTTCTTCGCCTTGCTCGACCATTTCGACCAGGGCGGAAAAGCGGCTTTTGGCTTCGTAGATACCGATAGATTGCATGGTGGAAAACAAAAAATCTGGCTAGAACCAGTAGTTCAGGCCAGATTTTAGCATTCTGACCAGATTTTTCAATCTGGTCAGATTTCAAGGGACTTGCTTAGTCAGCGCGGTAGTTGGGCGCTTCCTTGGTGATCTGCACGTCATGCACGTGAGATTCGCGGATGCCGGCTGCGGTGATTTCCACAAACTCGGCCTTTTCGTTCATCTCGGAGATCGTGGCGCAACCGCAGTAGCCCATGGAGGCGCGCACGCCGCCAGCCATCTGATAGACGATGGAGACCATGGAGCCCTTGTAGGGGACGCGGCCTTCGATGCCTTCGGGAACCAGCTTGTCGGCATTGGGGTTGCCGGTGGAGGATTCCTGGAAGTAGCGGTCGGCCGAGCCTTGCTGCATGGCACCGATGGAGCCCATGCCGCGGTAGCTCTTGTACGAGCGGCCCTGGTACAGAATCACTTCGCCAGGAGCTTCCTCGGTGCCGGCAAACATGCCGCCCATCATGATGGTGGAGGCGCCAGCGGCCAGGGCCTTGGAGATGTCGCCGGAGAAGCGGATGCCGCCGTCACCGATCAGGGGCACGCCGGTGCCCTTCAGGGCGTCGGCCACATTGGAGATGGCCATGATCTGGGGCACGCCCACACCGGCCACGATACGGGTGGTGCAGATGGAGCCAGGGCCGATACCGACCTTGACCGCGTCGGCACCGGCTTCCACCAGAGCCAGGGCGGCAGCGCCGGTGGCAATATTGCCGCCGATGACGTCCACCTGGGGGTAGTTCTGCTTGACCCAGCGAACGCGATCGATCACGCCCTTGGAGTGGCCGTGAGCCGTGTCCACCACGATCGCGTCCACACCGGCCTTGACCAGCAGTTCCACGCGCTCTTCGGTGCCAGCGCCCACGCCGACAGCGGCAGCCACGCGAAGGCGGCCCGATGCGTCACGCGCGGCATTGGGGAAGGTGGTTTGCTTGTTGATGTCCTTGACAGTGATCAGGCCCTTGAGTTCAAAGGCGTCGTTCACCACCAGGATTCGTTCGAGCTTGTGCTTGTTCAGCAGTGCCTTGGCTTCGGCGGGGCTGGTGCCGTCTTTTTCATTGACGGTGATCAGCTTTTCGCGGGGCGTCATGATCTGGCTGACCTTGACGTCGTAGCGGGTCTCGAAGCGCAGATCGCGGCTGGTCACGATGCCGACCACCTTGCCGCCGTCGCACACGGGAAAGCCCGAAATGCCGCGTTCTTCCGACAGCTGCAGCACTTGCAGCACGGTGTGCTCGGGGGTGATGACCACAGGGTCGTGCACCACACCGGATTCGTGGCGTTTGACCTTGGACACTTCAGCGGCTTGCTGCTCGGCTGTCATGTTCTTGTGGATCACGCCGATACCGCCTTCTTGCGCAATGGCGATGGCCAGACGCGCTTCTGTCACCGTGTCCATGGCGGCAGACACCAGGGGCAGGTTCAGGCGGATATTGCGAGTGAATTGGGTGGCGAGGGAAACGTCCTTGGGCAGGACTTCGGAGTAGGCGGGAACGAGCAGGACGTCGTCAAAGGTCAGTGCTTTTCCGAGAAGGCGCATGTGATGGCTCCAAAAGAAAGATTGTACCTGTGACTTGCCGCACAATGTGGGCTCGTGACCCAGAATCCCCAACGCCAGTCCAAGACTTATTGACTCCATGCACGCCATCAAGTTCGCTTTGTTTGCAGCCATTGCCTGCTGCACGGTCCCCGCAATTGCCCAGTGGCAATGGATTGATGGTCAGGGGCGCAAGGTGTTCAGCGACAGGGCTCCGCCGACCGATATCCCTGCCAAGAATATTTTGCGCAGCCCCGGCGGAGCCAGGCCCGCAGCACCTTCTGCTGTGCCGGAGGCCGGCGCGACCAAGCCCGTGGCGGACGCCGGTGTGGACAAGGGGCTGGAAGAGCAAAAGCGCAAGATGCAGGAGCAGGAAGCAGCCAAGACCCAGGCTGACAGACTGCAAAAGGAAAGGCAGCGCCAGGACAACTGCAATCGTGCCAGGCAGGCCAAGACAACCCTGGCGTCGGGCCGCTTGCTCTCCCATGTGAATGCCAAGGGCGAGCGTGGCTTCATGGATGAGGCCGCGCGCGATGCCGAGATCAAGCGCGCCGATGCCGTGATCGCTTCCGATTGCGGGCCCATGGCCGAGCCGGCGCAGTAGTCGCCGGAGTCTTCGCCGGGATCTCGATAAAAAAGCGCCTTCTGAAGGCGCTTTTTTTGAGTCCTGTTGGCTAGTAACCCGCCTTGGCTCCGTCTCTCTGACGCTTGAAAAGTCCGGCGCTGCGCGCGCCCTGGCGGGCAAAGCGTTCGCGTCGGGCAACCTTGGGGTCTACGGTCAGCGGGCGATAGACCTCCAGACGATCGCCATGTCTGAGAACCTGGCCCGGATTCGCGACCTTGCCCCAGATACCGACCATGCCGGCCAAGGGTTCGGGTACTTGAAGGTCCGGCAATGCTGTTGAAGCGGTCACGGCGTCCAGCGCCTGCTGGACGGTGCTGCCTGCGGGAAGCTGCAACAAGGCTTCCTGTACCGTACCGGAGCAGGGCGATATGCAGACCGTGATGTCGATCACCTCCGGCAGTGCATCAGCCATAGATTTGCTCGGCTCGCTTGATGAAGGCGTCGACCATGGAGCCTGCGATGCGGTCGAAGACCGGGCCGATGATGGCGGCAACGGCACCGTTCTCGAAGCCGTAGTCCAGCTGCAGCTCGACCTTGCAGGCGCGCTGCGTGCCGTCGCCTACAGGATGAAAGCGCCAGTGGCCTTCAAGGCGCGAGAAAGGTCCCTTGACCAGACGCATGCTGACCTGCTTGCCGCCGTCATCCATGCTACTGTTCGTGTTGCGCGTCACGAAAGACTTGCGCAGTCCGCTGAACGCAATACCCACCTCGGCTGTCATGCCTGTGTCGTCCTGCTCCAGAATCTTGGCATGATCGCACCAGGGCAGAAAGTCGGCATAGTGGGCCACGTCCGTCACGAGGGCAAACATTTCTTCGGGGCTGTACCAGATGAGGACGGACTTGTTGACGTTTTTCATGAACAAAGAGCAATCAGCAGGGCGCAAGAGCAGGGAATTGGCCTAGGCCAATGCACCCAGAGGCGCGATGCGAAACTAAAATCATCGCTCAGAGGCGAGACGGCAATCCAGTATTGTAGGGAGAGCTTTCATCTCCGGTCCGCCTGCAACTAATATTCCATGGCCAAGAAACCAGAAACATCGTCGCGCATTGCCGACAATAAAAAAGCAGCTTTCAACTATTTCTTCGAGGAGCGCCACGAAGCCGGCATGGTGCTGCACGGCTGGGAGGTCAAGGCCCTGCGCAGCGGCAAGGTGCAGCTCACCGATGGCTATGTGCTGATCAAGGACGGCGAGCTGTTCCTGCTGGGCTGCCAGATCAACCCGCTCAAGACGGCTTCCACCCACGTCAATCCCGACTCGGCACGTATCAAGAAGCTGCTCTTGAAAAAGGACGAGATCAAGCGCCTGGTCGGCAAGGTCGAGCAAAAGGGCTATACCCTGGTGCCCATCAATCTGCACTGGAAGAACGGTTACGTGAAATGCGAGATCGCCCTGGCCAAGGGCAAGGCCGAGCATGACAAGCGCGACGTGATCAAGGACCGCGAAGGCAAGCGCGAGGTGGAGCGCGCCATGAAAAACCGCAACCGTTGACCTGCGGCGCCTGAATCGATCTTCCGCACTGACACAGTTCTGACATCAAGGCCCGCTATGTTGGGCCTTGCTTTACTGACATATCGCAGCAAGGAGTTTGGTCATGGGCACTTGGTCGCACGGCAATTTCGATAACGACACCGCATTGGACTGGCTGGCGGATATCACGGGCCAGCTCATCGATGAAATTGCCGAGGCCCTGGACTCGCCCGAGGCCTTGCAGGCGGGCGAGTCTGAGTCCGATCTGGTTCCCTGCCGCATCGAGCTGCTGTGCGCCATGGCCGAGGGCGGCATGCATCCGCTGTGGCCGGATCTGCAGACGCTGGAGCAATGGAAAGCCACTTATCTGCAGGCCTGGGACCAGAGCATCGACGAGCTGGAGCCCGAAGAGGGCTACAAGCAGGACCGTCGCATCGCGATCATCGAGACCTTCGATCGCATGATCGCGCTGGCTGCAGCAGAAGAGGAAGAGGGCGCGGACGAAGACTGGGGCGAAGAGTAAGCCCGCCAGTCACCCAAGACGCCTGCCCCGGGCTTGCCGCGTCGCGGCTGCCTCAAGGGTTTTCGCCGTAGCGGGTCTTGAAATCGAACTCCAGGCGTTCGCAGTCCTGAGGGGCTTTGAACTCCTGGGTCTTGCGCTCGGCCTCGGGCTTGGCCGTCTGTTTCCAGCAGATCTTGATGGTTTCTGCCTCCGTCCAGCGCTGCTTGCTGAGCGGATCGTCCATGAACTGGCCGATGAGCATGAGCGCGCCAAAGATGATCACGGGCAGGGCGATGAGCCAGACGACCAGGCGGTTTTTGGCGGGGGCAGCGGGCTTGGAGGTCTCGGTTTGGGGTGTATCGCTCATAGTGGTTGCCGATTATCCGCAAGCCGATGATGAAGACATTAATGCAACGCATGAAAATTCATGATCGCTGTTATCGGCACAAGGCCGCGCGGGTATGTAGCCGCAAACCTATAATGTTCGGCTGATTTGCCTGTCTGCGCAGCTCCTGAAAAAGCAGCGCCGGGCCGTACTGATCGCAGGCGTCATGCAGGCGTCTTCATACCAAACACCATGAGTACACCCACTTTTTCCGTTGCGGACATCCGCAAGACGTTCCTGGATTTCTACGCTTCCAAGGGCCACACGGTTGTCGCGTCCAGCTCGCTGGTTCCCGGCAACGATCCGACGCTGATGTTCACCAACTCCGGCATGGTGCAGTTCAAGGACGTGTTCCTGGGCACGGACAAGCGCCCCTACAACCGCGCAACTTCGGTGCAGGCCTGCCTGCGCGCCGGCGGCAAGCACAACGACCTGGAAAACGTGGGCTACACCGCGCGCCACCACACGTTCTTCGAAATGCTGGGCAACTGGTCCTTCGGCGACTACTTCAAGAAGGAGTCCATCGAGTGGGGCTGGGAGCTGCTGACCAAGGTCTTCGGCCTGCCCGCCGAGAAGCTGCTGGCCACGGTCTATCACGAAGACGACGAGGCCTATGACATCTGGAAGAACGTCATCGGCCTGCCTGCCGAGCGCATCATCCGCATCGGCGACAACAAGGGCGGCAAGTACAAGAGCGACAATTTCTGGATGATGGCCGACACCGGCCCCTGCGGCCCCTGCTCGGAAATCTTCTACGACCACGGCGAGCACATTGCCGGCGGGCCTCCCGGCTCGCCTGACGAAGATGGCGACCGCTTCATCGAGATCTGGAACCACGTGTTCATGCAGTTCGACATGAAGGAAGACGGCTCCGTGGTGAAGCTGCCCGCGCCTTGCGTGGACACCGGCATGGGCCTGGAGCGCCTGGCTGCCATCCTGCAGCATGTGCACAGCAACTACGAGATCGACCTGTTCCAGGCATTGATCAAGGCTGCCGGCCGCGAAACCCGCACCGAAGATCTGAGCACTCCCTCGCTGAAGGTGATTGCCGACCATATCCGCGCCACTTCCTTCCTGGTGTCCGACGGCGTGATTCCTTCCAACGAAGGTCGTGGTTATGTGCAGCGCCGCATCATCCGCCGCGCCATCCGTCACGGCTACAAGCTGGGCCAGAAGACTCCCTTCTTCCACAAGCTGGTGGCCGACCTGGTGGTGCAGATGGGCGATGCCTATCCCAAGCTCAAGGAGCAGGAAGCGCATATCACCAGCGTGCTCAAGGCCGAGGAAGAGCGTTTCTTCGAGACCCTGGCCAACGGCATGGAAATCCTGGACAGCGCTCTGGCCGGCGACGTCAAGGTGCTGCCCGGTGATGTGGCCTTCAAGCTGCATGACACCTACGGCTTCCCGCTGGACCTGTCCAACGACGTGGCGCGCGAGCGTGGCGTGACGGTGGACGAGGCCGGCTTCAATGCCGCCATGCAGCACCAGAAGGAAACGGCGCGCGCAGCCGGCAAGTTCAAGATGGATCGCGCGCTGGAATACACGGGGGATGCCAATGTGTTCACCGGCTACGACAAGCTGGCCGAGGCTGCCAGGATCGTCGCGCTGTACGCCGATGGCGTGAGCGTGAACGAGCTCCAGGCCGGCCAAAACGGTGTCGTGGTGCTGGACACGACCCCCTTCTACGCCGAATCCGGCGGCCAGGTAGGCGACCAGGGCGTGATTGCCGCAGGCGGCAACCGCTTTGCCGTGGAAGACACGCTCAAGATCAAGGCCGATGTATTCGGCCACCACGGCGTGCTGGAAGCCGGCAGCCTGAAGGTGGGCGATGCCGTTGAAGCACAGGTGGATACCGCCGTGCGCGCAGCGACCATGCGCAACCACTCGGTCACACACATCATGCACAAGGCCTTGCGCGAAGTGCTGGGCGGTCATGTGCAGCAAAAGGGCTCGCTGGTCAATGCCGAGCGCACCCGCTTCGACTTTGCGCACAACGCCCCGGTGACGGCCGAGCAGATCCGCGAGATCGAAGCCCGCGTGAATGCCGAGGTGCTG
Source organism: Comamonas sp. F1-6 (assembly GCF_039581415.1). Taxonomy (NCBI): domain Bacteria; kingdom Pseudomonadati; phylum Pseudomonadota; class Betaproteobacteria; order Burkholderiales; family Comamonadaceae; genus Comamonas; species Comamonas sp. F1-6. Next base: position 15,733 of record NZ_JBCPWN010000023.1, read on the forward strand.
GCCAACACCGCCACCGACGCCCGCGTGATGGACATCGAAAGCGCCCAGAAGACCGGCGCCATGATGCTGTTCGGCGAGAAGTACGGTGAAACCGTGCGCGTGCTGGATATCGGCTCCAGCCGCGAGCTTTGCGGCGGCACTCACGTCAGCCGTACCGGCGACATCGGCCTGTTCAAGGTGGTGGGCGAATCCGGCGTGGCCGCTGGCGTGCGCCGTATCGAAGGCATTACCGGCGAGAACGCGCTGGCTTATCTGCAGTCGCTGGAGTCCACCGTGGACCAGGCCGCAGCCGCTTTCAAGGCACCTGCGGCCGAGCTGACCAACCGCATCGGCGGTGCGCTGGATCAGATCAAGGCACTGGAAAAGGAAATCGCTGCGCTCAAGGGCAAGCTGGCTTCCAGCCAGGGCGACGAGCTGGCCACGCAGGCAGCCGACGTCAATGGCGTCAAGGTGCTGGCAGCCAAGCTCGAAGGCGCCGATGCCAAGACCTTGCGCGACACCATGGACAAGCTCAAGGACAAGCTGGGCGCGGCCGTGATCGTGCTGGCTGCCGTGGACGGCGACAAGGTGCAGCTGGCTGCAGGCGTGACCAAGGCTGAAACTGCCAAGGTCAAGGCCGGCGAGCTGGTGAACTTTGTGGCCCAGCAAGTGGGCGGCAAGGGCGGTGGCAAGCCCGATATGGCCATGGCCGGCGGCACCGATGCCGCAGCCGTGCCCGCAGCGCTGGCCAGCGTGCAAGCCTGGGTGGCCGAGCGCCTCTGAGCCGAGCGCCTCTGAGCCGAGCGCCTGTAAGGCGAGCGTCAAAAGGCAGCCTAGGCTGCCTTGACCCAAAACAAAACGCTCCTCATTGAGGAGCGTTTTTTATGGTTTGGAGCGAAACCCTTGCGACTGGCGCAGACCAAGATCCGAGATGCCGAGCAAGAGCCGCCTCGCGGCGAAGGCATCGTCCCCCTTCCATAGCGCGAAGCGCGTAGAGAAAGGGGGAAGGCGCAGAGCGCCTCAGGGGGTTACTTCTTCCTGAACACCAGGTCCCAGACGCCATGACCGAGGCGAATGCCGCGGTTTTCGAATTTGGTCAGCGGACGGTAGTCGGGCTTTTCGGCGTAGTTCTCGGCCGTGTTCTGCAGCATGGGTTCTGCGTTCAGCACTTCCAGGATCTGCACCGCATAGGGTTCCCAGTCGGTGGCGCAGTGGATGTAGCCGCCGGGCTTGATGCGAGCAGCCAGCTTGGCGATCAGCGGGCTCTGGATCAGGCGGCGCTTGTTGTGCTTTTTCTTGTGCCAGGGGTCGGGGAAGAAGATGTGCACGCCATCGATCGAGGCTTCGGGCAGCATGTTGTCGATGACTTCCACGGCATCGTGCTGGAGGATGCGGATGTTCTCGATCTCCTGCTCGCCAATTCGCTTGAGCAGCGCGCCCACGCCGGGCTCGTGCACTTCGCAGCACAGGAAATTATCGTCGGGGCGCACGCGGGCGATATGGGCGGTGGCTTCACCCATGCCGAAGCCGATCTCCAGAATCAGCTTGCCGTCGCGGCCATAGGCGGCAGCGGCGTCCAGAGGAGCCTTCTGGTATTGCAGCAGGAAGCGCGGACCGAGTTCTTCAAAAGCCTTGGCCTGGCCCGTGGTGGTGCGGCCGGCGCGGCGTACATAGCTTTTGATGGTCTTGGGATAGGCCACGCCTTCGGGCGCCTGGCCTTGGGATGCTGCGGATGCGTCAGCGGCTGGCACGTTTTCGGCCATATCGGTGGTAGGTGTTGGATTTGAAGAAGTCACGGGGCGATATTGTAGGTTTGGCGCCAGCACCGGACCCAGAAGTCCAGCGCCAAAGGCAAGGCGCTTGCGGGGCTTTCGCTGCTGGAGGATGCGGCTGCGGGCGCTTGTGGCAGGCCGAGCTGCTGCGCCGCGCCAGACAGCACGGCCAGCGGCTGGCTGACATCCACGGCGGGTGCGCCATGCTGTTTGGAGAGCTTTTCTCCGTTTTCCATGCAGACCAGCGGCGTGTGCAGATAGCGCGGCTGGGTCAGGCCCAGGGCGTGTTGCAGCACGATCTGGCGAGGGGTGTTGTCGGCCAGGTCTTCGCCGCGCACCACATCGGTGATGCCTTGCTCGGCATCGTCGACGACCACGGCCAGCTGGTAGGCCCAGAGCCCGTCCGCTCGGCGCAGCACAAAGTCGCCCACGCTGGCGAGCAGGTTTTGCTGCAGGGCGCCCAGACGCTGGTCCTGCCAGTGCAGCATGGGGCGCTTGCTTTCCAGGCAAGAGTGCCCGATTGCTATGCTTTGCGTAGCTGCTTGCGCTTGTTGATAGAGTGTTTCGGGTTGATTCTCTTGTAAGTCATGTACCTGCTGCTCCAGCGCAAAGCGCCAGGCTCTGGCAGGCTTGCCTTGCAGGCCATGACGGCAGGTGCCGGGGTAGGGCCGCTCCACATGGCGCTCGTGAGTCAGCCCCTGTGCCAGCCAGGCGGCTTCGATGTCCTTGCGCGTGCAGCCGCAGGGGTAGGCCATTTTTTGCGCCTGCAGCTGTTGCAGCGCTTTTTCATAGAGTGCATGGCGCTGCGACTGCCAGACCACGGGGGCATCGGAGTGCAGGCCGCAGGCGGCCAGTTGGCGCAGGATTTCCTGGTCGGCACCAACCTGGCAGCGTGGCGGATCGATGTCTTCGATGCGAATCAGCCAGCGTCCGTGGTGGGCGCGTGCATCCAGCCAGCTGGCCAGTGCCGCGACCAGAGAGCCGGCATGCAGCGGCCCGGTGGGAGAGGGCGCAAAGCGCCCGATATATGGCCCCGTGCAGGGAGCGCTGGAGGAGGAACGGGAGAGGGCCGCAGTCATGAGGGACGCCATCTTACGCCCCTTGACTGCGCGCAGTTGGCTCAGGCCAGGGCCAGCCCCATTTCCAGACCCGAGACAAAAGCGTCTTCCACCCGCATGCCTATGCACCAGTCCCCGCACAGGCTCAGGCCGACCGAGGGATCGTGGCTGAACGGCCTGCCCAGGGGCGCCAGCGTCTGGGCATGCTGCCAGAGGTAGACGCTGGCATGGCGCGGCGCAACGCGGATGCCCGTGATCTCGCCGAAGGCCTTTTGCAGCTTGGCAAGCACGCGCGTGGCGTCGTCGTGGCGGTGCTCGTTGGACCACAGCGGGTTGGCATGAATCGTCCAGCGCTCGGTCTGGGCGCGGCCGGGTTTGGAGGACTCGCGGGCCACCCAGGCAACGCGCTCATGCGTGCTGCGTGCGGCATTCCACTGCGGGCCCAGTGTGGTCAGTCCGGCCTGCGCGGCCATGGGGTAGGACAGCGTCATGGCCCAGCAGGGGGCCATTTCCACAGGGGCCAGGGTCCTGGCCAGGGCCGCCCCCTGCGGTGCGGTCTGCAGCAGCTGCGCGGCCACGGGCGCCGGCACGGCCAGCACCACGGCATCGAAGTCGGCAGCAATCTGCGGGCCGTGGTCTTCGGTATCCAGCATCAGGGACCATTGGTGGCGGCTGTGGTTGCTGCCGCTGGCAATGTGGTGGCTCATGGCGCGCAGGGACTGGCCCAGATGCAGGCGTCCGGCATCCCATAGCGGCGCTGCCCAGGCCAGTGGCAGCGATTGCATATCGGGCATGCCGACCCAGTGGGTCTCGCGCACCGGCGTGTGCTTGTCGACTCTGCGGCCCTGGGCGTTGCGGGTCTGCACGCTGTTCAGGCTCCAGGCGCGCAGATTGCCGGGCGTGGTGTCCAGCACTTGCTGAAAGCGCGGGTCGCGTACGGTGAAGAACTGGGCCCCGATGTCAAAGCTGCCATAGGGGCCGCTGACCGAGCGCATGCGTCCGCCGGCCTGGGTCAGGCGCTCATAGACATGGACGTCGTGCCCGGCCTGCATCAGCGTGCGGGCACAGGCCAGACCTGCAATGCCCGCGCCGATGACGGCAATGCGCTTTGCACCGGTATGCGGGGAGGGGGAAGAAGCGGAGGCAGTTGCGGACGCGCGAGTGCGGGAAGCATTCATGAAAAAGCCTTTTCGACACCGTTTGAGTTCTAGCGTAGCAGCTATCCAAAAGATAGCAAGTGCTGCTTGTGCTGAATTGCAGCGCAACTCACTCTACACCTCCCGCGTGATGGCTGCGACGCGCAGCAGCTTATTGACGGTGATGGTTTTCCATAAGCGCCTTGCGCGTGGCGGGGCTTTCCAGTTGCGTCAGCCACCACTGGAGGGCACGTCCAGGCGTGCGGTGGGCGGGGCCGGGCCATGCATAGTGCAGGCGCAGATTGCGACTGGCGCGCTGCACCTGTCTTGTGACCAGCAGGCCGGCATCCAGATAGGCCTGCACCATGCCGCGTGGCAGAAAGCCGGCGCCAATGCCGCGTATCTGGGCCTCCAGCTTGGCCTGCATGCTGTCCACGGTGAGCACGTCCTGGCCGTTGACCAGGCCAAAGCTGGTGTTGGTGCGCACGCCGGAGTCGGCCACGGCCACCATGCGATGGCGCAGCAGCAACTCGTCGGACAGCGGCTCGTCGAGTCTGGCCAGAGGGTGGTGCGGCGCGACGGCGAAGACGAAATCAATCTCCCCGATTTCGCGCGTCTGCAGCTCTGAGACATTGCTGGTGTTGACCGCCACGCCAATGGCCAGATCGGCATGGCCGCTGGTCAGCACTTCCAGCGTGCCATTGAGAATGCCGTCACGCAGCTTGAGTGTCGTGGGCGGAGTCAGCGCATAAAAGGCTTCGACCAGCTCGAAGATGGGCGTGCTGGCCACGGCCCCGTCGATGACGATGGTCAGCTGCGGCTCCCAGCCCGTGGCCACGCGCTTGACGCGGTGCGCCACGGCATCGATCTCCTGCAGCAGGCGGGCGCCTTCGCGCAGCAGGGCCTGGCCGGCCTCCGTGGCCTGGGCATGGCGCGAGCTGCGGTCAAACAGCAGCACATCGAGCGCATCTTCGATCTGGCGCACGCGGTAGGTCAGCGCACTGGGCACCAGGCCCAGGGAGCGCGCAGCGGCGGCAAAGCTGCCGGTTTCGGCAATGGCCTGCAGCATGGCCAGGCTGTCGGGGGTGAGCACATCGCGGGAGCTGGGCATGGTGAGATTGATGATTCAAACAGTTTGAATGATGCCATCAACGCCGTTCAGCCACAGCCTGGCAGGTGACTTCTACAGTAGAGCCCATAGAGACAGTCACTTGAACGAAAGGAAGCACACCATGATGACTCTGCGCAAATCCCAGGAACGCGGCTACGCCGACCACGGCTGGCTCAAGTCCTATCACAGCTTTTCGTTTGCCGGTTACTACGACCCGCGCCATATGGGGTTCGGCAATCTGCGCGTGATCAACGAAGACCGGATTGCCCCCGGCACAGGCTTTGGCTCGCACGGCCACCGCGATATGGAAATCATCAGCTATGTGCTCGAAGGTGCGCTCTCGCACAAGGACAGCATGGGCAATGAAACTCCCATCCTGCCTGGAGAGGTGCAGCGCATGAGCGCGGGCTCCGGGGTGGTGCACAGCGAGCAGAACTATGCCAAGGAGCAGACCACGCACTTTCTGCAGATCTGGCTGCTGCCCGCACGGACGGGTATCGAGCCAGGCTATGCCCAGAAGACATTCAGCGAGGCGCAAAAGCGTGGACGTCTGTGTCTGGTGGCTTCACCTGACGGTGCCGAGGGCTCGGTTCCCATGAATGCCGATGCACGCTTGTATGCCGGTCTGTTCGATGCAGAAGAGGCTGCCGATGTGGCCCTGCCAGCCGGTCGCAAGACCTATGTGCACCTGGTGCGTGGCGAGCTGGACGTGAATGGACAAAAGCTGACAAGCGGCGACGCTGCACTTATTGAAAATGAGGAGCGCCTGCGCCTTGCCAATGGCCGGGCTGCGGAAGTTCTGGTGTTTGACCTGGAACCTTGAGTCTGACGATTTCAAGGCTTGTACTGATATGAACCAACGCGGCCCTGGGTCGCAATGACTGGAGTTTAAATGTTGAATCAATTGCGAAATCCTCTGGACCTGGTGGGCCGTGTGCTGATTGCCCTGCTGTTTCTGCCAGCAGGCATTCAGAAAATCAGTGGCTTTGCGGGCACCGTGGGTTATGCCGCATCGGCGGGCATGCCCATGCCTCAGGTAGCGGTGGCGGTGGGCCTGGTGATCGAGATCGTGGGCGGTCTGGCCATATTGCTGGGTTGGCACACGCGCTGCGCGGCCTTGATCCTGGGATTTTTCACGCTGATCGCCAGCTTCTTCTTCCATAACTTCTGGGGCGTGCCCGCAGAGGCCGCCATGATGCAGCAGTTGCTGTTCTGGAAGAACATCGCCGTGGTCGGGGGCCTGCTTGGCTACGCCGCCCATGGGGCAGGCGCCTGGAGCGTGGACGGCCGCAAAGGCTGAAGCATGAAGAGCACAAGCTGAAAGTGCGCAAGCGGTCATAGCTTTGATAAGCTAGCGCGCTCTCGCAAGACAAGGCCCGCCGGGTGTCAATCCGGCGGGCCTTTATTTGGTACAGATACAGGATGGCGCGGCGGATGGCCGCGCCGATGCAAGCAGGAAAGAAGAAATCATGAGCAATATCGTTGTGGTCTACCACTCCGGCTACGGCCATACCCAGCGCATGGCGCAATCCGTGGCCCAGGGCGCGGGCGCACAGTTGCTGGCCATCGACGCCGATGGCAATCTGCCCGAGGGCGGCTGGGAGCAGTTGGCCGCGGCCGATGCCATCGTCTTCGGCGCGCCGACTTATATGGCCGCTCCGAGCTGGCAATTCAAGAAATTTGCCGATGCCTCGTCCAAGGCCTGGTTTGCCCAAGCCTGGAAGGACAAGCTGTTTGCCGGCTTTACCAACAGCGCGAGCGTGCAGGGCGACAAGCAGGTCACGCTCGATTATTTCTACCACCTGGCCATGCAGCATGGCGGCGTGTGGGTGGGACTGGGCCTGCTGCCTTCGAATACCAAGGCCGCCCAGCGCAACGATGTGAACTGGATGGGCAGTTTCTGTGGTGCCATGGCGCAGTCACCCTCTGATTCATCGGCCGGCGAGATGGCCGGCGGTGATCTGGAAACCGCACGCCAGTTTGGCGAGCGCGTGGCCAAGGCTGCAGCACGCTGGGCCAGATAAGCGTTCGGCTAAGTTGGGTGCTATCCAATTCAAAGCGGCTAGCGATGGCCCTGCAGGGGTTTCAGAGATGAATGTTTCTGAAACTTAGCCTGAGCCAGCGCTAGCCGCTTAGTTTTTGATAGTGGCGTTGAGCGCCATCTTGGCGCTGCTTACTCCGCGTCCTGTTCCATCAGATGCTTTTTGATGGGGCGGGGGTGAACCAGCTCGGTGCGCGACAGATCGGTGCCCAACGAGTCGCGACCGTCAAAGACGAAGCAGCCGCCGTCGTAGAACTTGCCGTCGGTCTCCTCGAAATATTTGAGGATGCCGCCTTCGAGCTGGTAGACGTTTTCGATGCCTTCGTCCTGCATGAGGATGGCGGCCTTTTCGCAGCGGATACCGCCAGTGCAATAGCTGACGACGGTCTTGCCGGCGAATTCGTCCTTGTGCTGGCGCAGTGCGGGCGGGAATTCGGTGAACTTGCTCAGGCGCCAGTCGATTGTGCCGGCGAACGCACCTTCGTCCACTTCGTAGTCGTTGCGCGTGTCCAGCGTCACCACCTCGCGGCCCTCGTCGTCATGGCCTTGCTCCAGCCAGCGGCGCAGCGTGGCCGGGCTGACCGATGGCGCACGGCCATGGGCGGGTCGAATGGCGGGATGATCCATGCGGATGATCTCGTTCTTGACCTTGACCAGCATTTTGCGAAAGGGCACGGTCTCGGACCAGCTTTCCTTGGGAGCCAGGTCGGCAAAACGCGGGTCTTGCTTGAGCTGGTCCACAAAGCCGCGAACGGCCTGGGCAGGGCCGGCCAGGAAAAAGTTGATGCCTTCTTCGGCCAGCAGCACCGTGCCCTTGAGGCTCAGGTCATTTGCGCGCTCCAGCAGCGTCTGGCGCAGCTGGTCGGCGTCGGGCAGGGGCGTGAATTTGTAGCAGGAGATGTTGAGTATGTCGGCCACGTCGATATCCGGGGGCGGCCGCGCGGCTGCTGCATCGACGGTGATGCAGCTCAGACCGGGGCCGTCAGCTCTGCCTTGATTTTATTGGACAGCTGTGCCACTGCGAGGGATGCGGGTGCTCCGGGCATGGCCTGCAGCAGCAACTGGCGGCGCATCACGGCCTCGCGCACGGCGGAGTCGACCGGAATATCGCCCCAGTGGGTCAACTGCAGCGGCTGGCCGGACTCGGTGGTCACGAAGCGGTTGAGCACCTGCTGCAACTGGCCCGTGATGGCACGGCCATCGCCGGGGCGTTGCGCCTGGTTGATGACCAGACGGATCTGCTGGCGCTTTTGCTGCAGGGCCAGCACCTTGATGGCAGCGTAGGCATCGGTCAGCGAAGTGGGCTCGGGCGTGGCCACGACCAGCACTTCGGTTGCCAGAGAGACGGAGAACAGCACCACATCCGAGATGCCGGCACCGGTGTCGAGCAGGATGATGTCGTAGCGCGGGCGCAGCAACTCCACCGTGCGCATGAACTGGGAACGAATCTCGGGGGTCAGGCGCGAGTACTCGATCATGCCCGAGCCGGCCAGCAGCACGGAATAGCCGCCCGGCGTGGTCAGAATGGCATCTTCCAGCGTGGAGCGACCCGTGAACACATCGTGCAGCGTGACCTTGGGGTAGAGGTTGAGCACCACATCCAGATTGGCCAGGCCCAGGTCCGCGTCCAATACCAGCACGCTGAAGCCATGACGCGTCAGCGCAGCAGCCAGATTGGCCGAGACGAAAGTCTTGCCGACACCGCCTTTGCCGCTGGTGACGGCAATGATGTGGGCCTGCTTGTTGCGGCCAGGCGCCCGCAGGGCATCTTCCATGGATATATGAGCGGGCAAAGTAGGGTGAGGGGCCAAGGTGTCCATCGTCTCAAGGCGTTATGACCTGGCTTGCGGCGTCGGTGTTTACGTCTGGTGCTGTATTGTCAGAGACATTTTCCTCTAACGAAGCGGCAGGCAAAGGGCTGAAAAGCAGGCTTTTTTCCTCGGCACTCACCGTACTGTCGGGCGGATCCTCCACGCAGACGCAGTTGCGTCCCGCCGATTTGGCCAGGTAGAGCTGGCGATCGGCACGCTCGGTCCACAGTTGCGCCGTGCTGCGAATCCATTGCTGGGCGTAGACCCCGCCGATACTCACAGTGACCTTCAGCGACTGGCCCGAGGACAAAGCGATGGAGTTGCTTTCGATGGCCTGGCGCAGGCGCTCGGCAACCGCACGGCCCTGATGCGCAGGGCACACCGGAAGCACTATGGCGAATTCTTCACCACCGAAGCGCGCCAGGGTGTCCATGGGGCGAATGATTTCGGACAGGGTCTGTGCCACGGATTGCAACACCATATCGCCGGCGATATGACCGTGCTCGTCGTTGATCTGCTTGAAATGGTCGATGTCCAGCATCAGCAGCAGTGCGGTTTCTCCGGAGCGGGCCACGCGGTCGATTTCGCGCTCGATCACGGAGCGGAAATGGCGTCGGTTGGCCAGCCCCGTGAGGGGGTCGCGCAAAGACAGTGCGCACAAGCCATCAATGAGTGCTTGCAGGTAATGGGTGGGAGTGTCAGTGGGCAGACGGTTATCGCTACCGCCCGCGCGAGTCACCAGATTGTGTGCGGTGGCAAGGCGCAGATCGCGCAAAAACACGGATTGGTGGGGGGCGGATGAAGTCACGACAAACTATCAATGATGACCGTCAGTGTAGCAGCGACCCCTAGCTTTTTGTGGATGTAGGCTTTTCGTCAGCGTTGATCCGACTCAGTTCTGTGGGGAAATTGCCAAGCGTTCGCAGAAAGTCGGCATCCGTGCGATAGAGCCTGATGGGGCTGCCTTCCTTGTGCAGCAGTCCGGCGCGTTCCAGCCTTTGCTCGGCCGGCAACTTCAATCCCACCACGTGCAGCAGACCGCCGCGCAACGCGACCAGGCGTTCCAGTCGGGCAAAGGTTTCGACTCCGGTGATGTCTATGCTGTTGATGGACTGCATCAGCAGTGCCAGGTCTTTGGCCTGGGGCGTTTGCTGCAGTGCATCGGCCGCGTAGCGCTCAAGTGCCGTGGCCGTGGCAAAGTCCAGGTCTGCATCCATGCGCAGAGCCACGACTTCAGGTGCCAGGGGTGGCAATTGCCAAAGCAGACGGCTGCGCAGGCTGCCGTCGGGATGCTCGCCGACCTCGATGATGCGCGGGTGCAGATGGTGATAGAGGTAGTAAGCCTGGCTGAGCATGATGCCTGCGAACACACCCCAGTACATGCGCGGGGCGGTGACGATGGTCAGCACCAGCGTGGCGACGCTGATGCTGGCTTCGACCTTGGAGATCCTGAAAAGCTTGAGAATCGCGCTGGGCTTGACCAGGTTGAGCACGGCGGTGATCACGATGGCAGCCAGCGTTGCCTGGGGCACATGGTAGAGCCAGGGAATGAACCAGAGCACGACCACAACCACCAGCAAAATGGAAAAGACGTTGGCATAGCCGGTCCTGGCGCCTGCGAGCAGATTGACGGCAGAGCGTGAGAAAGATGCGCTGGTGGCAAAGCTGCCGAACAGGCCGGCGCTGATCTTGGACAGGCCCTGGGCGATCAAATCCTGGTTTTCGTTCCAGCGCGTGCCGGCCTGCTGATGTTCGACCTGGGCGCTGGACGCGGTTTCCAGAAAGCTGACCAGGGAGATGACCAGCACGGGCATGACGAGGGCGCCGAACTGCTCCCAGTCCAGCATGCCGGGCCATTGGAAGCTGGGCAGCCCCGCAGGCAGGTGGCCGATCACGGCTCCGCCCGCATCGGCGAAGCCCGTGAGCCAGCTGATGAACCCGCTCAGACCGATGATGAAAATGGCCGAGGGAAAAGCAGGACGCCATTTCTTGGCCAGCATCAGCAAGCCCATGCTGACCAGGCCGTAGGCGATGGACTGGATGCTGAACAGATAGATGGACGGCGAATGCCAGACGGTGGACCAGTCAGCGCGCATGCCCAGCAGGGTGGGCAGCTGCGAAGCCAGAATCAGCAGCGCAGCAGCCTGGGTAAAACCTGCCAGTACCGGCGAGGTGACCAGATTGAGCAGCCAACCCGCACGTACCACGCCCAGACTCCATTGAACCAGGCCCGACAGAATGGCCATCCATGCGGCGAGCACCACCCACTGGGCCGAGCCCGGTTCGGCCATGCCGGTCAGAGAGGCGCCGATCAGCAAGGCGCTCAGCGCCGTCGGCCCCACACCCAGGCGGGGCGACGGACTGAAGAGGATGGCCACCGCAGCAGGAATGATGGAGGCATAGATGCCGGTAATCAGCGGCATGCCCGCCAGCGCGGCGTAAGCCACGCCCTGGGGCAGCAACATCAGGCCCACGGTCAAGCCGGCCCAGAACTCACCGCGCAGCAGGCCGAAAGTCGGTTTGGGCCAATTAAGAAAGGGCAGCCATCGGGCCAGGGATTGCATGGAAGTCATGATTGCGGCGAACTAAATCGTCTGCAAGCTTAGTCGGGCTTTGTTGTGCAGGGATTAAAACAGGGCGAGGCTGCGACCTTGGCCGAGTGGGACGCCTTGTTCCAAAGTGACTCGAGGCGTTGTCCGAACCGGGCCCGCATGGCAGCGATGGCGGCAAGGGTGTCGGCGGATGGCCGATGAGTCCGGGAGGGGTCGCCCGCCAGATTCGCGCCCTGCCATGCGACCGGGTGGGTCGCTGGCTGCTTGTGAATGAGGTTCACGTTGAAATCGACTCGAAGAAAAAAACGACGCCAGCTGCTATGGTTTTCAATGCTGGCACCGTGTTTCATCCTAGCACGCAGCCTGCGCATATGCTGGGGTGCGCTCCAGTTTCGGGGCAGGAGCGGCCATAAAAAAGAGAGGCTCATGGCCTCTCTTTGCACCTTGCGGTGCGGTGCGCGCAGTGGCTGAGCCACCTGTTGTCTATCAGTTGCCCAGGTTGCGAATCGCCTCGGGCGTGTACTGGCTGGGCTTGAGGTCGTCCTTGCCCAGAATCGGTGCCTTGGGGCGCTCCTGGACCAGATTCATGCTCACATAGGAGCCGGCATTCAGGTCATAGTAGAACGATGTGCCCGCGTGCCATTTCTTGATGTCGTAGGCATAGTAGTAATTGATTTCACCGTGCTGCCACAACTGGCCGCGTGCGTCGTAGAAGTCACCCGAGACGGCGTGGCCGGTGTCTTCGTCGATGAACATCACACGCTTGGAGTACAGGTGTCGGAAGCCGGGCTTGAGCTTGCCCTCCAGCACCCAGACGCGGCGCAGTTCATAGCGGGTGTAGGCAGGGTTGGGATGACCTGGCTTGAGCAGATCGGCGTATTTCATCTGCTGGTTGATGCGGAAGGTGTTCGCAGGAATGAACATCTCGCGCTTGCCGTGCATGGTCCACTCGTAGCGCTCGGAGCCGCCGTTGAACAGGCGCTCGGAGTCGATGGTCGCCTTGCCGCTGGTGCCGGGGGAGGGCTGGTCATAGCCGAACTCGGGCAGCTGGCGCACGCGGCGAGTGCCGGGATCGTAATTCCAGGCCAGGCGCTTGTCCGTGCCGAAGTTCATGGGCTCGATGGACAGAATCACTCCGCCTTTTTCGCGCTCGGGCAGGATGGAAAAATTGGTCACATAGGCGTATTTGCCTTCGTTGGGCTTGCCCAGATTTTCCTTGGAGTCATAACGACTGAGCTGGATATAGCTGGTGCGGCCCCAGGCGATATCGCCGCTTGCGCCCACCAGTGCCATGTCGCGTTCCACCTCTTCGGTGCTGGCGCGGCTGGGCATGAGGTTGTTCCAGAGAAGTTCCAGGCCGGTCTTGGGAATGGGGAAGGGCAGAGCGCCCATGAAGCCCTTGACTCCATTGCCATCGTTGACTACCTCGGCTTCCAGTGCATTGCGCTTGATGACGGCGCAGATGTCGTCGTCATAACGGAAGTCGCGGTGGCCCGGATAGACGGGAATGCGCATGGTGGTGGGGAACTTGGCGAGTAGCGCCTTCTGACCGGCGCTGAGCTTGTCGCCATATTGCGCCATATTGGCGGCTGTGATTTCGAACAGCGGCTTTTCGTTGGCGTAGATATCGGGCTGGAACTGTCCCACGGACTTGGTGAACTTCACGCCGGGAGGAACGCCCAGGATCTTGCCCGTGAATGGCGGGATGCTGCCGTCGGCATTGCCGGCTTTGATGGCGCCGGTGCAGGTCAGCTCCTTGCCCAGCTTGTCGGCTTCCGTGGCGGGAACCTTGGCACAGGCGGCTCCTGCGCTCAGCAAACCTATGCACAGCATCAGTGCTGCGCTCATCGTCTTTTGTTGCATTGCTCTTGTTTTCCTAGTGATAAAACCTTGCAGGCCGTTGCCTGTGAGCATTTATTTTTCAGATATTTGTCATGACATGAATCGTCTGTTGAGACTAATCGACGGCATTCGAGGCATGCCCAGGACGCAAAAAAGGCAGCGCCGTTGCCGGCGCTGCCTTGGGCGGGATCAAAAATGACTAGGTATTAACGCGAGCCGTTCAGATCCATTTCCGAGTATTTGACGATCTTGGTGCCCTTGACCCATTTGTAGCCAAACCAGATGACCAGGAAGAGAGGCAGGCCGATATAGGTGGCGATGGCACCGACCCAGTCGATCTGGTCCTTGATCAGGTTCTCATAGTTCTGGCCCAAGGTGATGATCAGGCACAGCACAAAGGCGAAGATGGGGCCGAAGGGGAAGGCCGCTGCCTTGTAAGGCAGCTGGTTCATATCGTAGTTCTGCACTTCGCAGCCCTTGCGGAAACGGTAGTGGCTGATGGCAATGCCCAGCCAGGCGACGAAGCCACACATGCCGGACAGATTCAGCAGCCAGATGTAGACCACTTCAGGGCTGAAGATATTGGTCAGAAAGCACAGGGCGGCAATCACGGTGGTGGCGATCAATGCCAGCACGGGCACGCCGCGCGTGTTGACCTGGGCGAACAGCTTGGGCGCCATGCCCTGCTTGGCCAGCGCATACAGCATGCGGGTGGAGGCATACATGCCGGAGTTGCCGGCCGACAGCACGGAGGTCAGCACCACGGCGTTCATCACGGCAGCGGCACCCAGCAGGCCGGCACGTTCGAACACCAGTGTGAAGGGGCTGACGGCGATATCGCCCAGATCGTTGCGCAGCAACTTGGGATCGGTATAGGGAATCAGCAGGCCGATGATGAGGATGGCAAAGACGTAGAACAGCAAAATGCGCCAGAACACCTTGCGCACGGCCTTGGGCACATTCTTGGCGGGATCTTCGGATTCGCCGGCAGCGATGCCGATCAGCTCCGTGCCCTGGAAGGAAAAGCCCACCACCATGGCCACGCCGATCAAGGCTGCAAAACCACCCGCAAACGGCGCGTCGCCTGTGCTCAGGTTGGCGATATTGCCCCAGATACCGTCAGGCGCGCCGCCTTGCAAAATACCGAAGATCATCAGCACGCCGATGGCGATGAAGACCAGCACTGTTGTGACCTTGATGGCGGCAAACCAGAACTCGGACTCGCCAAAGCCCTTGGCGGACAGTGCATTCAGGCCGAACATCAGTGCCAGAAACAGTGCACTCCACAGCACGCCGTTGGTGCCGGGGAACCAGTAGGCCATCACCAGCTGCGCCGCAACCAGGTCCACGGCAATGGTCACGGCCCAGTTGTACCAGTAGTTCCAGCCCAGGGCGAAGCCAAAGCCTTCATCCACGTACTTGGCGCCATAGGTGGCAAAAGAGCCGGAGACTGGCATGTGCGCGGCCATCTCGCCCAGACTGGTCATCAGGAAATAAACCATCAGGCCCACGATCATGTAGGCCAGCAATGCGCCGCCGGGGCCTGCTTGCGAGATGGTTGCGCCAGAGGCGACAAAAAGACCGGTGCCGATGGAGCCGCCGATGGCGATCATCGACATATGTCGGGCCTTGAGGGAACGGTGCAAGCCACCGTTGTCAGTTTTTGCTTGGCTATCGCTCATGAGAGATATTGGTTTTTTGCGGATCATGAAGCCTTGGCGGTCCTGGCTGGTAAAAGCCTCGGCCTCATGCCCGTTTGTTGCGCCCTGATATCAGGAGTCCCCGGATATCAACGCGGTCAGCGTGAACGGCGATGACATGCATCGTGCTCAGTGGCTTCCGATAGGGTGCAGATTGTGAGCGATTTGCGCATGAGCCGTACAGCGTGAGCTGTGGATCAGGGCCGCCATGGCTTGAATCGATATCTAAGTGTTTGATATTTCAGAATTAATGACTGGATCGGAAATTCAAAAAAATATCCTTATATCTTCGTCAAATCGTCGGCGAGACTGGCTTCATACTCGGCCTGCATTCAGTAGGGCTCTGTCTATTTGATTGTTTTATTTTGCATTTCGTCAAAAATAAATGCCGAAATGTCAATGTTGGTTGTCGATAGTTTCTATCTTGAGATGAAAAAAGCCGCCAGCCAATGGTTATCAAGGACTGGCAGCTTCTTTTTTGATAGTGAACTGTGTGCGGTCAGGTCGTCCGGCCTCCATCAGCTGAGCAGCAAGGCGTCATCCGCGAGCTTCTCGCCACGCACCTTCTCGAACATATGCAGCAGGTCGGGCACGTCCATTTTGGAGCGCTCTTCGCCGCTGACGTCCAGCACCACATTGCCCTGGTGCAGCATGACGGTACGCGTGCCCACATCCAGCGCCTGGCGCATGCTGTGCGTCACCATCATGGTGGTCAGATTGGCTTCCTGCACGATGCGTGCCGTCAACTGCAGCACAAAGTCCGCGGTGCGCGGGTCCAGGGCGGCAGTGTGTTCGTCCAGCAGCAGAATGCGCGAAGGCTGCAGCGCCGCCATCAGCAGGCTCACGGCCTGGCGCTGTCCGCCCGAGAGCAGGCCGATGCGGTCGGTCAGGCGATTTTCCAGACCCAGGCCCAGCGTGGCCAGGCGGTCGCGGTACAGCTCGCGATTGCTGGCCTTCACTGCCTTGGACAGGCCGCGGAGGTTGCCGCGCTCGTGTGCCAGCGCCATGTTCTCTTCGATGGAAAGGTCTTCACAGGTGCCGGCCATGGGGTCCTGAAACACGCGGGCCACCTGCTTGGAGCGGGACCATACCGGCATGCGCGTCATGTCGATGCCGGCAATTTCGATCTTGCCCTTGTCCACGCTCTGGTCGCCCGAGACGCAGTTCAGAAATGTGGACTTGCCTGCGCCGTTGGAGCCGATGACGGTCACGAACTGACCGTCGGGGATGGACAGCGACAGGCCGCGCAGGGCGCGGGTCTCGATCGGCGTGCCGGGATTGAAGGTGAGTTCGAGGTTTTGTGCGTTCAGCATGGTGTTCTCCGCCGTCCTTCTTCTTACTTGCGCTTGCTCAGCTTTTTCTTGATTTGCGGAATCACCAGTGCGATGGTCACCAGCACTGCCGTCACCAGATTCAAGTCCTGTGCCTTGAGGCCGATGGCATCGATATTGAGGGCCGCAGCGATGAAGAAGCGGTAGACCACGGCGCCGAGCACCACGGCCAGCGTGGCCCAGATGATCTTGCGCGAGGGCAGGATGGTTTCGCCCACGATCACGGCCGCCAGACCGATGACGATGGTGCCGATGCCCATGGAGATGTCGGAGCCGCCCTGCGTCTGCACGAACAGCGCTCCGGCCAGACCGACCAGGCCATTGGAAATTGCCATGCCCAGCAGAATCATGGCGCCGGTGTTGACGCCCTGGGCGCGGGCCATGCGGGCGTTGGAGCCCGTGGAGCGGATGGCCAGACCGCGTTCGGTGGCAAAGAACCAGTCCAGAGCCAGCTTGGCCACGATGACGAAGCCCAGCATGATGAGGGGGCGCATCACATAGTCGTCAATGTTCGCCGGCTGCAGCATGGTGAACAGAGTGGGTTCGTTGATCAGCGGCACATTGGGGCCGCCCATGATGCGCAGGTTGACCGAGTACAGGCCGATCATCATCAGGATGGAGGCCAGCAGGTCCATGATCTTGAGCTTGACGTTGAGCCAGCCTGTGATGAAGCCCGCCACGGCACCGGCTGCCGTGCCGGCCAGCGTGGCCAGCCAGGGGTTGGTGCCCGTGGAAATCAGAATGGCGCACACCGCACCGCCAAGGGGAAAGCTGCCGTCGACCGTCAGATCGGGGAAACGCAGCAAGCGAAAGGAGATGAAGACGCCCAGCGCCACCAGGCTGAAGATCAGGCCAATTTCAATGGCACCGAGGATGGAAAATAGAGACATAGAGAGAGCGACAGGCGCGGCAAACGTCTAAAAAAATCGGCAGGGCCATGTTGCCACGGCACCTGCCGCTGTGCTGGCACCGCCTGAGAGCGGCAGTGCTGGCGACAGGGAGTGGATTACTTGACCACGGTAGCGGCGGACTTGATCAGCGCGTCGGACAGCTTCACGCCTTGCTTTTCAGCGGCGCCGGGGTTCACGAACAGTTCCATCTTGGTAGAGACTTCGGGCTTGATGTCGCCGGGCTTCTCGCCCTTGAGAATACGCGCCACCATGCGGCCTGTCTGTTCGCCCAGATCGCGGTAGTTGATGCCGTAAGCGGCCACGGCGCCACGCTTGACGGAGTCGGTGTCAGACGCCACCAGAGGAATCTTGGCGTCCTGGCCAACCTTGACCAGCGATTCGTAGGCCGACACCACGTTGTTGTCGGTGTTGGTGTAGATCACGTCCACCTTGCCTACCAGCGAGCGTGCGGCGCTGGAGACGTCCACCGAGCGGGGAGCTGCAGCCGTCACCAGAGTCCAGCCCATCTTGGGCAGCAGGGCCTGCAGTTCCTTCACGACCACGGCGGAGTTGGCTTCACCGGGGTTGTAGACCATGCCGATGCGCTTGGCATTGGGCACGACCTGCTTGACCAGATCCATCTGCTTGTCCAGGGCCAGCAGGTCGGAAACGCCGGTCACATTGTTCTTGGAGGGTTCCCAGCTGGCGACCAGCTTGGCGGCAACGGGGTCGGTCACGGCAGAGAACACGACCGGCACGGTCTTGGTCGACGCGATCACGGCCTGCGCGGAAGGCGTGGCGATGGCGACGATGGCATCGGGCTTGTCACCCACGAACTTGCGCGCGATCTGGGCAGCCGTACCGGTATTGCCCTGTGCACTCTGGTATTGCCACTTCAGGGACTTGCCTTCTTCGTAGCCGGCTGCCTTCAGGGCATCCTTGACGCCGTCGCGCACCGCATCCAGGGCGGGGTGTTCAACAATGGCGGTCACGGCCACGGACTTGGTATCGGCGGCATAGGCACCCGACATGGCGGAAATTGCCAGGGCCAGTGCGCCCATGCGGGCCAAGGACAGCTGCTTCATGTGTATCTCCAGCGTTTGTTGTGTGTTGCAGGTGAATTAAGACGGCAGTGCGTGATGCGCGTCGCCTCGCGGCAAAGTCTACTGCACCGATCTGGCTGTCTTCGCGATTGAGATAACCTTGTTTATCCCTATACGATGATCGCGAAAAAATGGCATGAAAGCTGCGCAAAGCGCTAATTGGCAGGAGTTAGTGTGTGTGGAAGCAGGGCAATGGCGCGCAATATTGCGTTGAGCGGGGCCGGATTTTGGTTTTCTACTGCATTTTTCCTGCGCCTTGTGCGATATGGGAAGGCATATTGATGCAATTGCCTGTTTTTTTGAACATTGCTCTTTCTGCACCGGCAAGCGATCTTCATTGAGTGATTCGCGGCGATTGCGGTGGCATGCGTTTTTGCTGTGATGCTGCAAATTTGTGGGGATTTGGCAGCCTGCGTTGCTAAAAACATTCAGCCCATGAAAAAAGCCTGCGCAGCAATGGCTGGCGCAGGCTTTATGGAGCAGCATCCGGAGCAGCTGCAGCCGCCGAATGCAATCGTGGACGGATTACATACCTGAGTAGTTGGGGCCGCCGCCGCCTTCGGGTGTCACCCAGACGATGTTCTGTGTCGGGTCCTTGATGTCGCAGGTCTTGCAGTGCACGCAGTTCTGTGCATTGATCTGCAGGCGCTGCTTGCCGGCATTGGCTTCGTCCTCGACGAATTCGTAGACGCCTGCGGGGCAGTAGCGCTGCTCGGGACCGGCGAACTTGGTCAGGTTCACGTCGACGGGAACGCTGGCGTCCTTGAGCGTCAGGTGAGCAGGCTGGTTCTCTGCATGATTGGTGCTGCTGATGAACACGCTGGAGAGGCGGTCAAAGGTC
Organism: Comamonas sp. F1-6; assembly: GCF_039581415.1. Lineage (NCBI taxonomy): Bacteria > Pseudomonadati > Pseudomonadota > Betaproteobacteria > Burkholderiales > Comamonadaceae > Comamonas > Comamonas sp. F1-6. The sequence continues at coordinate 34,900 of NZ_JBCPWN010000023.1, forward strand.
AGCTTGCCATCGGGCTTGGGATATTCGATGGGCGTGCAATCGGCTGCAGGCTTCAGATAGGCATGGTCGGGCTTGTTGCGATGCAGCGTCCAGGGGATGTTGCCGCGCAGCACGAACTGCTCCAGGCCGTTCATGATCGAGGCGGTGGTCAGGCCCTTCTTGAACCAGGCCTTGAAGTTGCGTGCCTTCCACAGTTCCTCATACAGCCAGCTGTTCTCGAACGCATAGGTGTAGGCGGTCAGTTCGTCACTCTGGCGACCTGCGACGATGGCGGCGTAGGCGGCTTCGGCGGCCAGCATGCCGGTCTTGATCGCGGCGTGGCTGCCCTTGATGCGGCTGACGTTGAGGAAGCCGGCTTCGCAGCCCACCAGCGCGCCGCCGGGGAAGACAAAGCGGGGCAGGCTGGAGATGCCGCCGGCCGTGATGGCACGGGCACCGTAGGAGATACGCTTGCCGGGCTTGATGCCATTGGCTTCGTCGCCTTCCAGGTAGTAGCGGATATTGGGATGGGTCTTCCAGCGCTGCATCTCCTCGAATGGAGACAGATAGGGGTTGGAGTAATCCAGGCCGGTGATGAAGCCCAGCGTGACCAGATTGTCTTCCAGGTGATAGAGGAAGGCACCGCCGTAGGTGTCGCTCTTCATGGGCCAGCCTGCGGTGTGCAGCACCATGCCGGGCTTGTGACGCTTGGGGTCGATTTCCCAGAGTTCCTTGATGCCCAGACCGTAAGTCTGCGGGTCGCGGTTGGCATCCAGGGAGTACTTGGCGATGATCTGCTTGCCGAGGTGGCCGCGCGCACCTTCGGCAAAGATGGTGTACTTGCCGTGCAGTTCCATGCCCAGCTGGAAGTCGCCCGTGGGCTCGCCTTCCTTGCTGATGCCCATATTGCCGGTGGCCACGCCCTTGACGGAGCCGTCTTCGTTGTAGAGCACTTCGGCAGCGGTGAAGCCGGGGAAGATTTCCACGCCCAGGGCTTCGGCCTGCTCTGCCAGCCACTTGGTGACAAAGCCCAGGCGAACGATGTAGTTGCCTTCGTTATGGAAGCACTTGGGCAGCAGCCAGTTGGGCGTGCGCAAGGAGCTCTTCTCGCCGAGGAAGACCATGGCGTCTTCGGTCACGGGCTGGTTCAGGGGAGCACCCTTTTCCTTCCAGTCGGGGATCAGCTCGGTCAGTGCGCGAGGATCCATGATGGCGCCAGACAGCGTGTGTGCGCCAGGCTCGGAGCCTTTTTCCAGCACGACTACGGAGACATCCTGACCTTTTTCGGCCGCCAGTTGCTTGAGGCGAATGGCAGTGGCCAGGCCACCGGGGCCACCGCCCACCACCACCACGTCATATTCCATGGCCTCTCGCGGGCCGTACTGGGCCAGGATCTCTTCGTTTGTCATCGGGAAAGTCTCGCTTGATATTGGATTGGGAAAACTGGCGTGCGCGGCCTTGGCAGGTGCGTCTGCAAAAACCGCGATGCGGGCGATTCTATGCTGACAGCCCGGCACGACCGTGCAGATTTGGCGACAGCGCATCAATCGGTGTTGCGGCAAAGTCCATAGGCTAGTGATCGCCCCAGGGCATGCCATCCCTCAAAGAAACTAGAACAAGGTGGTGATGCAGTTGCAAATCTCGTTCAATCAGGAGACATACCGGCATGAAAATCGAGCTGCCCGAGCTGAAGAAGCAGGTCTATGAAACGCGCTTTCCCGTACGCTGGGGCGATATGGACGCCATGGGGCATGTCAACAATGCCCAGTACTTTCGCTATCTGGAAACTGCGCGCATCGACTGGATGCGCGGCATGGGCCTGAATCCGGACCCCGCGGGGCAGGGGCCGGTCATCGTCAACGCCTTTTGCAATTTCTATCAGCAGCTTGCGTATCCTGACGAGGTGCTGCTCAAGATGTTTGTCAGCGATCCCGCGCGCACCACTTTTGAGACCTGGGCCACCATGGAGCGTGTGGCGCAGCCGGGAGTCATCTGCGCCGCTGGCGGAGGCACGGTGATCTGGGTGGATTTCCCCCGGCAGAAAGCCGCTGCGCTGCCGGACTGGATACGTTCGGCGGTAACGGCCTGAGTCCTGTTCGGAATTCCGTACATCAATCCAGATGTCGTCCGGAAAACCGATTGTGGTTATGCAAAAAAGTATTTTGAATATAAGCAAATCAAAGACTTGGACGTGATTTTTTGGCTGGCACGGTATGTGCTTAAAGGACGGCACGCCGCTTCACTGCGGCTGACCAAGTGAGACTGGGGCTGGGCCTTGCTGACGAAACCTCGGTTCCGTCGGCGGTCCGTCTCGGTTTGTTGTCGCTGCCAGAACCCGGTGCCTTCAAGGCCTGGATTGAGGCAGCGGCTCAAACAACGCATACCAAGATTCCAAGAAATGAAATCCAATCGCCTGACCATCATGGTTCTGCTGGCCATGGTTCTGGGTGTGGTTGTGGGCTATCTCGTCCACGCCAACGCCGCGACACCGGAGACAGCCAAAGACATTGCCGGCTATTTCGGCATTCTCACCGACGTATTTCTGCGCATGATCAAGATGATCATCGCGCCCCTGGTGTTTGCCACGCTGGTGGCGGGGCTGGCCAATATGGGCGATGCCGGCTCTGTGGGCCGCGTGGGTGGTCGTGCGCTGGGCTGGTTTATCGCGGCATCGTTCTGCTCGCTGTTTCTGGGTCTGGTTTTTGCCAATGTGTTGCAGCCCGGCCACGGCCTGACGGTGGAGCTTCCCACGAATGCCGAGAGCCTGGGTCTGAAGACCGGTGCGCTGAATTTCAAGGATTTCATCACCCATGTCTTCCCGAAGAACATCTTCGAGGCCATGGCCACCAATGAGGTGTTGCAGATCCTTGTGTTTGCGCTGTTCTTCGGTATCGCTCTGGGCTACCTGAACCACCAGAAAAAGCACATGCTGGTCGATCTGATGGAAGAGACCTCGCATGTCATGCTGCGCGTGACCGAGTACGTGATGCGCTTTGCGCCCGTGGGCGTGTTCGGCTCTGTCGCCGGCACCATTGCCACCCACGGACTGGGCATGCTGCTGGTGTTCGGCAAATTCCTGCTGGGCTTCTATATTGCGCTGGCCGCGCTGTGGGTGCTGCTCATCGGTGCCGGCTATCTGGTGCTGGGCAAGGATGTCTTCCGTCTGCTGTCGCTGATTCGCGGCCCGGTGCTGGTGGGCTTTTTCACGGCCAGCAGCGAATCCACGCTGCCCAAGCTCATGGAGCAGCTGGAAAAATTCGGCATCAAGCCGCGTATCACAGGCTTTGTGCTGCCTCTGGGTTACTCGTTCAACCTCGATGGCTCCATGATCTACACCACCTTCCTGGCCATCTTCATCTCTCAGGCCTATGGCATCGAGATGTCGCTGACCGCGCAGCTGACCATGCTGCTGGTGCTGATGATCTCCAGCAAGGGCATTGCCGGCGTGCCTCGTGCCTCGCTCGTGGTGGTTGCCGCCGTGCTGCCCATGTTCGGTTTGCCGGAAGCGGGCATCCTGCTGATTCTGGGCATCGACCACTTCCTGGACATGGGCCGTACATTGACCAATGTGCTGGGCAATGCCATTGCCACGGCCGTGGTTGCCAAATGGGAAGGCGACGAAGAGCAGGAGTCCTGCGCAGATCTGGCTGTCGAGCCACAGCTGATGCCCGAGCCCATTCGCGCCCGAGCCTGATCGTCCGTTGCCCGGATTCCTGTCCCCTGCGGTGCCGGGCGCTGCTACCATGGTTCGCACCATGTTAGCTTTCCTGCCCCCGCGCCTGCGTGCTGTTTTGCTGATCCTGCTCTGGCTGGCTGCAAGCAGCCTGGGCGGCTGGCTGGGCTATCAGGGCTTCGTCAAGATCGGTCTCGAAACCGTGGTGGCTGCCGGCAACAACCGCCTCGATCTCTATGCTGCCAGCCTGCGGCGCGAGATCGACAAATTTGCCTTTCTGCCCGATGTAGTGGCCCTGCAGCCCGAGATCCTGTCGCTGCTGCAATCGCCGGGCGACGAAAGACTGCAGTCTCGCGCCAATCTCTATCTGGAGGAACTGAGCCGTCGTGCGGGCACCCTCAGCGTCTACATGCTCGATCACGACGGTCATGTGCTGGCTGCCAGCAATTGGCGCCGCGCCGACAGTTTTGTGGGCGAGAACCTAGGCTTCAGGCCCTATGTCCAGCAGGCATTGCGAGAAGGGCGCGGGCGCTACTTCGGCGTAGGCACCACGCGCGGCGAGCCCGGCTATTACCTGACCACTACCTTAGGGCAGGGCGAGATGCATGGCGTGGTGGTGGTCAAGGTCGGGCTGGCGCAGCTCGAGCAATCCTGGGCCAGCGCAGAGTCTCCGGTACTGGTCAGCGACGAAAATACCGTGGTCATTCTCAGCAATATGCCGGCTTGGCGCTTTGCGACCTTGCTGCCGCTGGATGAGGCAAGGCGTGCCGAGCTGGAAGCTTCGCAGAAATACAACCGTCTGAACCTGCGGCCTCTGGGCTGGCGTGGCATGAGCAGTGTCACTGGCGTCAGGCAGGTGAGCATTCCCGATGTCAAGGACGCTGCGGCAGACCAGAGCGCAGGCCGCTTTCTGGCCCAGTCCAGACCTATGGCCGGCACGCCCTGGCAGATTACCGTGCTCTCCCCCCTGAGCGTTGCCTTGCAGTTGGCGGCCAGTCGCGCCTGGGTGACGGGGGCGTTGATTGCGTTGATGCTCTTGCTGGGAGCTTTGCTGTACCAGCGGCGCAGACATGTGCGTGAGCAACTGGCGGCCCAGCAAGCTCTGAAACAGGCCAACGAGGTGCTGGAAAACAAGGTGCAGCAGCGCACAGCCGATCTGCAGAGTGCCAATGTGGCGCTGCAGCAGGAGGTGATGGAGCGCATGCAGGCCGAGACCACGCTGCGCGCGGCGCAGGACGAGTTGGTACAGGCAGGCAAACTGGCCGTCATCGGTCAGCTCTCCACGGAAGTGGCCCATGAGCTGAATCAGCCCCTGGCGGCCTTGCGGGCGCTGGCCGGCAACAGTCAGCGCTTTCTGGAACGCGGTCAGAGCGAGATGGTGCAAAGCAATCTGCAGCGCATGGCCGAGCTGACCGAGCGCATGGGGCGTATTACCGGGCAGTTGCGCAACTTTGCCCGCAAGTCCGCAGGCCAGCCCGAGCAGGTTGAACTGGCCAAGGTGGTCGATGGCGCCCTGTCCCTCATGGAGCCGCGCATTGCCCAAAGCGGCGTCATGATCGTGCGACAGCCCTCGGATCTTGAGCTGAGCGCCTGGTGCGATGCCAATCGCGTACAGCAGGTGTTGATCAATCTGCTGAGCAATGCGCTGGACGCCGTGCAGGGCGGCAATACGCGGTGCGTGGAAATTGCCTGCAACCGTTGCGGTGCCTGGGCGCAGATCACGGTGCGCGATCATGGCCCCGGACTCAGCGATCAGGCGCAAGCGCGACTGTTCGAGCCTTTTTTCACGACCAAGCCCGAGGGACTGGGCCTGGGTCTGGGCCTGCCTTTGTCGGCCGAGATTGCCCAGGCCGCAGGCGGCAGCCTGACCGGCGGCAACCATCCGGAAGGCGGGGCCATCTTCACGCTGAGCCTGCCCTTGGTGGATACTCGGCCGCTGTCCTGATTGCCTGCAGCCCATGAACCCTTCCCTCAAAGTCCTGATCGTTGAAGACGATGCCGATGTCGCCATGGCCTGTGAGCAGACCATGCGCCTCGAAGGTCTGGACTGCATCTGCGTGAGCAGTGCCGAGCAGGCGCAAAAGCACCTGTCCCCGGAATTTGCCGGCATCGTGGTCAGCGACATCCGCTTGCCGCAGATGAGCGGCCTTGGGCTGCTGGCCGCCGCCCGCGTGCTGGACGCCGAACTGCCCGTGATTCTCATCACCGGGCACGGCGATATCTCCATGGCCGTGCAAGCCATGAAGGATGGCGCCGCCGATTTTCTGGAAAAGCCGTTTGCGCCCGAGCGCCTTGTGGAAGCCGTGCGCCGTGCGCTGGAGCGCCGCCGCCTGGTGCTGGAGGTGCGCAGCCTGCGCCAGCAGCTACAAAGTCGGGATGTATTGCAGCACCAGTTGCTGGGGCGCTCGCTTCCCATGCAGCAGCTGCGCAGCACATTGCAGAGCCTCGCGGCCAGCGAGGCCGATGTGCTGATCTGGGGGGAAACGGGCACCGGCAAGGAAAGAGTCGCGCGCAGCCTGCATGAATCCAGCCGGCGCAAGAGCGGCAATTTTGTCGCCATCAACTGCGGCGGCCTGCCGGAGACGCTGTTTGACAGCGAAATGTTCGGCAGCGAGGCCGGGGCCTTTACCGGCGCGGGCAAAAAGCGCATCGGCAAGATCGAACATGCCAGCGGCGGTACCTTGTTTCTCGACGAGATCGAAAGCATGCCCCTGCCCATGCAGGCCAAGCTGCTGCGTGTGCTGCAGGAAAGAGTGCTGGAGCGCCTGGGCTCGAACACGCTCATTGCCGTCGACTGCCGTGTGATTGCTGCAACCAAGGTCGATTTGCTGGACCTCAGCCGTCAGGGCCTGTTTCGCTCCGATCTCTACTACCGTCTCAATGTGGTGACGGTGAACCTGCCCCCGCTGCGCGAGCGCCGCGAGGATGTTGCGCTGCTGTTCGAGCATTTCGCGTTGCAGGCCGCCGCCCGCCACCAGCGTCCCGTGGCAGAGCTGACGCCGCAGCGTCTGCAGGCGCTGCTTGCCCACGACTGGCCAGGCAATGTGCGCGAGCTGCGCAATACGGCCGAGCGCATCACGCTGGGGCTGGATGCCGGCCTGTCCCCGTCCGGTACGGCGCCCGAGGCTGCGGCTTCGCTTGCGGCAACCATGGAGTCCATAGAGCGCTCCCTGATTTCCGAAGCCTTGCGCAACAACGAAGGCAGCCTGACACGCACGGCGCAGGCGCTGCACACCCCCAAGACCACGCTGCACGACAAGATTCGCAAGTACGGACTGTGATCGGGCTGTGACCGAGCCATGAGCGCGGCTGAGCAGGCTCGCCGTTGCCGGGCTTGCGCTTCGGAGCGAAACCGCGTCCCGCTACACTGAGGCATGCGTGAATTCAAGGTCATGGTCGTCGGTGCTTACGGCTTCTTCGGCAGCCGGCTGGTTGCCAGGCTGGCCAGGCAAAGCGGTTTGCACATCGTGGTGGCAGGGCGCTCGGCCTCTGCGGCGCAGGCGCTGGTTGAAGGTCTGGCCCCGGACGCTTGCTCAAGCCTGAGCCACGTAGTGGTGGACGTGATGGCGTCCGGTCTGGAGGACAGACTCAAGACGCTGGAGGTGGACGCACTCATTCACACTTCGGGCCCGTTTCAGGGGCAGGACTACCGCGTGGCCCGAGCCTGTGCCCATGCCGGCGTCCACTATGTGGATCTGGCCGATGGGCGTGACTTTGTCTGCGGCATCGATGTGCTCGATCCGCAGGCCAAAACTGCGGGCGTGCTGCTTCAGTGGTGCCAGTTCGGTGCCAGCTCTGTCCTCGGCGGTCGTGGATGCGCTGGCTTCGGGCATGGCTCGCGTCAGCGATATCGACATAGGCATCAGCCCGGGCAATCGTACGGATAGAGGCCTGTCCACCGTCGCTGCCATCCTCAGCTATTGTGGCAAGCCGCTGCCTGGCTTGGGCCAGCAAGCCTTGATTGGCTGGCTGCGCAGCTATGGGCATGACTATCCGGCCCCTGTTGGGCGGCGGCTGCTGTCGGCCTGCGATGTACCGGATCTCGCACTGCTACCGCTTCGCTATGAAGGCAGTCCTTCCATCAGATTCGGTGCTGGGCTTGAGCTGTCGTTCTTGCAGCGCGGGATGAATGCCATGGCCTGGCTGGCTCACAGAGGGCTGGTGCAGGACTGGTCTGCACATGCGCGCAGGCTCAAGCGCATGGCGGACTGGTTCAGGAACTGGGGCAGCGATGCAGGGGCCATGCATGTCACGGTCAGTGGCCTGGATGCAAAGGGGCAAGCCTGCCAGCGCTGCTGGGTGCTTATGGCGGGCTCGGGCGACGGGCCTTATGTTCCCACGCTGGCCGCCAGTGCGCTGGTACGCAAGCTGGCTGCGGGTGTACCGCTGGAGCCGGGCGCCAGGCCTTGCATGGGGCTGCTGACGCTGCAGGACTTTGCAGCCGAAGCGCAGGGACTGGATATTCAGATGCGGGAGCTTGCTTGATGATGCTGAGCGCCTCTTTGTTTCAGCAGGCCATGGGCGATGAGTTCTGCAAGCTCGATGTCGCCCTGCAGCGCTTTCACGGCCTGCAGGGTGAGCATGAGCTTCAGGGCAGGGTGCAGACCGGCGCCCCCCGGACTCTGGCGGCCAAGCTGCTGGCGCTGGCTCTGGGCACGCCACGCGCCGCCAGCGAGGGGACGATTCATTTCGAACTGCAGGCCAGTCCCGATGCGGAAACCTGGATTCGCATCTTCCCCTCGCAGCGCATGCACTCAACCATGCAGTTGCACAATGGCCACCTGATCGAGCGCCTTGGCCTGGCGCGACTGTGCTTTGCCTTGCAGGCGGTAGATGGACGGCTTCTCATGCGACTGCAGCGTCTTTACTTTCTGGGCTTCCCATGTCCGGGCTGGCTGGCACCGCGCATCGTGGCCGAAGAAACCGGAGCCGGGGAGCAAATGCAATTTCATGTCGAAGCGGCCGTCCCCCTGATTGGCGTGGTGGCCAGTTATCGTGGCTATCTATTGCTGCCCGAGGAAAAAGCATGATTGTGGTTTTTGATGCGCAATGTCTGTTGTGCAATGGCTGGGTGCAGTTCTTGCTCAAGCACGACAAGCAGGGCGTTTTTCAGTTCGCCGCCATACAGGGCGAGGTCGGCGGCAAGTTGTTGGCCGATGCAGGCTTGCGCCTGGAAGGTCTGCAGACCTTGCTGCTGGTGGACGGACAGCGCTCCTGGCAGCACACGGATGCCATCTTGCGCGTGCTGCACGCATTGGGCTGGCCCTGGCGACTGACAGCGGTGATCAGGCTGATACCCGCTGCATTGCGCGATGCGCTCTACCGCATGATTGCCAGAAACCGCTATCACTGGTTTGGCAAAAGCGAGCAGTGCATGATGCCGGATCCCGCTGTGGCTGCCCGATTTCTGGATTGAGCTTCGGATGACACGCGGTATCGCTCAGCGAATATGGGGATCAATACGATTGATGGATACGCAATCAGGCATGCTCTGCCGGCATGGGCGGAATATTCAATAGGGCTTGGTACTTCTTCTGCAGATCGCCAAAGCGTTGCAGCGTCGGCAGAACAGCTTGCATATTCAACGCCTTGTGCAGCAGCGGCAGTTGCTGCATGCCGAGATGGTTCAATGACTGGTAGCCCGCGTGAAAGCAGGCTTCGCCTTTTTCATCTTCGTAGTACAACTGCTCCAGCTCGCGCCAGCCCACGTAGTAGCCGTAGTCAAAGAACTCCTGAAAGTTCTCGGCAATCACCCAGCTCAATTCGTTCACGCAGGGCAGTGTCATGACGATGGGGCTGACGCTACCGGGCAGGCGCTCATCGACCAGATAGCTGTAATGAACGCTGTCGCAGCCCGTGGTTGCAAACGTCATCACATTGCGCGGCGTGCACCAATCAATGTAACTGGGTACGGGGGGGATCTCCAGGCGCAGGCCGCAGTCCCCAAAAACGGCTTCGGGCGACAGGCCGAACTGCGGGCCTATGGCTGCAGCCGCGTCGTACAAAGTCTGCAGTGGTGCGGGAATCTGAAAGGACCGAATTGCATTGCGCATTGCAGCATATTAGCAACGCCGGTTAGGCGGCCCGGCGCTTGCTCATTAGAATGCGTCGCTTATCAGTCCTTCTTGATGCTGCTGCTCGAAGGTGCGTTGCATCTCCCAGATTCGGAGATGCGCTGTTGCGTACCTGTTTTTCTCAGCATCATGCCGCACTCTTCCGGGAAGCTTTCCCGACTGCAAAAAGCTCTGTCACGTCAGGGCATCCAGGTCTCCTACCGAGACAATATCTATCAAATCCATAACGAGCAGGCAGCAGCGACCATTTTGCTGCCCGACAGCCTGCCGCTGGAGCACAAAGCCGTTAGTCAATTGCTGGACTTCGCCTCGGTTGCCGACCCGCAAGGTCATGGCGCGGCCTGCAAAGCCTGTGCCACGCCGGACTTTCACCCCGGCAGCATTGCGCCCGTGGGGGCGGTGGTGGCCACGTCGCCAGACTTCGTGATTCCTGCGGCCATCGGCACGGACATCAACTGCGGCATACGCTTGCTGAGCACGGGCCTGACGCAGGCGCAGGCCGAGCTGCACAAAAGCACCATCGTGCAGCGGCTGACCCGCGTCATCTTGCAGAACGGGCGCGATGTGCCCGTGCGCAGCGCAGGCTTCAAGGCGTTGTTTGATGAGGGCCCAGAGGCCTTTATTGAACAGTTGCCTGACGTGGGTCTATGGCAAGGCGTAAACCGCGACCGGCTGCAGGCCGAACTGGCCGAGTGCGTGGGCCTGCAAGGCTTTGCGGGCCGGAGTCGCTACGCACCTGAAGCCCTGTTGCAGGCGCGCGAGCTGCTGCGCCCGCCATCTGCTGCCGACCTGGGAAGCGTTTCCCTGAATGCGAACTTCAGTGCATGAAGTTGTCAGTCTCCGGCTGTTTGTATTTGGACTTAGAGCTGCTAACACCACCGATCCACGAAGCGTGCACAGATGATCGCAGCGGCCAGTTTCAGCAACGCTTCGTGTATGTCCAACCGCCTTTCAAAGCGGATTCGCAGCTTGCCAAAGCCTGCAAACCATCCATGTGTGCGCTCTACAACCCAGCGATGCTTGCCCAGCGTTTCGCTGCTCTCAACACCTCGCCGTGCAATTCGGCTGGCAATGCCTCGTCGTCTGAGATAGGCACGGCAGCGCTTGTAGTCGTAGCCTTTGTCCGCATGCAGCTTCGCCGGTCGCTTGCGTGCCCGCCCCGACAAACCTGCGACGGCTGGAATCGCATCCATGCACTTCTCGAACATCATGGAGTCGTGCCTGTTGGCCCCGCTGATGAGGATCGCCAGAGGGATGCCCCTGGCATCTACGACGATATGTCGTTTGGTGCCGAGCTTGCCTCTATCGGTGGGGTTTGGGCCTGTTTCCTGGCCCCCCGGGGGCTTGGTACCGATGAGCCATCGATGCTGGCCCGGCTCCAATCAATCTGGTCATGTTCACGCAGACGCACCAGCATGGCCTGGTGCAAACGCTGCCAGACGCCATTGGCATTCCAGTTACGCAAGCGCCGCCAACAAGTCATGCCGCTGCCGTAGCCCAAGGCCTGGGGAAGGTCTTCCCAAGGAATGCCTGTTTGCAGCACGAACAGAATGCCATTGAGGGCGGCTTCATCGCTCACGGTGAGCTTGCGTGCGAAGGCGTGAAGGCTTGAATCAGGGCTGCAGTTGTCGCCACAGCTCTTTGCTAACGGGTTGTCTTGCCATGAGGGCCAGAAGCATAAATGCTTCTGGCTGGTCTCAAAGGGAAGTGGCGTTAGCAGCTCTAAGTGTGTTAGTGGCTCTAGGAGCGGCTAATATCAGCGCTTGAAGAAGCGTGCACAGGTATCGCGGCGGCCAGTTTCAGCAGCGCCTCGTGATATCCAGTCGTCTTTCAAAGTGGATTCGCAGCTTGCCAAAAGTTGCAAACAAGCTGTGCGTGCGCTCCATCACCCAGCGATGGTTGCCTAGTCGCTCTCTACTCTCAACGCCTTGCCTGGTGATTCAGCTGATGCTGCCCCGATGCCTTAGGTGGTCTCGGTATCACTTGAAGTCTTAGCCTTTGTTAGCGTGCAGTTTCGATGGTCTTTTACGGGGACGTCCTGGCAAGCCTGCAAGCCCAGGAATCGCGTCCACCCATATTTTGGAGTCGTGCTGGTTTGCCCGCTGACCAAGATCACCATCGGGATGCCTGTTGCATCTACAACGATGTGTCGCTTGGAGCCGAGTTTGCCTCTGTCCGTGAGATTAGGTCCCGTTTCCTCGCCCCTCAGGGGCGTTGTACTTGGGAGCGATTAATGCTGGCCCGGCTCTAGTCGATCTGGCTATGTCCTCGCAAGCGAGTCAGCATAGCCTGGTGCAACTGTTCCCAGGCGCCAACGGTAATCCAGTTGCGCGAGCGCCGTCAGCAAGTCATGTCGCTACCGTAACCAAGGGATTGGGGAAGCTCCTCTCATGGGATACCTGTTTGCAGAACGATCAGGATGTCGTCGAGGGCAGCGAGCATGGGGGCTCTGACGAAGTGGTGTTAGCTCCTCTTAGGTGGCAGTCCAGTGCTCTCACCAGATGCTATTGCTGCGGTCATGTAAAGCTGCTTAGACTAAGTGCGTCACGGCACGCGCTGAAGCTGTTTACGAGAGTGAGGAGAGTCCATTCTGGAGCATTTCATCCAGTTGTATGGCGAAGCTCGCAAACGGAACGCCGATAGCCCTGCACCACTCAATTGTCTCCACCAGATCAAGCCTGCGCTCGCCTCTTTCGCATTTGCTGACAAATACTTGTGTCTCCTCTAGGCGAGCTGCAAGTTCTATCTGTGTCATGCCAACGTCCTGACGATGCTTTCTCAAAAGTGCGATGAAAGCTTTGTAGTTGTCTGTATGGATTGACTTATCCATCGTGCATCTTCCGGATCAAAGCGCCGGAGGATGCTGGTTAGAATGGTATAGTCCAAAAAAGAATAGTCTATAATGGAATATTAAGTTTCGGCGCAACAGCTTCCTGCTGAAGCGTAGAAGTATGAGCTTCCGATCAGTGTCAAATAGGTCTGGCTTATGAGGAATGTTGGTAAGCCCTTTTCAGAGGCAGATCGCGAGAAAGCGGTGACGCTTGTTGCGTGGAGTCGGCATGAGTACCCGTCCTTGAGGGCTACTTGTGTTGCAGTTGCCGGTGTTGTTGGTTGTTCTGCAAGTGCGCTGTATAGCTGGGTACAACCTAAGGAGAAAACGAATCGTGTCGATGCAGATGCGCGACTTCTGCGACTTGAAAAAGATGTCCAAGACTTGCGGCTAGTCCTACTAAAGTGGGCAACGTCAAACTTAGACTCACTAAAGGACAAGTAGCGCACGCGCCTCTACCTGACAGTTTCCAAGCACCATGCTCAAGCCTCATCATTCACGAGCACTATTTCTGGACTTCGATGGGGTACTTCATCCACCAGAAGCTATTGCAGGAGCTAGGCCGCCTCTCACCGCGAATCAGATAAGAAAGAGCTTTCCTGGCACCTTTCAACATCTGCCAACCTTGCGTGATCTTCTGCACAAGCATGATGATGTAGCCGTTGTCGTTTCAAGCTCTTGGCGCTTGTTCCTTTCGGATGGAGAACTGAATGATTTGCTGGCCCCAATTTCGATGTGGTTTGTGGGTTCCTTGAGCAGATACAAGGGAAAGGATGAAGCCATACGTGATTGGCTGGTTCATCATCAAGTCAACGACTTCGCTGTGCTGGATGATGTTGCCCAATTTTTTCCAGAAGGCTCGAAGTCACTGATCTTGTGTAACCCAAAGCGAGGACTTTCGGACCCAGCTGTTCAAGGGCAGCTAAGGGAATGGCTCCAGTTCCCTAGCCACTGAAAAAACTCATAGTGAATTTCTGGTGTAGCCAGAGGTCTGTAGGTCAACTGGTGAGCTTGAAGTATTGAGACCCAGAATGTCGCCTGCTACTAAAAGATTTCACTTTTCCGAAGAAGATCGGCCATGACAAACAGGCACATCAATAGGTCAGAGCCTCTAGGCTTGTCTGGTTGCGGGCCGGTGCTTTACCTCGATTTCGACGGCGTTTTACATCATCACAATGTGCTTTGGTCATCGTCAAAAGGGCCCTACCTAGACGCATCTTCCGGCGACAGGTTATTCGAACATGCTCCTCTGCTGGTCGAGCTATTGGAGCCTCATTCTGCAGTCCAAATCGTCCTGTCTACTTCCTGGGCCGTGAAGTACGGCTGCCATGGTGCTGCTCGTCGTCTGCCTTTTGAACTGCGCACCAGAGTCATCGGGGCAACCTTTCACAGTCAGATGAATCGGGACGAATTCGAATCAGCTTATCGAGGTATGCAGGTCTGGGCAGACGTGTTTCGTCGCCGTCCATCCGATTGGCTTGCGATTGACGATGACTATCTGCAGTGGCCCGCTTGGTGTCGTGACAAGCTTGTCAGATCACACCCTGAAAAAGGTCTAGCGGATCCAACAGTTGTGGCACAGGTTCGACTTGGTCTGCAGCGGATCACCTGCGTCCAATGACGCTGTAATTTCAAGCAGCCTGCAGGCTCACGATTGCAAACGCCCAAATCGGCTGAGCATCCATGACTATTCAGCTCTCAATATGACCTGATCCAGGGCCTTCCAAAGGCGGCAGGATCTACTGATCTACAAGGACTAACGTCGAAGCAGGAAAGTGCCCTTGACGATAGGTGTTGAAGGAACGCCATGATGCAAGCTGCAAGGAGATGAAAAGTGGGTCAATCGCTGAGGGAAGTTATAGATCTTCTGTACAAACCACCACCAGGCGCTCGTCAGGCAATTGCGGTTTCAAGAAGGGTGGCGGAACAACTTCCGCCGCTCAGCACTGTGGCGATGATTTCGATCACTGCGCCTGAGCGAGCTCCTGCAGAAGTACACGGTTTTATCCAGCTTTTGCGGCTGAGTTTTGCCGACGTCGATTTTTTGAACGCGCAGATTTCTGCGCGAGCGAAGGCAAAAATCAAGGACGGTTTTACGCCCCAGCAGGCGAAGGAGATTCATGCATTTGTGCAGGCTCTAGCGCCAGAGATCCGGAGCGTGGTTGTCCATTGTGAGGGCGGCTATTCGCGATCAAGTGGCGTTGTCTTAGCTCTGCACAACATCTATGGCTTTACTGTGAGCCTGAGCAGTCTCAGTCAAGCCAATCGGTCTGTAGTGACGACCATGGATGTGAGTAAGTGTTGAGTTGAATCTGCTGTTACGTGGAGTGGGGCTCGTTGTTGCTCCTGAAAATTGCTTTGAGGAGCGACAAATTACTAAAAAACTATTAGGATTTTGGCTTGTTGATTTGAAAAAAGATGGGTAACTATTCAATTTTCATATTCAAGCTCATTGACGATAAGAACTGAGTTAATTCAGGATTAGAACGAAATCAGAGACCTATTTTTTGTTCTTATCAAATTTTGGCATCTCGCTAGTTGCAGAGAATTCCTCAAAAAGGGATGGACAGTGCAGAGTGCTTGTGGTCGTAGTGGCCTAGTCGAAACGAGAGAGCTTGTTAATTGACTAGGCGATGTCCAGATATTCAAGAGACAAGTCAATGAGCAACCGCACATCCATCATCGATCAAAGCAGTGTACTGGTGTAATTAAATTTTATTGCTAGGAAAACTCAAATATGGTTCTTTATGGCAATTGAGGACCATACAACTAAACAAAATATTATTGTCATAAAAACCGAGGCGCTACCTAAATCTTTTGCCTTTCTGGATAGTTCGTGATATTGAAGTCCTACTCTATCAATTGTTGACTCTATGGCTGAATTTATCACCTCAACGACCATTAGCAACCAGATACTAGAAATCAGGAGTAATTTTTCCATCAAGGTGCCTCCAACGAACTGTGAAAGTGGAAGCGATAATAGAAATAACTTTGTCTCTAGGCGAAATGCAGGTTCGTGCCAAGCATCTTTGATTCCGGTCCATGAGTACTTTGAAGCATGAAGTAATCTGGATAGTCCGGTTCGATGCTTTTGAATATTATTGAATTTTTCAATTTTATCGGTATCTTTCATAATATTTAAAGTCGATTTGTATTTTTGGTGAATGCTATATAAAACAGCAAAGCTGTTATCCAGCAAACAGAGAGTGTGGCAATATCATGAGAAACGAAGTGTGCGCCTCTTAATTGTTGGGATATGCCAAAAATTAATCCTGTAAAGAGGCCACAAGACAACCCCAGCCAACGATATTTTGGGATAGTCATTCTAAAGAAAAAATATAGGCTAACCCACGCATATCCGGAACTTGCATGACCTGCCGGAAAGCACTTTCCATTTTCCATTTCACGAGGTCTCATCTCTATGAGGCCAACGAAAGGTCGATCCCCCCCAAACTGTATTAAGTTCCATGGACAATCCATGTTCGTAATAATTTTAAGAAGGCTTACTAAGGTTGCGCTAGTTAAACTGGCAAGAATTAGGTAAACAAATGGTTTTCGCCATTTAATATATTGGTCGTTGCTAGAGACTAGCAGATACATATAAAGTATTATGGCGGCAACGACAGTCAGCGTGCTTAGATACTTCCCACCTTTGTGAATTAGATTGTTTGTTACCCAATGATCGTTCAGTGCCCATTCTCCACCCTGTAAAGCATATATTTTTGTAGCGACAAAGCTGTCGCCTCCTAAAAACATGAAATATAAAAAGGGGAGTGTTAAAGCGATGAGTGGAAGTACTAGGTGATGCTTAATGAACTTAGATTTATCGGAGTGTAGCATGGCGCAAATTTGCCATTGTTTATATGTAATTAGTGCTATGAATTACTGCAGAAGTGACTCTAAGGCCACTTTCCGAAACGGAGGGAACTTTTCTGAAATGGACAAAAAAATGAGCACATTGCTACGCGCTCATTAAAATAGAAATTATGCGAATCAAACTAAGTTTGATAGCATTCTTCCCATCTCCACATATTCATCGACAGCTTGATTCATAGCGAACTGCGTCCGAATGGCATTCTCAGTAAATGACGCTCTCTCTTGATCAAGATCCACCGTGTTTCTATCCAAAGAATTTTGAGAAACAGGACGGTAGGCTATTTGCGGATCAATTGATGCTGAAGTTATATTTCCAAGATGAGTCTTATTTGTTGACTGAACTGTCAACATTTGCCTTTGAGTTTCTTCGAGCGCAGCTCTGAAGTTTATATCTTTGGCTTGGTAGCCAGGAGTGTCAGCATTCGCAATATTGCTTGCCAATACTTCCATTCTCTTAACTCTAAGATATAGAGCGGCATCCTCAAATTTGAGAGAATCCATAGGACTTTTCGGCAAATTTCGAAGACTCAATGGTAGCTAATTTAGCTTCTGAGCAAGATTACATTTTTGACACTATTCAGTCATTTAACTGGCTGGCAGATTACATTTTCGACATTATTCAGTTATTCGAAGGAGGCGCTGCTTCATCTGTTCGATGTTCAGCGCTCCCTGCGGCTGGATAGGTTAGGCAGACTTGCCGCAGCTAGAGCAAAACCGTGCTCCAGGAGCCATCTGCACTCCGCACGCATTGCAGGCTGCTGGTACGAGGCCGCTCCCACACTGCTGGCAGAACCTAGCTTGGGGCGAGTTCTGTGCTCTGCAACTCGGGCAGATGATCGCGCTAGGTCTTCCTGGATCATTCCAGGTGGCTGGCGCCTTCTGACGGTGCTTGTTTCCATGATGGTCATCAGATCGGTGATGACCCCCCAGTAGACGTTCAAAGAAGCTCATGACAATCCTCACAATCTAAGTTGTTGCGCTCTAAAAAATCGTTACTCACCTTGGGACTTTGGGACTTTTCCGAGCAACCTCAATCCGTTGGCGACAACCAGAAGGCTTGCACCCATATCTGCGAACACCGCCATCCACATGGACGCATTCCCGAACACCGCAAGGACGAGAAATACAGCCTTGATGCCAAGGGCTAGTGAGATGTTTTGCCACAGAATCGAGTGGGTGGAGCGGGACAGCTTCACTGTCTCAGCGATCCTGCGTAAGTCATCATTCATCACAACGACGTCTGCAGCCTCCATTGCTGTGTCCGTACCTGCAGCACCCATTGCGACACCCACATCTGCTTGCGCTAGAGCTGGAGCATCATTGATGCCATCACCGGTCATCGCCGTCAGTCCATACTGTTTTTGAAGCTCCTGGATGGCTACCAGCTTATCTTCCGGCAATAGATTGCCCCGTGCCTGGTCAATGCCTGCTTCACCAGCAACGGACGACGCGGTAGCTTGGTTATCTCCAGTTAGCATCACTGGAGTGATGCCTAAGGACTTCAATGCTGCTATCGCTTCACGAGAGGATCCCTTGATCGTGTCGGCGACGGCAAACAAGGCAACAACTCGATCAGGATCTGCAAGCAAAGTGACGGTACGTCCAGATTCCTCATGTTGTTTGAGTGTTGCTTCAAGCTCTGCAGAGCACTGATCTCGCTCCTCTATTAAGCGATGGTTGCCAAGGACATAGACTGTTCCATCCAGTTCGGCCTGAACTCCTCTGCCCGCTAGCGCCGTAAAATTCTGTACGCTTGCGCTGTTGGGTTTCAAGCCTGCAGCGATGGCGCGGGAGACAGGGTGATCGGAATGGCCGGCGAGCGCTGCAGCGACGGACTCGGCTTTTTCAATGCTGATCGAATGGTCAACGAGCGACCAGTCAACGAGGCGTGGTTTGCCTTCAGTGATTGTTCCTGTCTTGTCGAGTGCAATCGCCTTGAGCTTCCGTGCCTCCTCCAGGTAGATACCCCCTTTGATCAGAACACCACGGCGGGCTGCGGCAGCCAAGCCACTGACAATGGTGACTGGTGTGGAAATGATAAGTGCGCAGGGGCACGCAATAACCAGCAGAACTAGTGCCTTGTAGATGGCCTGCATCCATGTCCAGCCAAGCAACCATGGACCTGCCAATGCAACGACTACGGCAATGACGAAAATGGCAGGTGTGTAAACGGCAGCAAATCGATCCACGAAGCCTTGCGTCGGGGCTCGAGTCGCTTGTGCTTGCTCAACCGCGTGAATAATCCGAGCCAACGTTGAGTTAGAGGCTAGGGCTGTGACCTCAAACTCAAAGGTACCTGACTCGTTGATCGTTCCTGCAAACACCTGGTCACCAGCTGATTTATCAACTGGGATGCTCTCGCCAGTTACAGGAGCTTGGTTGATGCTGGTTTGGCCAGTAAGAACTACCCCGTCCATGGGCACTCGCTCGCCTGGTTTCACCCGTAGGGTTGATCCGACTTCGATTTGTGCGACTGCAACTGTTGCCCAACTACCGTCACTTTGACGAACAGAAGCCTGCTCTGGTGCCATTGCAAGCAAACCTTGAATGGCATTTCTGGCTCGATCGACTGCTCGTGCTTCGATCGCCTCCGCGATGGCATACAACGCCATCACCATTGCTGCTTCAGGCCATTGACCGATGAAAAACGCACCTGTCACGGCAACGGTCATTAGCGCGTTGATGTTGAGCTTGCCACGGCGAAGTGCTCCAAACCCTTTCTTGTAAACGTCAAAGCCCGCAAGCCAGATCGCAATTGCGGCAACTGCGAAGCCAGCAATTTTCCATGCCATGGTTTCTGGAGCAAAGTAGCCCACGCCTTCGGCAGCTATGGCAAGAGCAAGTGCAGCGACTAACTTTTGAGTTGTGCCACGTACAAGCTCATGGTCGTGACCATCTCCTGTAGAGTGGCTTGCATCCGCCGTTGAGGGTGAAATGAGTTTGGGTTCAAAGCCTGCTTCAGCGATCACCAGCAAAGCAGCAGCAAGGGCATCTGCATCTGCGTCAATGGTGAGCGTTCTCTGCGATAGCTGAAATCGAAGGCCGCGGATACCCGCTATAGGTTCCAAAGCGCGCCGGATCTCGGCTTCCTCGCCCGCGCAGTCCATCGTTGGAATGTGGTAAGTTAGTCCCCGGTTCAGGGGGGCTGGCCTCGTCACTGTGGATGAGCTGCAGCAATCCGTGGCAGCGGTACTAAGCGTGTTGTCTTCAATGTTTGGGTGCTTCATACTCGATCTCCTGTTGACCATGCGGCAATTAAAAACCCTGAAGTGGGTATAGAGTCAACTCATCTCGAGGTGGACCCATGAAGATTGGTGAATTGGCTGAAATCACTGGGACGACAGTTGAGACGATCCGCTTCTATGAACGGGAAAATTTGTTGCGCTCTGCTGCGAGAGCTGGGAACAACTACCGTATGTATTCGCAAGAGCATGTGGACCAGCTTGCTTTCATCCGACGTTGCCGGTCACTTGATATGACGCTCGATGAAGTACGTGCACTGCTGTTGCTACGTGCGGCTACGGCTGAAGACTGCTCAGATGTCAACCCTCTTTTGGACAAACACATAGAACATGTCATGCACCGCATCCACGAGCTGAACGCGTTGGTGGCTGAGCTCAATAGCATTCGTGCGAATTGCAGCAGTTCCCGTCCACTTGCAGAATGCGGCATTCTTTCGGAGTTGGAGTCGGGTTCAGCGACGAGCAACGCCTCTACTCATCCGCGGCGTCACATACACGGCACGCACTAGGAAGACCTGTGATTTCCGAGGCCAAGAAGCGATACTGAACCTCTAGGTCTGCTACTGCTGCGTGCCGAGAAGACTGATCACGAGCGTTCGATTTCGTTCTCTGAAACGTAGATCTTCAATGTGCTATTGCCAAAGCTCGCAGGTGCAATCTTCGCGAGCTCTACAGGGCGATGTCCTACGCCATCAAACTTCCAGATAAATTGTTCCTTACCGTTGGTAAAGGCAACAGTTTCTCCGCAAAAAAGATTGAGGTACTGATTGTTCCGTGTGACATCGACTACGAGAGAAACTTGGGAGGCAGAACCAAGCTGACCGTAAGCTCGGCTTACATCGCGAACGGCTGAGGTGGTACGTTCGAGCGACGTTGCAGTTGTACTTTGCGATCGACCTGTGAGATTGCCTTCATTTGCCGATGCAGACATCGAAGCAGTGGCAGAAGACAGCATAATCGAAGCCAAAATTGCAAGCTTAGTGTTCATGACGAGGTGTCCTTTTCGGGGTATTTGAAGAATGTCAAGGTCTATTTACTACCTGACGACTTAAATGTACCGAAATCTACTTTACGCAATATGGTCTGCAAAATGATATTTCTGTAATCTGCGATGCACAGAACCTGATTACTGAAATGTAATCAGAAAGTCAGACTTCTGTCGGTATTGGGCACATAGAGTTCCTCTCCCTTATGAAGATTCCAATTTCATTGTTGGGACTAGGGATATTAGGACCTGTATGAGCGCGAAAATACCCCAAGAAAAGCTGAAATTTCATCTAATTAAAAGAGCTTTTAATTTACTCATTCAAGGAACTAGCGATAGCTCCAAGATTTGGGTTTCTATTACTTTCTTGCTCGTGATGCAGATAATGTTTGCGTCTTTGGGCTATGAGGGAAGGAAGATATTACAGGTAAGTATTCTTCTAGTTCCCGCATTGTTATTACTGCTCATACCAGTTAAAGATTCGAAAAATAATTTAATTCGATCACTATTGGTGTGGGCAGTTGTTATTACTTTTCTATTAGATTCGGCAATTCGGGCACATCTCATTTCCCTGTACGGTGCTGCACCGGACAGCACTATGGTGATAAGTGCCATTGCCAATACAAATAATGCTGAGATTGGTAGTTATCTAGCCACGCATATTCGAGACTTCGGTGCGTCAACGGTAATTTTCACGATCGCGGCTGGTGTGGCATTTTGGTTTTCCCGAAAAGGAGCTAGGGAAAAATCTAAATTATCCAAAATTGAGATAATAGCGCTATCTATCATAATATTGATTTCCGCAGTTTCTTATCTCAGCAAACCTTGGAGAAAAATAAATCCCGTTATATTTTGGTCAAATTTCTCTAAATCGGTGATGGTCACAAAAAATAGCTGGAAATTCTATGAAAAAGAGCGTTTGGCTTCATTGAATTCGGCAAAAGATGAGCGCCCTTCAATTCAAAGAGATGGAAAATCAACAATCGTTCTTGTTATAACGGAGAGCATAAATCGCGACAACATGAGTATTTACGGCTACAAAAGAAATACAACGCCAATGCTCGAGAGTCTTCAGAAAAATTTAGGCGATAGGTTCCTTGTTGTACAAAATTCCTGGTCAACGGAAGCAACTACCATCCCAGCTATAGATAGCATGTTGAACTTCAGTCCAGTCGACTCCGACAAGAAGTTAAATATCATTGCTCTTGCAAAAACTGCAGGCTATAAGACTTGGTGGATAAGTAATCACGATGATATTGCTATTAATCAAAAGCACGCGTCAATGGCTGACGTGGTTTATATGGAGAATAATAAACCTGGAAGATCGAGCAATTCTCTTGATGAAGTGTTGTTGCCTTCGTACGAAAGTGCTCTGCAGGATCCGTATCC
Organism: Comamonas sp. F1-6; assembly: GCF_039581415.1. Taxonomy (NCBI): domain Bacteria; kingdom Pseudomonadati; phylum Pseudomonadota; class Betaproteobacteria; order Burkholderiales; family Comamonadaceae; genus Comamonas; species Comamonas sp. F1-6. The sequence goes on from NZ_JBCPWN010000023.1 coordinate 56,948, forward strand.
TCAAAAACTGATAGTTTTGCATATGCTGGGGGCACATCCTCACTATCGTCTCAGGTTTCCTGAAGATCAGGCAAAATTCCCAGATGATGAAATTTCAAAGAAGATGTCAGCTGCGGATAGATCAATGTGGGTCCAAGACTTCAGGAATGATTATGACTCTGCAATCCTGTATCAAGACAGTGTAGTTTCATCTGTTTTCGAGAAATTAAGGAAACCTGTAAATACTGCCGATGAATACCGATCTATCCTGTATGTGTCTGATCATGGGCAGGAGGTTGGACATCAAACAAACAAAGTCGGACACAGTCCAGGTACAGCGTCAGGCTACAAAATTCCCGCAATAATTTGGACATCGGGTACACCTGATTCTGTTTCAAGAAAATTATCCGAACGACCATTTAGAGCAGACTGGCTAGCATGGACTATGGCAGATCTAATGGCGATGAAATGGAATAGCTACGATTCTTCTCGTAGTTTTATTTCACCAGATTATATTTGGGTAAATCCAAATCTTCCGATACCTGATTCTATAGAATCATATTAATCAGAGATATGATATATTTGTAAATATTATCGAAGAATCACGAGCCGCGGTCGATCTAAACAGTGTTCGCGGATGAGTATTAAGCTTGGAAATGGCATGTTGCGACTGACTCAGATCAGCGATATATGAAAGCGCAACTATACATTTTTGGGTGCTGCCCTCAAGCTTGATAGATTTTTAGATGCATGTTCGGCTTGCCTTTACTACCGGATATCGGAATGGTGCAATTGCTACTAACAATAACTGCCTTAGGTTGCCGAATGGATTGAGCGTGAGTGTGCGGTCTTGGAACTGGAGATCCTGCTTGCTGAATCCATCTGCATTAAGTCCCGTTAAGTAGTTATTTCAAGTAAAAATGCCATGAAGTGAAAACTTCATGGCATTTTTTATGCTCTAGAGATTATTCAAATTTACAATCTGAACAGGAAATATGTTCTCATATATATTTCTTAAAATTTAGCATTCGCTATTAGAAAGTATGTCGAATGCCGACTTCAGCGCCAGTTGAATTACCACCACCCGCCAGGCCAGGCGCACCGCCAGCTAAGCTGAAATTAGCGCCGCCTTTGTTTGTGATACGAGCGACAGTTCCATAAACGGCCGTCCGCGTTGACATGTTATGTACGTAACCGATTGCGAACTTGTTTGCGTCACTTTGGTTGTAGTCAACGGGGCCACTACGCGAGTCGGTTCGTACATAGGATGCTCGAATGTAGTCCTTACCAACAGGCACTGTCACACCAATTTGCCAGCGATCTTCAGAGCCTGAAACCCGAGAACCATAGGTTCCATAGGGCAGGTTATCGCGTTGGAAATAGCCCATCAGAGTGGCAACGCCGAAGTTATACGATGCAGCCACGCCATACTGATTGAGCTTCGCGCCTGAGGTGTTGACATTGGTTGTACCGTACGACACCGAGAGGCTCAGAGGACCATTGTCATAGGCCAAACGACCCGCCATGTGACGACCAACACTGCTTTGTGGATTTTCGTCCAATACGTACATCGCTTCCGCTTGGAAGCCAGCCAACTTTGGCGAGAAGTACTGGATGGCATTGTCATGCCGGTAGTAGGATGCGAATGTTCCTGGCATTCGACTGGTAATGTTGGAGCCGGCCAAGCCGATCACGTTGAAGGGGTCATATTTCGTTGCATTTTGTGAAGCAGGCGAAAAGTCACGGCCTAGACGAATTTCACCAAAATTCCCCATCAGGCTGACTGTTGAGCGGCGCTGGAAAAATTTTCCTGTTGAGCTGAAAGTACCTGTATCGGCGTTCACGTCAGACTCGAGCCAGAAGCCAGCTTTCAAACCTCCCCCAAGATCTTCCACTCCACGAAAACCCAGGCGTCCAGAAGACAGGCCACTGTTATTCATGGTCAGGTTGCTTGGAAGATTGCTGTTATTCACATAACGCGTGTTTACGTCGAGGATACCGAACATAGTGACGGACGACTGTGCACTTGCGCTGGCAGCGACGGTCGCCAGAGATAACGCAACGATATGATTACATTTCATGTAGATTTCCTTAAGAATACGGTCAGGAGATGCCCTTCATGGACATCAAAAGGAATCGTAGGTTCTGCGCTCAAAAATATCGCCGAGTGAAAAGGAATGGTGAGGTTTGCGCAAGTCAAAGTGGCAAATTCCCTGACTTCATGAACCTCATTACCAACATCTCGCTGAGAAAAATTTATCCCTACAGGTTTTAAAGAATATAAGCTCTCGAAAATTACAAATATGTAATTTCTTTGAGTGGAATTTGTCATTAAAAGTTTGCTAATGTTTTGAAGAAAGTAGGTCAGATATTTTGTAGATAAATTGTGGAAATTCCGGGGGATATGATGCGGAGAGAGGATTTGCGGCTAAGGCAGCTCGCTAAAGCGGGGGATATAGAGGCCTGCTTGAAACTTGGCGAAATCTATTTAAGGGGGTCAGCAGCGATAGCAAAGAATATTCATATAGGAATATATTATCTGCGCTTGGCTATTCCAAAAGACCATGGTCGAATTGCATCTTGTTTTGCAAAAAATCTTTCGCTCAGGGAGATTGTTGACGAAGATTTAATTATTTTTTTAAAAAGAGCTGCTGAGGTAGATGAAATAGCAAAATTAAAATTATCTGCTTGGCACTTTCTTCGTTGTGAGCCAGATATTGGTGCATATTGGTTGAGGAGATGTAATGTAAAATTGATTGAGCAAAGTGAGATAAATATTCCTCAAGAATTATCTATTGGGAGGATATTGGACTCCTTGCAAGCAATTCAAGTTCTAGATCCTGGTGACGTCTCTTGTATAGTAGCAAGTGAGGCAAGGTCAGAGCTAGATGAAAATCGACTAGACGTAAGCATAAAGATTATCTCTACGCTTTCAAAGGTTCGCTTATCTGTTTCACCTGATCTAGCGCTACATCAGCTTATATGCGATATCGTTGCCTATGCGGAAAAGTATAAGCATGATTTGGGTTCCTTACCCACGAGTCTTATAGAGCAAAGCCTGGAGCGCTGTTCTGCAAATGGAGATCTGAACGCCTGCCATCTTCTGGGAAGATCACTGGCCGGATATCCATGCGGACATCTACCAGCTAATCGACTTGTTCGATCCCAAAATCTCAGAAAATCTGTTGCTTTACTGTTGCGTTGTGGCGATGCCGGTATGCCCATCGCTTGGCTTCATTTATTCAGGATTTGTTCAGATTATCGTAGCTCGGTGGCTAATCCCACAATGGCAAGATTTTGTCTAGAAAAAGCCGCTAAACAAGGAAGTGCTGAGGCAGAACGGTGTCTTGGAATTATTATTTTACGCGAATCTTTTGATGTTGGAACGATGGCAAACGGCATGAAATTGCTTCATTCGTCTGCTGGTAAAGGAGATTCATTTGCAAAAGCTTTATTGAGTTCCTTCGTACTCCCCGTTATTGGGCAGGAAGAAGAAGCACAAGCAGTCATATTGGAGATTCAACGTGTTTCCCCTGTGTTAGCGATGCGACTTCGGTTGGCAAGAGCCTTTGGTCTGACGAAGCTTGAAGCATTGTCCATGAACATTGCAGTTATCATTAGGCCGTGGGGTTTGGTTCTGGAAAGAAATATTCTAATTGCGAAAAGAAAGCTCTCAGAGCCGCGGGCTATTCCCGCGATAAACTCCTATGCAATGAGTTGCCTCGATATGGCATCAAATCTATATTTGTCAAAGTCTCAAGATAGCTCGATCTATGAGGGATCTTTTCGCGCAAGGTCACTACAACTAAGACGACTGCTTCAAAAAATACAGGTGCAAGAGAAAATATTCTTTTCAACGGCTTCGTCTCAAGAAAGAGATGCTATTAGAGTTGGTTCCAAGTGGGCGAAAATGCAGAAGGATACTTTAAATGCAGCATTCTTAGATCAATCATTCTTCGAAGCTAATAATTGCAATTAGGCTCTCGTGGAACATTGGATCAAATTGCTCGCTGACCTCATGCCACGACGACCATTAGGCAACCAACTGTGACGACATCGGCGGCAATCGCCAGCACCAGTCGTTGAACGCCGTCAGCCCTTAACAGCTGTTTACCCGCAGAACGACTCACTCGAATGGGCGCTTTGTCGCGTACGAGTTCGAAGGCTCGCTTATGAGTACACCTGCGGAATAATGCCGGCCCAATGCGGTTTCTTGTGTGTGGACTTTGCGATCCCGGATCGCTCACTCGCGAGGAGTCGAGATGGGGCCTTCGTCGTACTTGGCCTGCGCGAGGAGAACTGCGTCCATATGCTGCTCAGCCCAATGTGCAAAAGTGGAGACCGTCTGATTGAGCGACTGCCCGAGGTCCGTCAGCGCGTACTCCACGGTAACCGGCACCGTCGCGAAGACGCTGCGGGTCAGGAGGCCATCGCGCTCCAGCTTTTTCAGCGTCTGCGACAGTACCTTTTGCGATATGCCTTGAATGTCCCGGCGTAGCTGATTGAAGCGCACTGGTTCGTGCTGTAGGCGATCGATGATCAGCAGCGCCCATTTGTCGGCCAAACGGTCCAGCACCTGGCGGGTCGGGCATCGATCTTCGTAGACGTTGTAGGGCCTTTGCATGGTCATCGCATTCATGGGGGGTTACCTAGCAGGAACTAGGTGAGCAAAAAGTGCCTTCTTGCACCGAATTCTACTGCCAATTACATTGGGAAACCTAGTTTCTTTAGGTAACCAATAAGGAGTGCTTCCATGTCTATGAAGATTCTTGTCCTCGGTGCCACCGGCAATGTTGGCCGTCCCCTGATCCAGGCCCTGCACACCCAAGGTGAGCAGGTCAAGGCAGCCTCCCGCACCGGCCAGGCCGTGGCTGGGGCCGAAGGTGTGGTGTTCGACTACGCTCGTCCCGAGACCTTTGCGTCTGCGTTCGATGGCGTTGACCGAGCCTATGTCATGCTGCCATCCGGCTACGTCAACGCGAAAGAGCTGCTACTGCCAGTGATCCAGGCGGCGGCCCAGCGCCGCGTGAAGGTGGTGTTCCAGAGCGTGTTCGGCGTTGATGCGGACGACGCAATCCCTTACCGGCAGGTCGAGATCGCGCTGGAGCAATCCGGCACGCCCTTCGTGATCTTGCGTCCCAACTGGTTCGCCGACAACTTCCATACCTACTGGAAGGCGGGCATCGACCACGGTCAGATCGCCGTGCCGGCCGCAGAGGGCCAATCGAGCTTCATCGATGTGCGAGACATCGCCGACAGCGCCGCCGCCGCGCTGACCACAAACCGTTTCGATGGCCAGGCCTTCAACCTCACGGGGCCCGAAGCCTTCAGCTATGCGCAGGCCGCACGAATCCTGTCAGAGGCCATCGGCAAGCCGATCCGCTACACGCCGGTCGATGACCAGGCCTTCGTCGACGGGCTCACCGGCGTCGGCGTGCCGAGCGATTACGCGCACTTCCTAGCCTCCATCTTCCATCCCGTCCGAGCAGGATGGACTTCCGCCGTCATAGATCACGTTCAGCTGCTGACAGGCAAGCCAGCGCGCGCACTGGCTGCGTATGCTCGTGATCATGCTCGGTCGTTGGGCTGAGCGTGGTTTGCCTTTGTTTTATGAGCTGATTGTCTTCCCTCACGCTCCAGAACTTAGTCAGCCGACCCGGCTCTGGCGGCGGATGTGCCATTCGTTCAGCAACTGTTCAACGACAACCTCTAGCTGTCAGAACGAGTTCGTGGACCTCGTCGACATCTGATTTCTTCGATGGGCTCGCGTATGGTGGAGTCCGCTTCCTGGCTCATGTATTCACGAACGCTACCGGCCAGGAGCAGGCCACTCAATCGATCGCTTCTGTCTGCATAGATAGGCTCACGAACCTATGCGCAATCACATAAGTTTGCGACTTATACAGAGTTGCCTAGGGGCAATATTATTCCGACCTTTGTGATGCCATTTGAAGAAGTCGCAAAAGTAGCCCCGCCGTGCATACGCGCGATGGCTGCGACGATGGCTAAACCGAGGCCGTGATTGAGGTTTGCATGGGCACGAGACGCATCGGCACGATAGAAGCGATCAAAGAGGCGCGGTAAATGAACTGGGTCGATCCCCGCTCCCCGATTGATGACAGCGATGCTGATGCTGTCGCGATGGTTCTCCTGAAACTCGTCTTTGCTCTGTGCAATCTCGATGGTGATCGTGGAGCCAGGTTCTGCATAGCGTGAAGCGTTGCCGAGAAGGTTTGATAGCGCACGACGAACCAGACGTGCGTCCACAGCTATCGCTGCATCTCCGTTAATCACAATTTGAAGCTGTGCTTCTTGGAGCACAGCTTCATAGAATTCTGCGACTTCGGATGCAAGTTCGGAAAGGTTTACTACCGCTGTTCGCCGAGCTTCGGTGCCGCGATCTGCGTGTGACAAAAACAGCATGTCTGCCACGATTCCAGCCATACGCTGGAGATCCTCTAAGTTGGAGGCTAGAACGTCCTGAAGCTCAACGGCGCTACGAGGCTTACGAAGTGCCAACTCGCAACTGCTGATCAGTGTTGTCAATGGCGTATTTAGCTCATGAGCTACGTCGGCATTGAAGGCCTCCATCTGTTGGTAGGCCACAGCTAGTCTGTCGAGCAACGCATTGAACTGTGCGATCAGTGGCCGAAGCTCCTGAGGTTGATGGCTATCGTCCAAGCGTCGATGTAAGTCTTGTGCGGACAGGCTTCGCGTTTGATCTACCAACAGACGTAATGGCTTGAGACCTAGACGAACAAGCCATGTACTAGCTAAAGAAACAAGCAAGGCCCCTGTCACAGCAGCAATGCCCAAGGTCCAAGCCAATCGATTAAGCAGACGATCGTCTGGCCTGCGGTCCAGCAATAGGAGCGCTTGCATGGGTTGCACGCCGCCGCTAACGGTGGGAACCTCCACAGGAAAACTGCGCGTGACCACCCGTTCGTCATTTTCAGATTGACGTAGGAGCTCAAACGCATTGTTGCCAGACGTTGGAGCCAAGCGTAGAGACAATTCATCATGCCCCGTCAGGAAGTCCTTAAGCATGTGATTCAACGCTTCGGGGGAGTGGACTCCGCGGCTCTCACCAAGCAAGTGCTCAATGGCCGTCTTCTTGTGATCTAGGGTGTCTTGTTGGCGCTCCGACAGAGTAAATGAGATTACAAAATAGACTGCAATACATACCAGTCCGAGGCCAACAATAGTTTGGAGAGCCAAGGCGCGGGATAACCTTTGAGCTAGATGTGGGGCTTGTGTGTTGCTCATGCGGGTCGAGATTCGAGCACATAACCCATGCCTCGAACGGTGTGCAGGAGGTGTTGCTCAAAAGGCTGATCCAGCTTAAGCCTCAGGCGTCGAACAGCAACTTCTACCACGTTGGTTTCACTATCGAAATTCATGTCCCAGACCTGAGATGCTAATTCTGTTCGAGATAGCACTTCGCCTTGACGGCGTAGCAGAAGGCTCAGCAAATTGAACTCCTTTGCTGTGAGTTCGAGTCTTTGGCCTGCTCGGGTAGCTCTACGGCGAATTAGGTCTAACTCTAAGTCAGATAAGCGTAAAGTCGTTGCTTCTACAGCTGTCTGGGTGACGCTGGGGCCACTCCGTCGCAACAGAACATGAAGACGAGCGACCAACTCAGAAAATGCAAATGGCTTTACCAGATAGTCATCGGCACCGACTTGTAGCCCTTTGACGCGATCTTCCACTTGACCACGAGCAGTCAGCATCAGCACAGGCGTTTGTTTCGTTTGCCTCAGGGCGGCAAGTACGGCTAGGCCATCTATCCCTGGCAGCATTCCATCGAGCACGATGAGGTCATAGTCCATTTCGCTGGCCAGATGCAAGCCATCTATGCCGTTATGGGCTACATCCACGGTGAAACCTTCTTCCGCCAACCCTTTGTTGAGGTAATCGGCGAGCTTGATCTCATCTTCTACAACAAGAATTTTCATGCCGCCTATTCTCAGATAGGCCCTTCCATTTTGAAAATGACAAATTTGTCATCTGCCTGTCAGGATGGTGAGGGGGGCATTTCATTAGAGTGGCTCCGCCCACTCGCTTTCGATTCCTCTCACGGGCACAGTAACGCCCGGCAGACGATAGATTGCTCGGGTAGGAGTTTCAACAATGATTTCTTCGTCGTCTCATCGCACCAGCCGAGTTGCTGATGCGTTGCGTCATGCTTTGTTGTTCACCAGTTTGGCTCTGACTGGTGTAGCAGCCATCGCGCAAGACACTTCTGTCAACAAGGCGTCTCTCACACCTCTGACACTGGACACTGCAGTCGAGAGAGCCATTGATCAACACCCTCGTCTGCGCGCTGCACAACGTGGACTTGAGGCTAGTGATGGGGCCGTTCTACAAAGCAAGGCAAGGCCAAATCCTGAACTGTCTTATTCCCAAGAGGATACCAGTAGGGATAAACGTACCACTACGGTGCAATGGAACCAAATGCTGGAAATCGGCGGCAAGCGAGATGCACGCATGCGTGCTGCAGCACGTGGCCGAGATGTGGCTGAGGCCGAATTGGATGCAGCCAAAGCGAACCTGGTAGCAGATGTCCGCCTCGCATTCTTTGGGTTGTTAGTTGCTCAGCAGCGTGAAGTCCTTGCTGGCCAAACTCTGGACATCGCACGAAGCGCGCGGGAGGCTGCATCAAAGCGCGTAGCGGCGGGCAAGGCTGCACCGTTAGAGGCCAATCGGGCCAGCGTAGCTGAATCCAGTGCCGAATTGGAACAAGCACAGGCTCAGGCTGCAAAACGTGTTGCTCGTCAACAATTACAGGCCCTTATCGGAGGAGGAGGACCTGTATTTGGTGATGCACAAGGCCAACTTGATGCGTTGCCTCCTGTGCCGGATATCGGGAGTCTTCAAAGTCGCTTGGAGCAGTCGCCTTCGATTCAGCAAGCTCGATTTACGGTTGAACAGAGTCGTGCGACGGCTGATCTGGAGCGTGCAAAGCGAATTCCTGATCCCACGGTGAGTTTGGGTATGAAGCGCGCTCAAGAGACAGGCAACCAGCTTGTTGTTGGTGTATCCATTCCCTTGCCTGTGCTCGATACCAATCGAGGAAACCAGTTGCAGGCTTTGCGCCTTGCTGATCAAGCTGAGGAGCGGTTGCTCGCTACTCGCTTGGAACTTCAGTCTCAACTCTACGCAGCTCGAGAAACACTGGAAGCCAGTCGCAAGCAGGCCGTACAACTTTCTGAACGAGTGCTGCCGACCGCACAGATTGCATATGAGGCGGCAAGCAAAGGTTTTGCTCTAGGAAAGTTTGGCTATCTCGACGTGCTAGACGCTCAGCGCTCTCTTTTCGACGTGCGCAGTCAGTATCTGGACCAACTGTTGGCAACACATCGTGCGTCGACAGATATCGAGCGTTTGTTGGGCACGACAGCCAAGTAATTTTTTGCACTGATCATCAATATGAACGACACAAAACCAACTCCATTCGGGGCACGCCGTACTCAGATTGCTATTGCTGCAATCTTGGTCGTAGGTGCTCTTTCTGCGGCACTAATCCTGCGAAGTGGTCCAGACAGTAGCAATGCGCCCAGTGCAGGAGGGCATTCGGAGGCTGCTGGCCACGCAGACACAGAGCATCATGACAATAAACAAAGTGGCGATCACAAAGATGAGAAGGGGCACGCCGATGGCGAGCACCATGATGAGAAAGAGCAAAAGGAGGGAGCCAAGTCAGCCACTAACGACAAGGCTGAAGGGGCGCACGATGACGATGAAGGGTTGATCCCAATGGATTCGCAGCGTATGCAAGCTGCAGGGATCCGTATTGCAGAAGCTGGCTCTGCAGCCGTTCGTTCGGTATTGCAGCTGCCAGGGGAAATACGTTTTAACGAAGACAAAACCGCTCACGTTGTTCCTCGTGTACCTGGAGTAGTGGACTCTGTACCTGCTAACTTGGGTCAAGTGGTCAAGAAGGGTCAATTGCTGGCTGTGTTGAGCAGCGCGGCTGTCTCTGAGCAACGAAGCGAACTTCAAGCGGCGAGCCAACGCTTAGCGTTGGCCCGTACTAGCTATGCCCGTGAGCAACAGCTGTGGCAAGAGAAAGTTTCCGCTGAGCAGGATTACTTGCAGGCAAGGCAGGTACTGCGCGAGGCAGAAATTGCAGTTTCGAACGCTCAACAAAAATTAGCTGCTAACGGTGCCGGTGGAGGCAGCGGCGCGCTAAACAAATTTGAACTACGTGCTCCTTTTGATGGAGTGATTGTCGAAAAGCATCTGGCCGTTGGTGAGGCTGTTCAGGACACTACCCAAGTCTTCACGATTTCTGATCTTCGCTCTGTTTGGGCCGAGATGAGGGTGGCAGCATCTGACTTGCCTGCCGTGAAGGTTGGGGAAAAAGCAACTGTCAAGGCGACTGCATTCTCCTCATCTGCCACTGGGACAGTGGCTTACGTGGGAGCTCTGATTGGACAGGAGACCCGTACAGCTCCTGCGCGAATCACATTGGAAAACCCCGACGGCGTCTGGCGCCCAGGCTTATTTGTCAACGTGGAGTTGACCGCCTCGTCGCAGCAGGTGCCTGTTGCTGTAGCTTCTAGTGCGATCCAGCGTGTGGACGGGCAGAACAGCGTTGTCTTTGTCCCGGTCAAGGGCGGCTTCCGAGCGCAGCCGGTGCGCGTTGGCCGGGTTGATACCCAGTCGACAGAAATTCTTGAAGGGCTGAAGCCAGGCCAGTCCTATGTGGCTGAAGGCAGCTTCATGCTTAAGGCGGAGCTGGGCAAAGCTACAGCTGAGCACGCACACTAAGCAAGGGCTGCAAATGTTCGAACGTATTATCCGATTTGCCATTGAGCAGCGCTGGCTGGTTATGGTCGCCGTTCTGGCCCTTGCGGCTTTGGGCATCTACAACTATCAACGGCTAGCTATTGATGCTGTACCTGACATTACCAATGTTCAGGTTCAGATCAATACGCAAGCCAGCGGCTATTCACCGCTGGAGACTGAGCAGCGCGTCACTTACCCAATTGAAACGGTGATGGCTGGTTTGCCGAATCTGGAGCAGACACGCTCGTTGTCGCGATACGGTCTGTCGCAAGTGACGGTTGTGTTTAAAGATGGCACCGACATCTACTTTGCACGCCAGCTAGTCAATGAGCGTATTCAACAGGCGCGTGATAGTCTCCCGCCAGGCGTAACCCCCACATTGGGGCCTATCTCCACTGGCTTGGGAGAAATTTATCTGTGGACCGTGGAGGCCGAGGACGGCGCGAAGAAGGCCGATGGAACGCCTTACACCGCTATGGATCTTCGCGAGATTCAAGACTGGGTTATCAAACCTCAGCTGCGAAATGTTCCTGGAGTCACTGAAATCAACTCTATTGGCGGCTTCGCCAAAGAGTATCTGGTCTCACCGCGCCCCGAACAGCTGGCATCTTATGGCTTCACGCTTGCAGACCTCGTTGCAGCATTGGAGCGAAACAATGCAAATGTGGGAGCGGGATACATCGAGCGCCAGGGTGAGCAGTATTTGATTCGAGCTCCTGGCCAGGTCTCTGGTATTGCGGACATCCGCGAAGTGATCGTGGGTTCCGCTCAGGGACAGCCAATACGCATTCGAGACTTGGCCGAGGTCGGTTTGGGTCGTGAGCTTCGCACTGGCGCCGCCACTGATAACGGCCGAGAGGTCGTGCTTGGCACAGTCTTTATGCTTATCGGGGAGAACAGTCGCGTTGTCTCGCAAGCGGTGGCTGCCCGTATGGAGCAGATCAACCGTAGCCTTCCCGAGGGTGTAAAAGCGATCACAGTCTACGACCGCACGAACCTCGTCGACAAAGCGATCGCGACAGTCAAGAAGAACTTGATTGAAGGTGCGGCCTTGGTCGTCGTCATCCTTTTCCTTTTCCTCGGTAATCTACGCGCAGCACTGATCACAGCATTGATCATCCCGCTGTCTATGCTGTTTACCTTCACTGGCATGGTGCAGTACAAGGTCAGTGCCAACCTAATGAGTCTGGGTGCTCTGGACTTCGGCATCATCATTGATGGAGCCGTGGTGATTGTGGAGAACTGTGTGCGTCGCCTTGCTCACGCACAGGAAGCACGTGGACGCTCCTTAACGCGCAGTGAGCGCTTCCATGAAGTGTTTGCTGCGGCTAAGGAAGCCCGTCGACCATTGCTGTTCGGGCAGTTGATCATCATGGTGGTCTACTTACCCATCTTCGCGCTCACGGGCGTGGAGGGCAAGATGTTCCACCCCATGGCGCTGACAGTGGTTATCGCGCTTGTCGGTGCAATGCTGCTATCCATTACCTTCATTCCTGCCGCGATTGCTCTTTTCATGGGCAATAAGGTTGCAGAGAAGGAAAATCGCCTCATGGTCTGGGCACGACATGTCTATGCTCCAGCCTTGCGTCGCGTCATGAGTGCTCCTGCTGTGGTGCTCACTGCTGCAGGTGTGGCGGTGGTGTTGAGCCTGCTGCTTGCAACTCGTCTTGGTAGTGAATTTGCTCCAAACCTTAATGAAGGTGACTTTGCAATCCAGGCGTTGCGCATTCCTGGTACCAGTCTGACGCAGTCCCTCGAGATGCAGATGCAGATCGAGAAAACTCTGAAGAAAGACTTCCCTGAGATTGACCGCGTGTTCGCTCGAACCGGTACAGCAGAAATTGCCTCTGACCCGATGCCTCCGAATATTTCGGATGGATACATCATGCTTAAGCCCAAGTCTGAGTGGCCGGATCCCGCGCGTACACGAGAAGACTTGTTGGCAGCTATCCAAGAATCTGCGGATAAGGTTCCTGGTAACAACTTCGAGTTCTCCCAACCCATTCAACTGCGATTTAACGAGTTGATCTCTGGGGTGCGTAGTGATGTTGCCGTGAAGATCTTCGGCGACGATATGACTGTGCTGGAGAAGAATGCACAAGCTGTCGCGGCGATGCTGCAGAAGATTTCTGGCTCCTCAGAGGTCAAGGTTGAGCAAACTACAGGACTGCCTATGCTCACCGTGAAAATTGACCGTGAGAAAGCTTCGCGCTATGGGCTGAACATGGGGGATGTGCAAGACACAATCAGTACGGCACTCGGCGGTCGTGAAGCTGGAACTGTGTTTGAAGGAGACAAGCGATTTGACATACAGGTTCGTCTGCCAGAAGACGTGCGCAACGACATGGAGGCCATCGGGAGACTGCCTATTGCGCTGCCGCGAGGTACCGACGGTCGAGTGGGTTTTGTGCCTCTGTCCGCAGTCGCCAGTTTTGATATCGCACCAGGTCCTAACCAAGTAAGCCGAGAGGATGGTAAGCGTCGCATCGTTATCAGCGCCAATGTGCGTGGACGTGACATTGGATCCTTCGTCACGGAGGCACAACAAAGCCTCGAATCTTTGCAGCTTCCTTCGGGTTATTGGACTCGCTGGGGCGGGACTTTTGAAAACCTGGAGTCGGCTAGAAAGCGCTTGATGATCGTGGTGCCGGCGGCACTGCTGATGGTCTTCGTGCTGCTGTTTGCTATGTTCGGCAATGTCCGCGATGGTCTCATCGTATTTACAGGTATTCCATTTGCTCTCACAGGCGGCATCTTGGCGCTCTGGATGCGTGGTATCCCGCTATCCATTTCGGCTGCGATCGGGTTTATCGCACTGTCAGGTGTGGCGGTCCTCAATGGCTTGGTGATGATTGCCTACATCCGATCTCTGCGCGAAGAAGGCAAGCGCCTGTATGAGGCCGTAACTGAAGGCGCTTTGACCCGCCTGCGGCCTGTTCTGATGACGGCTTTGGTCGCGTCGCTGGGTTTCGTCCCGATGGCCATTGCAACGGGTACTGGAGCGGAAGTTCAACGCCCCTTGGCCACAGTGGTGATTGGTGGAATTCTGTCATCAACACTGCTAACGCTTCTTGTGCTGCCATTGTTGTATAGCTTGATACATCGCAAAGACCTCTCCGAGACGGAGCAAGAGCAAGCAGAGGAAACCACTTCGGTAAATCCAGCCTAGTGCGAAAGCACTTCTTCTGAAAGCCATGATCTTTAAGGTCATGGCTTTTTTCTTGTAACAATATCTAATATGACAGCATTGTCACATTCCTGTTGGTTCTATGTCGGGGAGCATTTTCTACACTTGAGCCATCTTCTCTGAATAGTCTACTTTCCAGATAGAGAAGACAATCAATTCACTCAAGGAGTAATAAATGGCGAACCGTAATATTTTTGCATCTTTCACTGCCGCCGCTGCAATGGCAACTGTTCTGGCAATGCCTGGCGTCGCAGCTGCTGACACATACTGGCATCCCGCAAATAATGAAGCAGGTGTAAAAACATATCCTGAGCACTTCAAGAGCTCCCAAAGTCGTGACCAAGTACGAGCAGAAGCCGAAAAGGCTGTGCGCAATGGCGGAGACAACCGACTGCGTGCAGGAAATTATCCCGCTGCAGCCAAGAGCCAAGCCTCTGAAAAAACTCGTCAGCAAGTTATCGACGAAGTAAAAAACGAAACACCAGCTCAACGCGAAGCTCGCAACCAAGCAATGGCCGGGTAATTTAATAACTTCTCAAGCGTGGATCATGGCAACATGATCCACGCTTTTTTTTGCTTCCTAAATGACAAAAATGTAATCGTATTGTCATTGAGGGGAGCATTTTGGTCTCTAGCATGGAGGCCTCGTGTGAAAACCGGATCGATGTCGCTTTGATTTGATATTATCTTTGTTGAGTAGTAATCATTAAATGAACTCACTAAAAAAAATAATTAGCATATTTCTGTCTCCTAACATGCAATCAGAGCGCATGATTTTGTGGGCTAGTATATGGATTGCGGTACTATCAAATTTCTATCTGTGGATGAGAATATCTGATATTAATGAAAACTCTAATCTCTATTTCATAATTTCTTTTATTTTTATATTAGTCGGTCTAAATATTGCTTCTATTTCTCTCTTGGCTTGGGGGTGGTTGTTAAAGCCAATAATAAGTATTTATGTTGTAAGTGCCGCTGTGTGCGCCTATTTTATGAAAGCATATGGGATCGTAATTGATTCCAACATGATAACCAATACTCTGCAAACAGACTTTCGTGAAGCGTCAGATCTTATTAATACGCAAATGATTGCTGTGATTCTGATGCTATCGGTTCCACCATTGTGGTTTTTGTGGCGTATAAAGCTTCATAAGCCCCCCTTGGGGAGGTTGGTTATTCAGCGTTTGGTCATGATTTTTTTAGGGGTTTTATTGTCAGTTACAAGTCTTTTTTTGTCGTTTCAGACTTTCTCGTCAGTCATGAGAAATCATAAAGATATTCGCTACTTGATTAACCCTTACAACAGTGGCTATGCTGTCTTTAAGAAAATTGGGGATTCTCTGAAGACGGAGTCGAAGGGATTGGTTCAGATCGGCGAGGGATCTTACGTTGACAGCGAAAAAGATCCTTTATTAATTCTTATCGTTGGAGAAACTGCTCGATCAGATCACTTAGGGATAAATGGTTATTCAAGAGATACTACTCCTCTATTGTCAACGCGCAATGATATTTTATCGTTTAAGAATGCATGGTCTTGCGGAACAAGCACAGCAGAATCGTTGCCATGCATGTTTTCTCACTTAGGCAGAGACGATTTTTTTGACCGCCAGGAGAACTACGAGAATTTGTTGGATGTTCTAAAGAAAGCAGATCTGAATGTGGTTTGGATTGATAATCAATCAGGCTGCAAAGGTGTGTGCGCGAGGGTTACAACAGAGGTTCAAAAAGTAATCAAAGATGACGTCAATTGCTATGATGATGCTTGCTTTGATGTAGTGGTATTAGATGAGCTCAGAAATAAAATTGAGTCTTCTCAGAAAAATAAAAATTCTAAGGGGACAGTAGTTTTAATTCATCAAATGGGAAGCCATGGTCCAGCTTACTACAAGCGATCTTCATCAAATAGAAAGAGTTTCCTCCCTGAGTGCAAATCCTCTGCTTTACAAACCTGTAGTCGGGATCAGCTTGTCAATGCCTATGACAACAGTATTAGAGAAACTGATTACTTTATCTCCAATACAATTGATTGGATAAAGGAGACATACCCTGATAGGTCAACCGCCATGATGTATGTTTCGGATCACGGTGAGTCATTGGGTGAAAAAAACATATATCTCCATGGACTTCCATACGCTTTTGCGCCGGACGCGCAGAAGAAAATTCCTTGGATTGTTTGGTTTTCGGAGAATTTCAAGAGAGATAACCTAAGTATAGAGGGGTGCAGTAGTCTTATAGATGTTGGGTCTAGAATTAATCATGATAACTATTTCCACTCTGTATTAGGGCTGCTAAAGGTAAATTCCAGTTTGTATAATTCTGATTTGGATATTTTTAGGATGTGTAGAAAGATATGACTATTGAATAATAATAGATTGTATTATGATTTATTTCACTTTGCGCCATATTTTCTTTTTTGAAGAAAGGTGCTAGAAAATAATGATATTATTTGAGCCTATCGTGTTTCGATAGGCTTTTTTTATTGTGGAACGCCACAGTGCAGGATAACTTGATCGCTGACTACTTTGCCAACGCGTCAGTTGGCTAAATGATTGCTCTACCGATCTCTCAACTCACACAACCGAGCCAAAGGGAGGTTGGTGCATTTCAATTGAGTGACTGCATAGGGCCGGATTGCGTTCCTGTCCGCGGATCATCCGCCAAGGGTATTCAAGAGAAAAAGCGCAATAAATAGTCAATGTTTGTGGTCGTGCTGATGATGAATGTCCGGGAAATGCTCATGAGTGTGAGTCATGGGCTCATGAGTGTGCAAATGCGCGTGCTTGCCGGTTGCCGGCAGCCCATCCTCATGGACATGCTGATGATGCTCATCATGTTCGTGTTCATGGCTATGTTCCAGCAACCCATGGGTGTGCTCGTGCTGATGGGTTTAAATAAGGTGTATCACCGACGCAGTCTAGTGGAGACCAAGATGCATTGCGTTAAGCGACTGGATGAGCGGGTGATGTCACGTACGTTCGAGCGAGAGGCTGGCGGATGCAGGCGCTGGCCTTTATTGACCATCATTTCGATATTCGATGACTGGCCTGCGTGTACTGACCACCGGCAGGAAACTACCTGAAGCAGTCGCCGATGGAAAAGCTCTAGGGACCGCTTCTGGCTTATAGCACCGGCAGGACACGACCCGTAGGGGCACTCTGGAATGTCAACTTATATGGCTTGACCTTGCAGTCGCTTCAAGGTTTCTAATCTGGGCATGATCGATACAAACCAATCCATTTCCACTCTGTTGCTGCACGTGCCCCAGATGTGCTGCGCGGGAGAGTTCCGCTTGGTCGAGACTCACCTGAAGGCATTGCCCGGTATCCAGGACCTCGCACCGAACTACCCCCAGCG
>NZ_JBCPWN010000024.1:0-72425 GCF_039581415.1 Comamonas sp. F1-6
GTGTTCCAGTTGTCCGCGTATTGCCCGTAGTAGCTGCTGAGCGTCAGGTGGGTGATGGGAGTGACCCATGTACCGCCTATAAAGCTGAAGGAGCTGCTGGTCACGCCCGAGTAGTTGGCCAGCAGGTCGGCACCGTTCTTGCGGGCGTTGCGGTCAGCCCAGCCGGTAAAGCGTCCGGCCTGCAGTGTGAGCGCAGGGATGTCTGTGCTGATGACTTGCCAGCCTCGATTGCTTTCAGGCAGCAGTCGAGTATCGGACGAACTGAAGAGCAGGGACCTGGTCCGCATCTCGCCCACTTTCAGTTCGGTGGCTGATATTCGGATTTTCAGCGCAGCGCCGGCGCGCCCAAAACGATCGGCAATCTCTTGTCCATTCCTGGCCATGTAGCGAGGTGTTGCGCGTGCATGGTTCGCTTCGGTGCCTAGATTGAGGGCCCCATAGGCATGCGCATCAAGCCCCACTCCAACAAGGCCACGTGTGTAGCCTGATTCGTAATTGAGCATGAGCCCGTAGGCCGATTCGCGAGCAAGGGTTTGGCCTCTCTGTCCGCTTGCGGCGCGAAAGCTGCTGCCATTTTGATAGTCGAGTTGCTCTGAAAGCATGCGGTTTTGCATGATGAGGGAACTGCCCTCGGCAAAGCCTTTGGCTTCGTCCTTTCCAATGGCGAAGGCCTTGCCGCTGGCCAGGAGCAAGGCCGCGACGATTGCAGGGCAGCAGAGGGTGGGGCGGGAGGTCTCGATAGGTTTTTCAGGGAAGACAGCGTGCATGTGCTCCTGCGTTCTTGGACACATGGTTTGCTTGTTGGAAGGGAAGAGCTGAAACCATGTGCGGGTAAACATAGAATTGATATGATAGTGATAATTCAATATCAATAAAGTAAGCAGCTTGTCACCTTCTCCATTTTCGCTAGCGAGTGCTGGCCGTCTGCAATCGATCGATGCGCTGCGTGGTCTCGTCATGCTGTTCATGCTGCTCGACCATGTCCGTGAAACCTTTTACCTGCATCTGCAAGTACCGGACCCGATGGTGGTGGCAGACACTGCGCCCGGCCTGTTCTTTCCGCGCATGCTGGCCCATTTGTGTGCGCCTGTGTTTGTGTTTCTGACAGGCTTGGGGGCATATCTGTATGCCAGCCGCCATGCCGAGGCGGGTCAGGCGAGTGCAGCGTCAGGCTTCCTTTGGCGGCGCGGCCTGTTCTTGGTGCTGCTGGAGGTGACGGTAGTCAACTTCGCCTGGACTTTCCAATTTCCCCCCGCCAAGATCTTCCTGCAAGTGATCTGGGCCATTGGTCTTTCCATGCTGGCCCTGTCGGTGCTGGTGTGGCTGCCACGCAAGGCCTTGCTGCTATTGGGCCTGGTGCTGGTAGCAGGCCACAACCTGTTCGACAGCCTGCATTTCCCGGCGGATCACGTGATGCATATTCCCTGGGCAATCTTGCATGATCGTGGCTGGCTGGAGCTGGCGGGCTTGCAACTGCGCACGTCCTATCCCTTGCTGCCCTGGATTGGTGTGATCGCCCTGGGCTACGGCATCGGACCGTGGTTTGGCAAAGCCTGTGACCCGGCACGGCGCAGACACCACCTGCTCGTTGCAGGCATTAGCTGCCTGCTGGGCTTTGCGCTGCTGCGCACGCTGAACCTGTATGGCGATGCACCTTGGCTGGCCGGTGCGGATACGCTGCGGACGGTCATGTCCTGGTTCAACGTCACCAAGTATCCGCCCTCACTGCTGTTCCTGCTGTTGACGCTCGGCATCGGATTGCTGCTGCTGGGAGCGTTCGAGAAAGCCACAGGCCGCCGCTGGCTGCTGCTTCTGGCCACGCTGGGGGCCGCGCCTATGTTTTTTTATGTGCTGCATCTGTACGTGCTCAAGTTCATGTACTTGAGCGCAATGGCGGTCTGGGGGGCCAACCAGGGACAACTGTTCGGGCTGAGCAGTTTGCTTTGGCTATGGGTGATCTCGGCGCTGCTGGCCGTGACCTTGTATCCCGTCGTTCGCTGGTTTGCTGCATTCAAGCAGCGTCGACGCGACATCACTTGGCTCAAGTACCTGTAGGGGCCGCTCAAGGGGCGAGCCAGGGCACAATATCGCATCCCCGCTTCCATGACATAGCCTCGCCACAATGACCCCCTCCAAGCAACGATCCACGAAGCAGCGCGCGGCTATTGAGCAGGCCATGACGAAGGCCGACAGGCCGCTTGCGCCACAGGAGGTGCTGGAGTTGGCGCAGGCAACGCTACCTGGGCTGGGGATTGCGACCGTGTACCGAGCGCTCAAAGCGATGGCTGAAGAGGGTTTTCTTCATGAAGTCCACTTGCCTGAGCGCACGCCCATGTACGAGGTAGCTCACCACGGCCACCACCACCATTTTCAGTGCACCGTCTGTCAGCGGGTTTTCGATGTACATGCCTGTCCCGGCAACCTGGCGGGCTTGGCGCCACCTGGTTTTCTGGTAGATAGCCATGAAATTACGCTGTATGGCCGCTGTCGTGAGTGCGCGTCCAATTTGTCGGGGGGATGACCTCTCTTGCCGGTAGCCGTCTTGTCGGTCAGCCTTGAATACCGATTCCATCCCAGACCGGCCATGCGATCTGTTGTCATGTCCGACATCATCTGGATGACTGCTTCTGCGTGTGCCGAAATGGTGCAGCAGACCCTTGCGGGCGTATGCAAGCGCATCTGCGACGAGCCCGAGACCGCGCCGTACTGCTCCGTACGACCACCTTGGATCTTGATGTTGTTTGCTGCCCCAAGGAATATGTCAGGCAGTCCTGTCCTTGGCCATGCAATATGAGTTGACGAACATTGCAGTGTGCTGCAAAGCCTGACGTATATCCGGTTTGGCTATTCCATGCCTATTGGCAAATTGCTCGACCGCCGCCGTATCAAAGCGAGTGGTCTGGATAAAGTCCAAGGCTTCAGCGTCTGTATTCAAGAACCGCGCGACGGGCGGAATACTCAGTAGCAACTTCAGCAATCGCAGTGAAATGTGATGCCTGGGAGGCTTCAGGCCCATGGGTTGTGCTACCTGTCCCAGGAGCTCCCGCAAGTTGGGACTTTGGTCATCAAGTGCCAGTAGTTCTTTGCCCACCATGGCAGGATCGAAAGCACAAGCCGCCACCAACTCAACCAGGTAATCCACGGTGACCAGTGGCAGCCAATGCTCGGCAGTGCCGGGCACTGCAGCCAGCTTTCCCTGCGCAAGATTGCGCATCAGTGCAACCAGCGGCTGACCGTCAAGGATATGTCCGGTACGGCTATGGCCGCAGACCGTCGCGGGGTGAACTACGGTAGCTTCCCCACCCTTGGTGGACATGACCTGCAGGGTCGCAAAGTGCGCTTCCAGCTTGCTCGCCTCGTAAGCACCGACGTGTCGGTAGACGGCAGGCCAATCGGTCAGCTCTGGATGACGAGGATCAATTCCGATGCGAAGCAGATGTTCATGATTCTTCAGCATGTAGCCGCCGATCATTACCAAGCGGCTATTTAGCTCAGCCGCCAACAGCGCCACGCGCTTTGCCCCTTCTACATTGACCGCACGAGAATGCTCCAATGAAAGCCCCCAAGCGAAGTGGGCACCCAGGTGGAATACGACTCTGGCCTGCCTTAGCACTGCTTGGTCGGCAGGATTCAGCCCGAGGTTGTCCCACTCAAGGTCGCCTGCAACGGCAAATATCCGGGTGGCAATTCCTCCCAGATTGTCGACTTGCTCTCGCAGTGCAGCCAGCCGTTCTGGGCGGCGCATCAACACCCGGACGGTGTGACCTTTGGCACTCAGGTTTGCCAGCAAATGTTGACCGATGAAGCCGGTCCCTCCCGTGACAAAGCACTCCACGTTCATTCTCCTGCTCCTTGGTAAGGTGAGAAATCAAATGTAGAGTGTCGACCTAACTCTATAGTCAAGCGGTATTTTGATGAGAATCGGCGAACTTGAAACCCGCAGCGGCGCCAGCCGTCATACTTTGCGTTACTACGAGCAAATCGGTCTGATCTCGCCGACGCGACGAACCAACAACTATCGCGTCTACACCGCACAAACCCTGCAGGATCTGACCTTTATCCAGCGCGCGCAAAGCATGGGTTTTTCGCTGGGGGAAATAGGCCAGATCCTGGATGCGCAGCGGAACAAGACGATCGATTGTGCTGACGGCGCCAAACTCATTGAAAAGAAGATGGCGGAGATCAGGCAGAAAATCGCCGACCTGAAAAGCATTTACCGCTATCTGGATGAAGAGCGTGCAAACCTCGAAGCCAGTGCTGCCAGGCAACTTGAGCTGCAGCAACTGGCCAAGGCTTCGAGCTGAGCTGTCGGTGCCCAGGAACGGAAGCTGCCGCCGGCTTCCGGTTTCAAGCCCCCGCGCAGGTATTTTCTGGAGCATAGCGGCCGGACCCTGTCTGGTTCAGTGCAGGCTTGCGCGTCCTCTCTACGAGATTTGAATGGAGCCCTGCTGCGCGGTTTGTTTCTGGGGGCACACACCTCATGCCTAACCCCGTCTGTAGATGGGCAGTCTGTTCCTCGTTTCAAGCACCTGGATCGTCTTGGCAGACAGGTCCGTCAAAAGTTACTGATCCGCGCTTGCATTGAAGGGAAGTCTCTGTAATGCAACAACACCATGCACCTAGAGACATGTCTAGCTATAAGATACATAATTAATGAATCTTATGTGCAGTAACGACAGCGAAAGGAATTGTGCAATGAGGATTCATGAGCTTTGCACTGAAGAGGAGGTCGTCAGCTTGGTGCACTCCTTCTATGCGCGAATACGCCAGGACGAGGTGCTCGGCCCCATCTTCGATGCACGTATAGAGGACTGGGACCATCATCTGACCAAGCTGGTGGATTTCTGGTCGGCCATTTTGCGACGCACAGCACGCTTTTCAGGGGCCCCTATGCCCAAGCATGCTGCGCTACCGGGTCTAAGCCTAGAGCTGTTTGAGCGCTGGCTGGGCCTGTTCGAGATCACGCTGGCAGAGCAACCCAACCGCGCCATGGCCGATCAAGCGTGGCAGGCGGCGCGCCGTATTGCACAGAGCCTGTGGTCGGGCTACCAGATGAGCCGTGATCCCAAGGCACTACCGGCGGTGGTGAGCCATGTCTGAGCTGCTGCAGATCGAGGAGCCGATGGGGTCTGTGCCCCAATCCAAGGATCCTGCCCCCCAGTGGAAAGCCTTACTGGAGCTTGGCTTCAGGCCCTTGTACATGGCCGGTTGTCTGTGGGCTGCGGTGTCGGTCACGTTGTGGGTGTTCGCGCCACAGTGGCTTGCGGGGCGTTTGGGCGGCGTGCAGTGGCATGCGCACGAGATGTTGTGGGCCTTTGTGGCGACGATTGCCGTGGGCTTTCTGCTCACGGCGGCTAGTAACTGGACTGGAAGCAACCCTATTCAGGGCCGGGCGCTGGGCGGGTTGTGCGTACTGTGGCTGCTGGCGCGCGTGGGTTTCCTGGTGGTGGGTGATACAGCTTTTGCTTTTGCCGTAGTGTGTGAACTGCTGTTTTTCGCCGCCGCTGCCGTAGTGCTGGGCCGGGTGATCTATGCAGCACGCAGCCGACGCAATTACGGCCTGCCGATGCTGGTGTCAGGTCTGGGCGTGGCCGATGCACTCTTTCTGCGCTCGGTATGGCAAGGCAGCGACTACGCAACGCTGATGCATTACCTTTATACAGGGCTGCTGTGCATGGCTGTGATTGCACTACTGGTTGCGCGGCGCGTTATTCCATTCTTCGCAATGCGGGCGGTGACGGATCTGCAGATTCCCATGCATACGGCCAGCGGGCAGTGGCAACTCTGGGCTGGCGTGCTTGGCATTGTCTGCCTGTTGCTGGGATGGGTGTCGGGTATGGTGACCGCATTGGCTGTCACGGGACTAATCACCCTATGGCAGGTGTTGGCCTGGAAACCCTGGGCTGTGCGTCAGGTGCCGTTGCTGTGGATTCTGTATCTGGGTCATGCGGCCTTGGGCACGGGCCTGCTGGTGGCAGCGTTCCAGGCGAGCGGCTGGGTACTGCGCTTGGCCTGGCCGGTCCATGTGATCGGTGTGGCCGGCTTTGCGGTGCTGATAATCGGCATGGTGACACGTACGGCTTTGGGCCATCTGGGGCGACCATTGCGCGCCGATGGGAGCATCGTGGTGATGTATGTGCTGGTGCTTGCCGCCGCTTTGCTGCGCCTGCTGGCACTTCTGCCTGCGGGGCTCCCTCAAGCCGCGCTGCATGCCTCGGCGCTTGCATGGGTGCTGGCCTTTGCTTTGTACCTATGGCGATTTGCGCCCTTGCTGATTCGGCCGCGCCTGCCACCAGCTGGACTCTCAGCGGCTCAACCATCAGGATATGTCGCCAGCAAGTCCAGAAAATCTGTTTGAACGAGATCACTCAATGCGTCTAACCCTGATGACCGACTATGCGCTGCGGCTGCTCATGCATGTGGCCCAGCGGCCAGAGCGCCTATGCACGATTTCCGAGGTGGCGCAGGCTTATAGCATTTCCGAGGCAAATCTGATGAAAGTGACGCATCAACTGGCCCTGCTGGGCTGGATAGAGACGGTACGTGGCAAAGGAGGCGGCATGCGCCTCGCCCGTGAACCTAAGCAGATCCATATCGGTACAGTGATACGTGGACTAGAGTCCGACTTCACGCTGGTGGAATGCTTTGGCAACGACAACCGGTGCACGCTGACCGGCGACTGCCGCCTCGCTGGCATGCTGCAAGGAGCTTTGCACAGCTTCATGGCGCATCTAGATGGCTTCACTCTTGCGGACCTGATACCGCCAACATCTGTCAGCGCAGTGCCGTTGGTTCCTGCCATACGACTGTCAAGAGAGAAGGCCCAGACATGAGCTATGGCCTGCTGATCACACTACACCTGCTGGCCGCCGTGGCGTTTGCAGGCACAGTGTTCTTCGAAGTCGTGCTGCTGGCCAACGTGCACAGCCGAGTGCCGAAGCAGCACATGCTCCCCGTGGAGCAGGCGCTGGGGACACGCGCCACCGCCGTCATGCCCTGGGTGTTGCTAGTGCTGTATTTTGCGGGAGCGGGCTTGGCCTGGCAGCACCGCTCGGTACTGGCGCACCCATTGGCCAGCAGTACAGGCATGCTGATGGTGCTCAAGATTGCGCTTGCGCTTAGCGTGCTTGCGCACTTCGCCAGCGCCATGTGGTGGCGCCGCCAAGGACAACTTAATGGGCGACGCTCGCACCGATTGCATCTGAGCGTGTTCTGCCATGTGCTGGTCATTGTCTTGCTGGCCAAGGCCATGTTCTATCTGCACTGGTAAGAGTCTGGCCAGGTATGCCAAGCGGCTGCATCCAAATGCGTCATGGCAGACTTTCCCCTTGATCAGGGTGAGTCTGCCAAATCAATATCCAAAGAACTCCTCACTACGCACATCGTCCTCATCAATGCCGGCTGATAACAGCAACTGCTGCATTGCCGCCACCATGGAAGGTGGGCCAGCAACATAAAAGATCGGATTAGCCAAGCCCTCAATGGCCTGTTGGAGCCACTCTCTATCGATCGTTTGTGTATCACCACTCCAATCCACGGCAGAGTGCTCCATATCCGTCATGGTGGCTTTGAGCCGGAATTTTGGATTCTTCTTTTCGAGAGCTTGAAGCTCAGAGAGAAACGCCGAATCTTCTGGACGACGATTGGAATACAGCAGAAGCAAATCCTGCTGTGACTGCTGCACTGCAGCGTTTCGCAGCATGCTCATGAACGGCGTCACGCCAATCCCACCGGCGATGAGCACACCCGCTCGCGCCGTGTTTTTATGCAAGGTCAGCGAACCAAATGGTCCATCAATATCCAACTCTGCACCTACGGGTAGAGCTCCCAAAGCGCGTTTGTAAACGCTGTCCCTCATCCGCGTGGCAAACACCAATTCACTCTCGTGTGGCGCGCTGACAATGGAGAATGCGTGACATCGCTCCTCTTTGCTTTCCCCTGGGAGCGCGCCCGGCAGCTGGATTTCAAACGCCTGTCCAGGGCGGAAATCAAACCCCGCCGGTTTGGCGAGATGGAATGCCATCGTACCCTGTGCAACCTCTTCGCACTCGAGGATTTTGCTGTGCTCTATGCCCATGATTCACTCCTTCGCAATCGATGGATCTACACATTGGATGTGTCCAATGGAGCAAATATTCCCGCCAATCGATACCCACCGTGAGAAACGGGTCGAATTGGGTGTTCTCATTGAACCGACCACCTCAGCCTGTTATGGCGGCGTTTGGCCAGAAGCAGCCCCGTTCAGCACAAGGCCGCGAACGGGAGGTCTAGGCTGGCTGTAGCCGTTTAACTCAAAGAGGCGTTGTTGCATAAATCCAGTTTGAGGCGAGTGACCCCATACCCCGGCCGTGGCTATGCCACGGCTGCCGTCTGAGGACGGCCCAGTTCAGTAAATCGATTCAATATGGCTGCTCGGATGTGCAGCTCGTTGACTTGGCGTTCAAAGGTGCGAGACATCACTCGCTCACCCAGTCTTTTGATGCAGTTCATCTTCGTTTCCACCAGACTTCGCCGGTGGTAGCCAATCCAGCGTTTCCAGGTACTGCGTCCCAAGCGCCTGCACACAGCAATAGCTGCATTGCGGTGTTCAAAAACTGTTCCCCTGCGCACTCGTGCATTCTTGCGTGGAGGAATGAGGGGTATAGCCCCGCGCCTGATGATCGCTTCGTAGGCGGGCTGTGTATCGTAAGCACCATCACCAGTAAGACTTTTAAGTGCTTCATCTGGTGGCAATTGTTCCAACAAATCGCAGAGCACTGAGGCATCGCTGACGTTGTTGCTCGTCACACAGATTGCCCGAATCTGCAAGGTGTCGGCATCGATGCCTATGTGCAACTTACGCCACTGACGGCGATATTCGGCACCGTGCTTTTTGCACTTCCATTCGCCTTCACCCAGAAACTTGATTCCTGTTGAGTCAACCAGAAGATGCAAGCCTGCTTTGCTGCGAGAGTACGGAATCTGGACATTCAAATCTCGCTGTCGCCTGCACAGGGTGCTGAAGTCGGGCACTGGCCATGCAAGGCCGCACAGTTGAAGCACCGACTCCACCAAACCAGTGGTTTGCCTCAGCGCCAAGCCAAACAAGTTTTGAAGGGTCAAGCAAAACTGGATGGCAGCATCAGAGAACTTCGGACTACGTCCGCGTTTGCCGCTGCCAGCGGCAAACCAGGCCATGTGCTTGTCCAATCAAACTGACAGTGAACCACGTGCCTTGAGTGCCGCGTTGTACTGTTTCCAGTTCGTGGTTTGGTAGCGAGGTTTGTTGGCTGGGATCATGCAGCAAGCCGACGGCTGGCGGCATAGCTATTTATGCAACAACGCCCTGTCGAGGCTAGGGTGCATCATTGCGACCGCCCTGGCGGAAGCGGGGCGAGTTCCATCCGGTCCCGTCCCTTGCGCTTCGATGCGTAGAGGGCTTCGTCGGCCCGCTTGAGCCAATGTGACAGCTCGGTCTCGGGCTGGTCGAACAAGGTTGCACCGATGCTCAGGGACACTGGCTCCGGCGTTGCGAACATGGCGCGCGCCTGCTGCGCGAACGACTCGCGCAGGTTCTGTCCCAGCTCCTGTGCGACGGTGCCGGAGACACTGCGCAGCAGAATCACGAACTCGTCCCCGCCCAGTCGCGCGGCCTGTGCGCCGTGGGGCAGCAAGCCTCGGATGAGGTCGCTCAGGGTCACCAGCAGGCGGTCGCCGGCATCGTGACCGTGCAGGTCGTTGACCTGCTTGAAGTGGTCAATGTCGATCAGCAGCAGGGCGCCTGGGCTGGCTGGCGAGGCCTGCCGCAGCAGCTCGGGTGCGCGCAGATAGAGCGCTCGGCGGTTGTCCAGGGCTGTCAGCGGATCGCGGGCGGCGATCTGTGCGATGCGCTCTTCGCGGCGATGGCGCTCGGTGCCGGTCATGGACATCGCGAGCAGCATGATCGCCATTACGCCTTCTACCAGCGAGACCAGAATCACCGCGCCTCGGAAACTGGCCAGGTTGACGAAAGCGTCCGGTGCCACGGCCGAACCGGCCTTGGCCAGGTAGAACAGGCCGTGTGCCAGCAGGACGAAGCGCAGCTGCGCCGCACCCACACTCAGTGCTGCGCCATGCGGGCGCAGCAGCAGGCCGGCGCGCAAGGTGATGATGGCAATCATCAGCGACTGGATGCCCAGCATCGTCTTGGACCACCAGGGCCCGTCGGGCAGAAACAGCATCGCCAGCCAAACGACGGCCAGCAGCCACCAGGTGCGCGGCAGCCTAGTGCGTGTGAATCCGGCAACGCCAACCAGGAACAGCCAGTGGGCTGAGATCAGCAAGCCGTTCGGGAACCAGATGCCGAACAACACATAGCCACTGGAACGCAGCAGGGCCAGCACGCTGCCCACGGCGATGATCGCAAACCCCGCGCTCCAGAGCAGCAGCGATCGTTCGCGGACGCTGCTCCATTCCGCAGCCAGGTACAGCGCCGAGGCTGCGGCCATGGCCGCGGAGAGGACGAGCAGGGTGAAGGGATCGAGAACCATGGACGATGGATGTGTCAGCGGGGGAGCCGATCAGCTGCTCGGGGGCGACGGTCGGGGCCGTGGCATTGATTGAAATGGAACGGGCCGCACGCGAGGCGAATTGTCGCAGGATGCGGATTTTCAAGTATCTCTTGTGGGCTGGGTCACCGGGAGGAATTAACGGATGGAGCCGGGCATAAGGAGAGGATGTCCGACGCAGCTCCCGCCGCGATCGGCAGGCCGTCCTCGGTGACCCGGGCACACGCGGAGCGGCCGTGCGACATCGCCGCTACGGCTGCGAATTCACACATGAAAAAGCCCCGGGGCAGGGCCACGGGGCTTGGTGTCCGAGTCAGAAGAACTTACTCGGCGCTGGGAGGCACATAGCCGGCAGCAGCATCGGCTCCGCCGCCAAAGAAATGGTTTTCCATCTGACGAGCCAGATACTGGCGGGCGCGGGCATCGGCTAGGTTCAGACGGTTTTCATTGATCAGCATGGTCTGGTGCTTGAGCCAGTCGGCCCAGGCCTGCTTGCTCACGCTTTCATAGATACGCTTGCCCAGCTCGCCAGGGGCAGGAGGGAAATCCAGGCCTTCAGCGTCTTGACCAAGCTTGATGCAGTGAACGGTACGTGCCATGTGTAGGGTCCTCTTGGTTGATTTCAGATGTTTAGGTAATAACAAACTGAAATCTTAGTAGTTTGAGTTTTAAGAATGCGGCTCAAGAATGCACAGCAACGGGGGCAGAAGCCCGTTAACCATTCACTCCAAGAACACAGTCCAATGAAAAATCGTCGCAACTTTATCAAGTTTCCTCTGGCTGCCGGTCTGATTGCTGGCTTGACCCTCTCGGCTCTGCCCACATTGCCTGCTTTTGCACAAACCGGCGTGCAGCTGCTCAACGTTTCTTACGACCCCACACGCGAGCTGTATGTGAACTACAACCAGGCGTTTGCCAAGCACTGGAAGGCTGCGCAGAACCAGGATGTGACCATCAAGCAGTCGCATGGCGGCTCGGGCAAGCAGGCGCGTTCCATCATCGACGGCATTGAGGCCGATGTGGCCACGCTGGCCCTTGCAGGCGATATCGACGCCCTGGTCAAGAACGGCAATGTCAAGGCCGACTGGCAAAAGCGCCTGCCGCACAACAGCGCGCCCTACAGCTCCACCATCGTGTTCCTGGTCAAAAAGGGCAATCCCAAGGGCATCAAGGACTGGGACGATCTGGTCAAGCCCGGCATCCAGGTGATCACGCCCAACCCCAAGACCTCGGGTGGTGCACGCTGGAACTATCTGGCGGCCTGGGAATTTGCCAAGCGCAAATACGGCGGCGATGCACAGGCCAAGGATTTCATCACCAAGCTCTACAAGAACGTGCCCGTGCTGGATACGGGCGCGCGTGGCTCCACCGTGACCTTTGTGCAGCGCGGTCTGGGCGATGTGCTGCTGGCCTGGGAGAACGAGGCCTATCTGGCGCTCAAGGAGTTCGGCCCAGAAAAGTTCCAGATCGTCGCACCTTCGCTGTCCATCCTGGCCGAGCCTTCGGTGGCCGTGGTCGACAAGGTGGTCGATAAAAAGGGCACGCGCACCGTGGCCGAGGCCTATCTGAAGTATCTGTACTCCGAGGAGGCCCAGCGCATCGCCGGCAAGAACTTCTACCGTCCGACCGATGCCAAGGTGGCCGCCGAGTTTGCCGGCCAGTTCCCCAAGCTGGAGCTGTTCACCATCGACAAGGCCTTTGGCGGCTGGGCAGCGGCAGACAAGGCTCACTTCGCCGATGGCGGCAGCTTCGACCAGATCTACACCAAGAAATAAGCGAAACGCAGGATGGGAGCGCGATGAGTGCTCCTGTCTTTGCAATGACAAAAAGATAGAGCCAAGCCATGTCGATTTTGCTGATTGCCGGTAGTCCCTCGCAGCCTTCGCGCTCCAGTGCCTTGCTCAATGCCGTGGCTGCCCGCCTGCAGGCACAGGGCCTGAGCACCGAGCCCGTGCTGCAGCTCAACCAGCTGGACCCCGCAGCCCTGTTGCATGCCCGCTTCGATCACTCCGAGATTCGTGCCGTGACCGATAGAGTGGCCCGTGCCGACGCGGTGGTGGTGGCCACACCCGTTTACAAGGCTGCCTACAGCGGCCTGCTCAAAGTGTTTCTCGATGTGCTGCCACAGACGGCGCTCAAGGGCAAGCTGGTCCTGCCTCTGGCCACTGGCGGCAGCCCTCACCATATGCTGGCGCTGGACTACGCGCTGCGCCCCGTGCTGCAGTCGCTTGGCGCGCGCCACATACTGCCGGGCATCTATGCCACCGATCAGGGGGTGCCACTGCTGCCTGAAGGCGGTTATGGCCTGGCCCCCGAGATTGCCGAGCGCGTCGAGGATGCCGCCCAGTTGCTGGCCACCGATCTGCGCCGCAGTGCCCAATGGGCCGCAGCCAATGACTTTGAAAGCATCGCGTTTGCCGACGTGCGATGTAGCGTTTGAACTAGCGCCCCCCTGAGCCGCTACGCGGCTTCCCCCGAGGGGACGGCAGCATCGCTGCGGGGCGCCCCTTGCTTGCTGCCTCACTGATGGGGCGGTGCCCATTTCTCCATGTCTCTGTTTTTGATAGCAGTTCCCGCACTGCGAAGGCTGAGTTGCGCCTGAAATCAGGCCAAAGGTGCGCCTGAAGTGTGTGGACTGCAAGCTCCAAGGATTGATTTCTCATGACCGATCGCAACAACACTTCTGTCGTCATTTCGTCGCAATTGCTGAACACCACACGCCGTCAGTGGCTGGCGGGTACGGCAGCTTCGGCGCTGGCGCTGGCCTCGGGCGGACTGCATGCGCAGCAGAGCAATGGCACGGCAGGCGGGCAGCGCGTGCTGCGCGTGGGCCATCAAAAAGGCTGGCTGTCGATTCTCAAGAATCGCGGCACCCTGGAAAAGCGCCTGAGCCCGCTGGGCGTGGCCGTGCGCTGGGTTGAATTCAATGCCGGACCTGTGCAATTGGAAGCGCTCAATGTCGGCTCGATCGACTTTGGCGATGTGGGCGAGGCACCGCCCATCTTTGCCCAGGCCGCCGGTGCGCCCCTGGTCTATGCGGGTGCCACGGTGGCGCGCCCCGGCCTGGAAGCGGTGATCGTGCCCAAGGGCTCGGCGATCCGCAGCGTGGCCGACCTCAAGGGCAAGCGCATTGCCTACAACAAGGGCTCCAACGTTCAATACTTCCTGGTCAAGCTGCTGGAAAAGCATGGCCTCAAGTACGGCGATGTGCAGTCGGTCTTTCTGGCCCCTCCCGATGCGCGGGCCGCGTTCGAGAAGGGCTCGGTCGATGCCTGGGTGATCTGGGACCCGTTCCTGGCCTCAGCCCAGAAGGCTCTGGATGCACGCCTGCTGGCCGATGCCAAGGGCGTGGTCAACAACCGTGCCTACTACTTCACCTCGCGTGACTATGCGAGCCGCAATGCCGATGTGCTGCGCATCGCGATCGAGGAAATTGCCGCCATCGATGCCTGGGCCAGCAAGAACAAGAGCGCAGCAGCGGCCGAGCTGTCTCAGATCCTGGGCCTGGACACCGCGGTGACCGAGCTGTACCTGAGCCGTACCGAGTTCGGCACCAAGGCCGTGAATGCCGAAATCCTGGGTGAGCAGCAAAAGATTGCAGACACCTTCTTCGATCTCAAGCTGATCCCCAAGAAGCTCAATTTGCTGCATGCCGCGCCTGTGGACTTGCTGGCCAGCCGCTGATTCATGAAAAGGTCATTGCCATGAGTTCAGCATCCTCTTCACCCCGTTTCCATCGCGGCCGTCGCCAGGCACTGCAACTGCTGGGCACCACGGCTTTCAGCTGGACCCTTGCCGCGCATTACGCCAACGATGCACTGGCCCAGCCTGGGCCGGTTATTGCGGCTCCGGCCCAGTTGCGCATCGGCTATCAGAAGTCGGCCGTCAATCTGGTCGTGCTCAAGCAGCATGGCATTCTGGAAAAGCGCTTTCCAGGCACCAAGATCAGCTGGCTGGAGTTTCCAGCCGGGCCGCAGTTGCTGGAGGCGCTGTCGGCCGGAAGCCTGGACTTTGGCCTGACCGGCGATTCGCCGCCCGTGTTTGCCCAGGCCGCGGGCAAGGATCTGCGCTATGTAGGGGCCGAGCCGCCCAAGCCTGAAAGCTCGGCCATTCTGGTGCTCGCCGATTCGCCGCTGAAAACCCTGGCCGACCTCAAAGGCAGGCGCGTGGCGCTGCAAAAAGGCTCAAGCGCCCATTACCTGCTGGTGCGTGCGCTGGACAAGGCAGGTATTGCCTGGGCCGACATTCAGCCCGTGTATCTGGCACCGGCCGATGCGCGTGCCGCTTTCGAACGCGGCAGCGTCGATGCCTGGGCCATCTGGGACCCGTTCTATGCGGCCACCGAGCTGAGCATCCGGCCGCGCGTGCTGACCAGCGGTGAAGGGCTGTCGGGCAACAACTCTTTCTATCTGGCCTCGCGCGGCCTGGTTGAGCACCATCCCCAGCTCATCAAGGCCTTGTTCGACGAGCTCACGCGCGCCGATCAGCTGGTGCAGACCTCGCGCAAAGAGGCCGTGCAACTGCTGGCTGCTTTCAGCGGGCTGGATGCGAATGTGGTCAGCCGCTTTATCGGCCGCAGGCCCAGCTCGCCGACCACGCTGCTCAATCCCGCCATCGTGGTCGAGCAGCAGCGCGTGGCCGATACCTTTTTTCGTCTGGGCGTGATTCCACGCCAGGTGAAGGTGGCCGACATCGTCTGGCAGCCCACGGCGGCTGAATACGCCGGCCATGGCCAGGCGAGCCCCGCCGCTTCATCCATCACGCCCTCCGTGGCATCCAGGTTCTAAGTCAGGTTCAAGGAGATTTCGTCATGCAAGTGTTCTGGTTCATTCCCACCCATGGTGATGCCCGCTACCTGGGTAGCAGCGAAGGCGCACGCCAGCTGAGCCATGACTATGTCAAGCAGGTGGCCGTGGCGGCCGACAGCCTGGGCTACGAAGGCGTGCTGATTCCCACGGGCCGCTCCTGCGAAGATCCCTGGGTGGTGGCGTCCAGCCTGTTGCCCGTCACCAAGCGCCTCAAGTTCCTGGTGGCCGTGCGTCCCGGCCTGCATCAGCCCAGCCTGGCTGCTCGCATGGCAGCCAGCTTCGACCGGCTTTCCGGCGGGCGGCTGCTGATCAATCTGGTCACCGGCGGCGATCAGGCCGAGCTGGAGGGCGATGGCGTGTTTCTCGATCATGCGACGCGCTATGAACAATCGGCCGAGTTCATCGAGATCTGGCGCGAGATTCTGGCACGCAGCCATGAGGGAAAGTCGCTGGATTTCGAAGGTCGGCATCTGCAGGTCAAGGGTGCCAAGCTGCTGTTCCCGCCACTGCAAAAACCCTATCCACCTGTCTATTTCGGCGGTTCTTCGCCTGCCGCCCACGAGCTGGCGGCAGAGCAGGTCGATGCCTATCTGACCTGGGGCGAGCCACCGGCCGAAGTCGCCAAAAAGATTGCCGATGTGCGCGAGAAGGCCGATCGCCGTGGCCGCCAGGTCAAGTTCGGCATCCGTCTGCATGTGATCGTGCGCGAGACCGATGAAGAGGCATGGGCCGACGCCGAACGATTGATCAGCCGCCTCAAGGACGAGACCGTGGTGCAGGCCCAGGCTGCGTTTGCACGCATGGATTCCGAAGGCCAGCGCCGCATGGCCCAGCTGCATGCGGGCGGCACCAAGCGCAGCCGCAAGGACCTGGAGATCAGCCCCAATCTGTGGGCCGGTGTGGGTCTGGTGCGTGGCGGTGCGGGCACGGCCCTGGTGGGCAGCGCCCAGGCTGTGGCCGACCGTATCAAGGAATATGCCGATCTGGGCATAGACACCTTTGTGCTCTCGGGCTACCCGCATCTCGAGGAAGCCTATCGCTTTGCCGAGCTGGTCTTCCCGTTGCTGCCCGTCAACGTGCAGGAAAAGCTCGGCGGTGGCAACCCCGGCGGCCCGTTTGGAGAAACCGTGGCCAATCTGTACTCGCCGCGAGCCGCCGCTTCGGAAGCCGCTGCTTCGGGAGCCGCCGCTCCAGAGCGCGAGCAGGTCCGAGTGTCGCAAAGCTGAAGGAGAGTGTATGAGTGATGTTCAAACGCTGACCTTGCAATCCGCTGCCCAGCCTGCAAGCCCGCCGGTGCCGCGCCTTGAGTTGCTGGCGCGTCAGTTCGCTTTGCGGCTGCTGCCCTGGCTGTTGCCGGTCGCGCTGATCGCTGCCTGGCAGGCCGCATCGGCTTATGGCTGGCTGTCCACACGGGTGCTGCCCGCACCGCTGGATGTGTTGCGTGCAGCCTGGGCTCTGGCAGAGTCGGGCGAGTTATGGACCCATGTCAAGGTCAGTGCCGGGCGTGCGCTGGCGGGGCTGGCCATTGGTGGCAGCCTGGGCTTGCTGCTGGGGCTGCTCACAGGCTCGCTGCGCTGGGCCGAGACGCTGCTCGATTCCACGATCCAGATGGTGCGCAACATCCCTGCGCTGGCGCTGATTCCGCTGGTCATTCTGTGGTTCGGCATCGACGAATCGGCCAAGCTGTTTCTGATCAGCGTCTCGGTGTTCTTTCCCATCTATCTGAACACCTTTCACGGCATTCGCAACGTGGACCTTGGTCTGATCGAGATGGGCCGCAGCTACGGCCTCACGCGCTGGCAGCTGTATCGCGACATCGTCTTGCCGGGAGCGCTGTCTTCCATCCTCGTGGGCTTGCGTTTTTCGCTGGGGCTGATGTGGGTGATTCTGATCGTGGCCGAGACCATCTCGGCCCAGGCGGGCATCGGCTACCTGACCATGAATGCGCGTGAATTTCTGCAGACCGATGTGGTGCTTGTGGGCATCTTGCTCTACGCAATTCTGGGCAAGCTGGCCGATGTGTTTGCCCGTTCGCTGGAGCGCTGGTGGCTGCGCTGGCATCCGAGCTATGGAGCCCCCTGAGCCGCATTGCGGCTTCCCCCAGGGGACGACAGCCTCGCTGCGCGGCGGCGCTTGCTCGCTGTCACGCGCATGTGCTGCGCCAGTTTTGAACAGACAAAGACGGGAGTTGGTGATGAGCAGTTTGTGGAGTCGTTTGACGCAGTCGCTGGTGGGTGCAGGTGCGCTGAATGCGCGTCAGCCGCTGGTGGCCTGGGAGGCTTCCTGGGACGAGGCCGAGGCCTTGCAGGCGAGTGGAAAGCTGTGGCAGCGGACCAAGGATGTAGAAGAAGAGCAGCAGGGCAGCAGCAAGCAGCCGGATGTGCAGCAGAAAGCGGCCCAGGGTGTGCATCTGCAGACGCTGCAGCTGACCAAGCGCTATGGCGAGCGGGAAGTGCTCAAACAGGTGCAGCTCGATGTCCGGCCCGGCGAGTTCATCGCCATCGTTGGGCGCAGCGGCTGCGGCAAGTCCACCTTGCTGCGCCTTGTGGCCGGGCTGGAAGAGGCCAGTGCCGGGCAGCTACTGATCGATGCGCGCGAGCAGCGCCGGCAGAACAGGGATACGCGCATCATGTTTCAGGACGCGCGTCTGCTGCCCTGGAAGCGGGTGCTGGACAACGTGATTCTTGGGTTGCCCGATTCGGCACGCGAGCGCGGCCGCAAGGTGCTGGCGCAGGTAGGACTGGCTGACCGCGAAAACGAATGGCCGGCGCGGCTGTCTGGCGGCCAGCGCCAGCGCGTAGCCCTGGCCCGAGCCCTGGTTCACCAGCCACGGCTGCTGCTGCTCGATGAACCGCTGGGCGCTCTCGATGCGCTGACGCGCATCGAGATGCACCGCCTTATCGAAGGTCTGTGGCGCAGCCATGGCTTCACGGCCTTGCTGGTCACTCACGATGTGCAGGAAGCCGTGGCCCTGGCCGACCGCGTGGTGCTGATCGAGGATGGGCGCATTGCGCTCGACGAGCGTATCGATTTGCCGCGCCCGCGTGTGCATGGCGATG
The DNA here is from genome assembly GCF_039581415.1 of Comamonas sp. F1-6. NCBI lineage: Bacteria > Pseudomonadati > Pseudomonadota > Betaproteobacteria > Burkholderiales > Comamonadaceae > Comamonas > Comamonas sp. F1-6. The sequence goes on from NZ_JBCPWN010000024.1 coordinate 18,394, forward strand.
CCCGCTTTGCTGCGCTGGAGACGCGCATTCTGGATCGCGTGCTGCAAAAGCCCGAGTCAGAACAGGCAACCGGACTGCCGAGCTGGCCTGGCGTGCCGGCTACGGGCCTGCGCTGGGCGATTTGAGCATCCAACGAAAACCAAGAGAAACAGGCGGCTGGCGCAGCCACAAGCTGTGCCGCCTGCCATCAAGATATGAATTTTCAGCAACTGCGTTCGGTCCGGGAAACGGCAAGGCGTGGCTTCAATCTGACCGAAGTGGCGGCCATGCTCCACACCTCGCAGCCCGGTGTGAGCCGGCAGATTCGCGAGCTCGAGGAGGAGTTGGGCATCGATATCTTTGTGCGCGCCGGCAAGCGCCTGACGGGGCTGACGCCGCCCGGCACGGCCTTGCTGCCTATTGTCGAGCGCATGCTGCTCGAGGCCGACAATCTGCGTCGCGCGGGCGAGGACTTCCACGCCAGCGAGCGTGGTGGCCTGTCGATTGCTGCCACGCATTCCCAGGCACGCTATGCCTTGCCCCAGGTGGTGCGCGATTTCCGCAGGCTCTACCCCCAGGTTTCGCTGCATCTGCATCAGGGCTCGCCACGCCAGGTGGCCGAGATGCTGCTCTCGGGTGAGGCCGATATCGGCGTGGCCACCGAGGCGCTGGGCAGCTATGAGAATCTGGTGACCCTGCCTTGCTACCGCTGGTCGCACAGCGTGGTCGTGCCGCCCGGCCATGAACTGCTCGATACGGACGGAGCACTGACATTGGAGGCGCTGGCGCGCCATCCCATCATCACCTACGAGCAGGGTTACACGGGGCGTGCCCATATCGACAAGGCGTTTGCGGCGACCGGGCTGGTGCCCGATGTGGTGCTCACCGCCATGGATGCCGATGTGATCAAGACCTATGCGGAGTTGGGCATGGGCGTGGGCATCATTGCCTCCATCGCTTTCGATGTCGAGCGCGACCGCCATCTACGCGCTATCGATGCCCGCCATCTGTTCGAGGTCAATCTCACGCGCCTGGCTCTGCGCCGCGATGCCTGGCTGCGTGGCTATGCCTATGCCTTCATCGAGAGCTTTGTGCCTACGCTGACCCCCGAGGTGGTGCGTGCGGCACTGCAATCTGCCGAAGACTGAATTTCAACTCGAATCTCCCGCAAGAGCTTCAAGCCCCTGATATTGCACTACATGGGGCGACTGTGCAGCAGGGGCTGGCACAGGTGGTGCTCAATGCCTCGAACTTTTTGCGCAGCCATATCGTAGTGCAGGGCGTCCTCGTCATTCGCGCGATTGGACTGCTGCGCGAGGCATGGCCGCGCAGGCTTGTGCCACGCTACGGTCGCTTATTTTCATAAGATGTTTTTGATATAAAAATTTTTGTTTTTATTCTTTTGAGTTTTTTGGAGAAGGTTTCAGAATTGTTTTCGTGCAGTGCAGCAAACACTGTTTTTCAGAACCTTCATGACTTCTCAGGAGAATTTTGTATGTCCATTCAAGCCATCAACGTACGCAATCAGTTCAAGGGCAAGGTCAAGGAAATCATCCGCGGTGACGTGGTCTCGGAAGTGGATGTGGAAACGCCCTGGGGCATCGTCACTTCGGTGATCACCACGCGCTCGGTCAATGATCTGGGTTTGGCGGTGGGCTCGGAGGTTGTCGCTCTGGTCAAGTCCACAGAGGTGTCCATCGCCAAGCTGTAAATCTCATTTGCTCTCAAAAGAGCACCCAGCGCAGGTACTGCTTGCGCTGGGTGTTTTCTTTCTTGGACCCGCTAATACCGCCCTTGATATGTCGTTGCTTCGCCTTGCGGCTTCGCGCCTGGTCTCAATGGCAAGCCTGCGGTTTGCTCGGTGGTGTTGGCGGTTCTGAGGGACATGGTGAGCATCGGGCGCACAGTGCCAAACAGGCATGGCCTAAGCAGTGGACAGCAAGCAAGGGCCTCGGCGGCCCCGCCGCGAAGCAGAGAGGGGGGAAGGCGCAAAGCGCCTCAGGGGGCTTGCCTATTCCAGCGTCATCAATGCCGCATTGCCGCCCGCTGCCGCCGTGTTGTGCGATAGAGCGCGTTCATGCCAGAGCCGCTCCAGCCGGACGGGTTGGCCTGTCACACAGCGTGTGGGCAGTACCAACGGGCCTGGACGTCTTGCCAATGCCTGCGCCCAGCGCAGAAATTGGGGGGCGTCGCATTCCAGCAGTGCTGCATCCATGGGCTCGGTTTCTGCAATTTCCTCGACGCTGAGCTCGGCAGGCAGCAGCCGCACATGGAGGCGCAGTGCATCTGGCAGCTTGCCGTGAACTGCGGTGCCTAGCGGGCCGGGTAGCCACAGCGCTTGCGAGCCGCAGGCCAGTGCGGCAGCCAGTTGCTGCAGCAGCATGGTTCTTTCCTGCGCCAGGCACAGTGTGCGCGGCTTGCCAAGCAGCTGGTAGAGATTGCGCTCGCCTGTGGGGCCGGGCAGCAGGCGCGCAGCATGCAGATCGGGCAGGGCCGATTGCAGGCGCTCGCAATCGTGGCTGACGATGGCTTCGCCATGCTGCCTGGCCCAGTGGCCCAGTTGCTGCAAGGCGGTCGCCGCTGCTGCCGTGACGGGCGCGGCGCTTGCCTGTGCCTCTCCGCATTGATGCAGCAGCAGACTGAGCAAACGCAGGGGCGAGCCGGGTGTCTGCTGCAGGCGCGGCAGATACAGGGGGCCGCCGGCCTTGGGGCCGGTGCCCGACAGCCCCTCGCCGCCAAAGGGCTGAACACCGACCACGGCCCCCACCATATTGCGATTCACATACAGATTGCCAACATGTGCCGCCTGGGCGACCTGCTGCACGGTTTCGTCGATGCGCGTGTGCAATCCCATGGTCAGGCCGTAGCCCAGGGCATTGATGCGCTCCAGCAACTGCGGCAACTCGCGCCTTTGATAGCGCAGTACATGGAGTACGGGGCCGAAGACTTCGCGCTTGAGCTGATGCAGATCGGGCAGCTCGATCAGCGTGGGCGCCACAAAATGCCCTTGTGCGGCAGTTTCTGGGCTCAGCGGCGATTGATAGATGCGCAGACCCAGAGCCCTGAGTCTGGCGATATGTCGCTCGATACCAGTCTTGGCATCGGCATCGATCACGGGTCCCACATCGGTGGCCAGCTCGGCCGGGTTGCCGCAATGCAGCTCTTGCATGGCACCGCGCAGCATGGCCAGCAGCCGGTCGGCGCAGTCGTTTTGCACGCACAGCAGGCGCAGAGCCGAGCAGCGCTGGCCCGCGCTGTCAAAGGCGGATGCAGCAATGTCCTGCACGGCTTGCTCGACCAGGGCGGATGAGTCGACCAGCATGGCGTTCTGGCCGCCGGTCTCGGCCACCAGCACCACAGGCTGGCCGTCGGGGCGCAGCCTGGCGGCGGTCTGCAGAGCCAGCAGTCGCGCCACCTCGGTGGAGCCGGTGAACAGCACGCCTGCCACGCGCACATCGGCCACCAGCGCGGCGCCCACGGTCTCGCCCCGGCCGGGCAGCAATTGCAGCACGTCTGGCGCAATGCCGGCCTGATACAGCAGGCGCACGGCTTCAAGGGCGATCAGCGGGGTTTGCTCGGCGGGCTTGGCCAGCACCACATTGCCAGCGCCCAGGGCGGCTGCGACCTGGCCAGTGAAGATGGCCAGTGGAAAATTCCAGGGGCTGATGCAGACCACAGGGCCTATGCCGGGGGCGAGCAGATCCGCATCGGCCTGCCGCAGAATCTGAGCCGCGTAATAGCGCAGAAAGTCCACGGCCTCGCGCACCTCGGACACGGCATTGGCCGCAGTCTTGCCGGCTTCGCGCATCAGCAGGCTCATCAGCGGCTGCATCTGCGTTTCAAAGAGCTCGGCTGCGGTCTGCAGCAGACTGGCGCGCAGCTCGGCCGGGCTGGCTTGCCAGGCGGGCTGGGCCTGTGCGGCCGCCTGCATTGCCTGCTGAATCTGCGCGGGCCCGGCATCGCTGACATAGCCCAGCAACTCCTGATGGCTGGCCGGGTTGATTATGGCTGTGCCGATGGCGTCGGCGGCATGCACGGCATGGACACCCTGGCGAAGTTGTGCGGGCCGGCTTTGCGCAAGCGCTTGAGTCAGAGCGCCCAACACACCGTCATCGCTCAGGTCCAGACCAGAGGAGTTGCGGCGCTGTTTGCCCAGCAGCTCGCGCGGCAGCACTATACGCGGGTGGGGCAGGCCTATGTCATCGACCGCAATCAGTGTCTCCACCCCGGCTCGGGTTTGGGGATTCGGTTGACCCTCAGCCCACGTTTGGTCTGCAGGGGCTGCTATCAAATCAGAGATGGGCCAGTCGGGGTTGGCGATGCGGTGCACGAATGAGCTGTTGGCGCCGTTTTCCAGCAGGCGGCGAACCAGATAGGCCAGCAGTGTCTCGTGCGTACCCACGGGAGCATAGATGCGGCAGGGGCGGCGTGCGGCCTTGTCCTCGGCCTCGACCACATGCAGGTAGAGCTGCTCGCCCATGCCGTGCAGGCATTGAAACTCGTAACGTCCGGCGCTGTAGGGCTGGGCACCGGCCAGGGATTCGATGCTGGCCACTGTCTGGGCGTTATGGGTGGCGAATTGCGGGTAGATGGCGCTGGATGCTGCCAGCAGCTTGCGAGCGCAGGCAATATAGGCCACATCGGTGTGGTGCTTGCGGGTGTAGACCGGGTAGTCGCTCAGACCGTCGACCTGGGCGCGCTTGATTTCGCTGTCCCAGTAAGCGCCCTTGACCAGGCGCACCATCAGACGGCGCTCGCTGCGACGGGCCAGGTCGATCAGATAGTCGATCACATAGGGACAACGTTTTTGATAGGCCTGAATCACAAAGCCCAGGCCGTTCCAGCCTGCCAGGCCAGGGGCGTGGGCCAATTGTTCCAGCAGGTCCAGCGACAGCTCTAGGCGGTCGGCTTCTTCGGCGTCGATATTGAGTCCTATGTCGTAGCTGCGTGCCAGCTCGCACAGTTGCAGCACGCGTGGCAGCAGCTCGCTCATCACGCGCTGCCATTGCGCGCGGCTGTAGCGCGGGTGCAGGGCGCTGAGCTTGATGGAAATGCCCGGCCGTTCATAGACGCCCTCGCCGCCAGCGGCCTTGCCGATCGCATGAATCGCATTCACATAGGACCGCATGTAGCGCTGCGCATCCTCTGCGGTGAGTGCGGCCTCGCCGAGCATGTCGTAGGAATAGCGAAAGCCTCTGGCCTGCAGTTCGCGAGCGCGCTCCAGAGCCTGGGAAATGGTCTCGCCCATCACAAACTGCTCGCCCATCAGGCGCATGGCCATGTCCACGCCCTTGCGCACCAGCGGCTCGCCGCCCCTGGCTGTGATGCGTTTGAGCGCCGCGAGCAGGCCTGACTCGCTATGCGTATCGACCAGCTTTCCGGTGACCACCAGTCCCCAGGCGGCAGCATTGACAAAGAGCGAGGGGCTCTTGCCCAGATGAGCCTGCCAGTCGCCGCCGCGCAGCTTGTCGCGAATCAGTGCATCACGGGTGGCCGCATCGGGGATGCGCAGCAAGGCTTCGGCCAAGCACATCAGCGCCACGCCTTCCTGCGAGGACAGCGAAAACTCCTGCAGCAGACCTTGCACCAGTCCCTGGCGCCCGGCGCTGGCGGGTTGGGCGCGCAGCTGCTCGACCAACTTTTGCGCATGGGCAGCGACCTGGGCAGCCTCGGCGGGCGGCAGCGTGGCTGCAGGCAGCAGCCGGGCCACGGCATCGGACTCGGCCATGCGGGTGGCGCAACTGATGGCTTGACGCAGTTCATCGGCAGGGCGGCTGGAATCTGGCAGCGCAGTGAAAGTCGGCATGTCTGTGCAGGTGTCGTAGAGCCTGGACGCGAGCGGGTGCGCGGCCTTCACCATGTTCACAGCTGCATTGCAAGCGGCGCGGACGCGGCTGTCTACATAGGGAAAATCATTGCTGGTTTGTCGAAAAATGAATCACTATATTGAGTGAATTAAAAAGAGGAATTCACCAATGATCGGTGCTTCGGAAGTGGATATCGACAGGATTGATCGAAAAATACTGGCAATTCTGCAAACTGATGGGCGCATCTCCAATCTGCGTCTGGCAGAGCAGGTGGCGCTGTCGCCCACAGCCGTACAGGCCCGTGTGGCCCGGCTTACGCGCGATGGTTACATCCTGGGCTACGAAGCGCGGCTGAACCCGCAGAAGCTGGGCGTGGGCATGACGGTGTTTGTCGAGGTGCTGCTGGACCGCACCACGCCCCATGTGTTTGACGAATTCAAGGCCGCCGTGCTGGCTTACCCGGCCATCATGGAGTGCCATATGGTGGCAGGGGGGTTTGACTATCTGCTCAAGACCCGCATGGCCGATATGGCGGCCTACCGTGACTTCGCGGGCCGGGTGCTGTGGCAGCTCCCGGGCGTGCGCGAGACCAGAACCTATGCGGTGATGGAGGAGATCAAGGATGATGCGCGGCTGCCTCTGTAGGAGAAAAGCGCGTTTGCATGAAGAGTTCAGGACTCTGTATCTGCGTTGACGCAGGTTAGCAACAACTGCTTTTTCAGGAATAGATGGGCCGCAAAAAACATGTAAATAATTGATACACACAGAGGTGGTTGCCGCAGTGAAGGCTGCGGCACAAGCTGTGCAGTTTTTCTCGATTAATGACCAAAAAGCGGCATCTATGAGAGTCAATGCACCAGTAACTCAGCGGGAGTACAGCTTTGATGAGCACGCGACTCTGATGTCCACCACGGACACGAAGAGCTACATCAAATATGCCAATCAGGCGTTCATGGAGGTCAGCGGCTTCGAGCCGCAAGAGATCCTCGGCCAGACGCACAATCTGGTGCGCCACCCGGACATGCCACCGGCCGCTTTTGCCGACATGTGGGCCACCCTCAAAAGCGGCGAGCCCTGGAGCGCACTGGTCAAGAACCGGCGCAAGAACGGGGACCACTACTGGGTTCGGGCCAATGCCATTCCCATCATCCGCAATGACAAGGCCAAGGGCTATATGTCGGTGCGCACCCAGCCCGAGCGCAAGGAGGTCGAGGCGGCGCAAAAGCTGTATGAGTCCATGCACGACAAGGGCGGTTCAGCCCCCGAACTGCACAAAGGCATAGTCTCCAAGAAGGGGCTGGGGAAGCTGCTGTCGATCTGGCGGCACATGGGGGTGCGCCGGCGCATTCGCCTGAACTCGCTGGCCTTGTGGGCCGTCCTGGTGCTTGGGGCCTGGCTGCTGGGTCAAAGCCAGATGCAGTTTTTGTCGATGGCGGCCTTCATGACGGTGGCCCTGATGGTGATGACGCTGTTGCTCGAGAGTCAGTTCGCCACGCCGCTGGAGCTGCTCAAGCGTCAGTCGCTGAACGTGGCAACCGGCAACAACCGGCAGACGGAATACTTGCAGCGCTCGGATGAAATCGGCACCACGCTGCGCACGGTCAACCAGATCGGTCTCATGTTCCGCTGGCTGGTGGACGATGTGAATCAGCAGGCGCTCAATGTTCAGCAGGCTTGTAACGAAATCGAGCAGGGCAACAGCTATCTGCACGGGCAGACGGAGCAGCTGGCGGTGAATGTGGCCCAGACCTCGGCCTCCATGGAGCAGATCACGGCCCGGGTTCAGTCCAGCGCCGATACGGCACAAAAAGCCGGTGTGCTGGCCAGCGAAGCCAGCGCGGCGGCCTTGCGCGGGGGCCAGTCCATGGATCAGATCGTCTCCACCATGGAGTCGATCACGACCAACTCCCGCCGCATTGCCGACATCGTCGGCGTGATTGACAGCATTGCCTTTCAGACCAATTTGCTGGCGCTGAATGCGGCCGTGGAGGCTGCCCGCGCGGGCGAGCATGGCAGGGGGTTTGCCGTCGTTGCCGGCGAGGTGAGGGCCCTGGCGCAGCGCAGCGCCGATGCGGCCAAGGAGATCAAGGCGCTGATTCAGGCCAGCACGGCCACCATCGAGGCCGGCTCTCTGGTGGTCAGCGATGCGGGGCGCAACATTGGGGATATCGTCTCCCAGGCCCGCAGCGTGGCGGACTTCATTGCCGAGATCAGCAAGGCCACGCGAGAACAAAGCGAGGAGATCAGCCAGGTCGGGAAGTCGGTGGCGGACATGGACTATCTGACGCAGCAGAACGCGCAGCTGGTGACCCAGGGGGCGCAGGCGTCGAGCAGCATGCAATGGCAGGTGAAGAATCTTGTGGAAGCGATTGGTGTGTTTCGATAGCTGACGAGTCGCAAAAGGTTGAGACGGCATGGCCGCTATCGCTGCAATGAGCGGGCTGCCGTCCTTCCTGATGAGCGAGGTGTGGACGAGCCGATCATGGCAGGCGCCTCAGCCCCAGAGCTGTGGCTTGTTCACCATCAAATAATAGGTGCCGGCCATGGCCACAAAGGCGGGATAGCCCAGGGCCTCCCAGCGCAACTGGTATTGCCGAAAAAGCGGCGGCAGGGCCTGGCTCTGGCTATGCGCCTGGGTCGCCATCGCCGCCATGCGGATCTGCAGCCAGACCACGGGCAGCCAGCAGATGCCGGCCAGCACATACAGGCCGAGCGAAAGCGCGAGCCAGGGGGTGGTGAGCGGCCAGCCTGCGAGATAGGCCATGGCAATGCCCGTGACCGGCTGAATGAAGACGCAGGGAGTAGTGAACCACCAGTCGGCCCGTACCACCAGGCGGCTGACCACTGCCTGGGCGGCGACCGAGCCGCTGCGGTTGGCAAAGAACATGTAGAAGGCCGAGCCGAGGCCGGTGCCGACCAGCAGCACGCTGGAGAGGATGTGCAGTGTCTTGAGCAACAGATAGGTATTCATGATTCAAGCCTGTTGTACGAGTTGTCTGTTTGCAGCAAGAACCACAGCATGGCGGCGATGGGCAGGTTCTTGAGCAGCGGCCCCAGAGGGTGCAGCCACAGCGTGGGTTGAAGAGCCGTGCCGATCACGGTCATGGCCGTCATCAGCAGCAGGGCGCTCAGGTAGATGGCGCGGCCGGGGCGCAGCAGCAAGGCCAGACCCAGAGCCAAATCGGCCAGCAAGCCGGACCAGATGAGCAGTGCCTGCCAGTGTGCATCGCCAATGCCGCCCTGGTCCAGCAAGCGGGCTCCTTCGTGGTTGAGCCCCGATAGTCCGAAATAGTCCAGTGCGCTGACCAAAGCCGTGCCCAGCCAGACGACGACCAGACTGGCGTGCATGAGTCTGGCAGCTTGCTTCTGCGGGTCGGGTCTGCTGCCGTTTTGCAACTCAGGCATGGCGGCGGCCTTCCTTGGGCAAGGTGGCCAGCATGGCATCCGGAGCCACGGGGGGGCGCCCCAGCAGCGAGGCCAGGGTCTGAGGATCGGTGACGTTGTCGTTTTCCAGCAAGGCCATGGTTTCACTGCACCAGGGCAGGGCTGGTATCTGGTCGCCGACTCTGGCACTGCCCTTGCTCATCCAGTCGGGCAGGGCATACACCGATGCCGGGCCGTAACCCATCTGACTGCGCAGGCTGGCGATGAAGGCCTCTGTCGAAAGCGGCTGGGGGCCGCCGATTTCGACGATACCTTCGGAGGTGTCCGATGTCGCCATATGCGCGAGCACTTCGGCGAGGTCGCGCACGGCCACGGGCTGTATCTGGCTGCTGCGCATGAGTTCGGGCAGCAGCAAAACGGGCAGTCTGGCCAGATTGAGAAACAACTGGCTGCTGGCCCCCCCCGCACCGAAGATGATGCTGGGGCGCACGACAACGGGCTTGAGCAGGCCCTGCCTGCCCAGCGCCAGCAGATGCTCGTCGGCCGCGCGCTTGGTAGTTGCGTACTGGGTGCCGCTCTGGCCGGCACCCAGAGCCGAGACCTGAACCACGCGGCGCACACCGGCCTGGGCGCAGGCATCAAACAGCGCAATGGGAGCCAGAGAGTGCAGGGTCTGCAGATCCTGGCCGGGCTTGTCGCGCAGAGCACCGACGGCATTGATGACGGCATCGATGCCCTGCAGATGCTCAAGCCATGCCTCGGCCGTGGTGCAGGCGCCAAAGTCCACAGGCGGCTGGCTGTGGCGGCTGCGCACCACGGGGTCGTGGTCCAGCAGGGCCAGCGCATTCACGATATGTCGGCCCAGAAAGCCTGTGCCGCCGCAGATCAGAACTCGCATACGCTACTCCTTTGCAACTTTCTGCCTTGACAGAATTCAGTTCGGCTTCAATCGTTGCCGCTCTCTCGGCCGCCATCCTTGCCTCGGACAAAGCGCTGGACGCTGGCGCCAAGGCGCAGGATCTTGTCCAGCGTGGCTGGAGACAGGCGCAGCATTTCGTCGGTCCAGATACCCAGCGAATCCATGAGGCGCAGCGTCTCGTGCACGCGGTCCTGGGCATCGGGCGTTTCCTGCTCGAATTCGGGCTGCGCGATCAATTCGCGCAGCAGTGCGCTGGTGGGGTCGAACTCGCGCTGCTTGCGCTCACGCACAATGGTGCGCAGCAGCTCCCAGACATCGGCCGAGGTCTCGAAATACTCGCGCCGGTCGCCGCTCTTGCGACTGCTGCGAATCAGGTTCCAGTTCAGCAGCTCCTTGAGGCTGTTGCTGACGTTGGAGCGTGCCGCGCCCAGGGTTTCGCAGATTTCGTCGGCATTGAGGGGACGGCCATGAAAGAACAGCAGTGCATGAATTTGCGCCACCGTGCGGTTCACGCCCCAGGCGTTGCCCATATCTCCCCAGTGGTGCACAAAGCGTTCAGCGATAGGACTCAGTTGCATGAGGTGAAGTGTGGTCCTGCTTGAAATTTCTGTCAATACAGAAATTTATATTCGTGCGAATGCCCGAGCGGGGTCCACAAGGTGTTTGTGCAGGCTGTGCGCATAGGGAGCATGGCGGAAAGCAATTTTCTTGCAATGAAGAAATTTCGCATCGACCTGGTCGCTGCGTCGCTACTCGTAAAATAGCCGCATTACAGGGGCATGGAGCCCCGTCAGGGAAGGGAGAGTTCATGACCGCTGCATCCGTCCTGCGTGCCGCCTTGGTTCTGTCGGCCTGTGCTGGGGCCCAGGTCGCATCGGCTGCCTGCTATTTTGTCTATGCACCCAATAACGAGCTGATCTATCGCTCCAATGTGGCGCCGGTCGACCTGTCTCTGCCCCTGCATCAGACGGTGTCGCAACTCGCCCCCGGAGCCCGCATGTTTTTTTCGCTCGACGAGTACAACTGTGCCACTGAGGTCAACCTGATCGCCGAGCGCGCCCAGATTGCTGCGGCGCGCAATAGCCGCGAGCGCCGGCTGCGTGAAGAGCAACGCTTCTGATTGCATAGCTGTCAGACAAGCTTCGGCGGCACATTGAGGCTTGATTTTGCCTTGCAGAGGGCCTATCGGCTGGGCGCTTGATATGGGCGCCCATGCAGTTTTTTGCCGTGGTCGGCTCTCGGGTATGGGGCGGCCTGAGACAATCGGGCACCATGAGTGAATCCCGCGACAACAAAATTCCCGAAAACCTGCCCGAAGTCCCGTCTGATGCCCCGGCGCTGCCCGAGGGCTGGCTGGAAGTGCTGTCCATGGACATGGATGCCCAGGGCGTAGCCCGCAAGCCCGACGGCAAGGTGGTCTTCATCGACGGCGCCCTGACCGGTGAAATCGTCAGCGCCAACACCCATCGCAAGAAGAACAACTGGGAAGCAGCCACGCTGACTGAAATCCACCGCGAATCCTCGCAGCGCGTGACGCCCGGCTGCCCTAATTTCGGGCTGCACGCCGGCGCCTGTGGTGGCTGCAAGATGCAGCATCTGCATGTGGCGGCCCAGGTCGCCATCAAGCAGCGTGTACTGGAGGACAACCTCTGGCATCTGGCCAAGGTCAAGCCTGAGACGCTGCTGCGCCCCATCGAAGGCCCGGCCTGGGGCTATCGCTTCCGTTCGCGCCTGTCGGTGCGCTATGTGGCCAAGAAGGGCAAGGTGCTGGTGGGCTTCCACGAGCGCAAGAGCCGCTACATCGCCGACATGGAGGTCTGCAAGATTTTGCCGCCCCATGTGGACGCCATGCTCATGCCCATGCGCGCACTGATCGCCAGCATGGATGCGCGCGAAACCTGTCCTCAGATCGAAGTGGCTTGCGGCGACCATGTCACCGCCCTGGTGCTGCGCCATCTGGAGCCTCTGTCGGATGCCGACAAGCAGCGCCTGCGCGACTTTGCTGCCGAGCAGAACGTCCAGTGGTGGCTGCAGCCCAAGGGTCCGGATACCGTGCACCTGATGGAAGAAGGCGGCACACAGCTGTCCTATGGTCTGCCGGACTTCGGCATCACCATGCCGTTCAAGCCCACCGACTTCACCCAGGTCAATCCGCATATCAACCGAGTGCTGGTCACGCGCTCGCTGCGTCTGCTGGATGCGAAAAAGGACGAACGCGTCATCGACTGGTTCTGCGGTCTTGGCAACTTCACGCTGCCCATTGCCACCATGGCGCGCGAGGTGCTGGGCATCGAAGGCTCGGAAACCCTGGTCAAGCGCTCGCACGAGAACTACGCGGGCAACAATGCCACTCGCAGCGAAGACGACAAGCTGGCTCCCACCAGCTTCGTGGCGCGCAATCTGTTCGAGATGACGCCTGCCATGCTGATTGCCGACGGCAACTCCGACAAGTGGCTGGTCGATCCCCCGCGTGAAGGGGCGTTTGCCCTGTCCAAGGCACTGGCCGATATTCACCAGATCCGCATCGGTGCCAAGCAGACCGGTGTGGCCAGCGAAGAGCAGCCCGATTTGCTGCCTCCGCTGCCCGAGGGGCAGGAAAGCTGGCAGTTCCCCAAGCGCATTGTCTATGTGAGCTGCAACCCGGCCACGCTGGCGCGTGATGCAGGCTTGCTGGTGCACCAGGCCGGCTATCGCTGCGTGGCAGCAGGTGTGGTGAACATGTTCCCGCATACGGCGCATGTGGAATCCATGGCCGTTTTCGAGCGCGCATAAGCGAGCATGACCTGAACTGCGCCTGCGCGGCGCAGTTCAGCCGCCAAGGGACGTATCCAGAATCATCATCAGCACAAAGCCCAGCATGAGTCCCGTGGTGGCCCAGGCTTCATGGCCCTTGCGGTGGGATTCCGGAATGATCTCGTGGCTGATGACAAACAGCATCGCCCCGGCTGCAAAGCCCAGGCCCCAGGGCAGCAGCATGGTGGAGCTGCTGACCACGATGGCGCCGATCACGGCGCCCAGAGGCTCGATCAACCCTGTCAGTGCGCCCAGCACTACCGCAAAGCCTCGGGTATAGCCGGCAGCCAGCAAAGAGGCTGCGACGACAAAACCTTCGGGCACGTCCTGTATGGCAATGCCCAGCGTCAGCGAGCTGGCGCGCAGCCCCTCGTTGGCGGCATAGCCCACGCCGATGGCCAGACCTTCGGGCAGGTTGTGAAGGGTGATGGCAATCACAAACAGCCAGGTGCGTCGCAACTGGCGGGCATGGTTGCCTTCGCGGCCTTTGATGAAGTGCTCGTGCGGCAGCAGACGGTCCATGGCCAGCAGAGCGGCACCGCCGAGCAAAATGGCGACGCCGATCATGGCGCCGCCCAGCCATTCGCTGCTCCCGCTCGGGGTGGCCGCCCTGGCGGCTTCCAGTCCGGGCAGAATCAATGAAAAGGCGCAGGCAGCCAGCATGACGCCTGCGCCAAAGCCGAATAGAGTGTCCTGCGTGCGCTCCGATGGATGTTGGGTCAGCAGCACAGGCAGAGCGCCCAGCGCGGTTGCCAGCGCCGCCACGCTGCCGCCCAGCAGTGCATTCAGTGCTGCGGGATTGGTCTGCAGCTGCTTCCAGACCATGGATGCAAGCACCAGAGCCCCAGCTGCGGAGATCAGCAGCCCGAGCCGGGTTCTGAGCGGCAGGGGCGATTGGCTTGAAGATGCGCTCTGCAGTCCGTCCGGGCCCATGGTTCAGCTCCTGACAGCCTGGGTGGCGGCAGCGAAGCGGCGTGCCACTTCGTTCCAGTCCACCACGTTGTAGAAAGCAGCGATGTATTCGGGACGGCGATTCTGGTATTTCAGGTAATAGGCGTGTTCCCAGACATCCAGGGTCAGGATTGGTGTGTTGCCGCTGCCAATGCCAGGCATCAGAGGGCTGTCCTGATTGGCGCTGCTCTCCACATGCAGCTTGCCGCTGTAGTCCACGCTGAGCCAGGCCCAGCCGCTGCCGAAGCGACTGATGGCGGCCTTGGTGAACTCGGTCTTGAAGTTCTCGAAGCCGCCCAGGTCCCTGTCAATGGCTGTCGCAAGAGCGCCCTGCGGCAGGCCGCCCCCTTTGGGAGACATGACTTGCCAGAACAAGCTGTGATTGGCATGGCCGCCGCCATTGTTGCGCACGGCCTGGCGCAGCGGCTGAGGCAGCGATTCGATCTTGACGAGCAGATCGTCCAGCGGCCATTGCGCGTATTCGCTGCCTTCGAGCGCCGTGTTGAGGTTGTTGACATAGGTCTGGTGATGCCTGGAGTAGTGAATCTCCATGGTTTGCGCATCGATATGCGGCTCCAGCGCCGCGTAGTCGTAGGCCAGTGGGGGCAGGGTGTAGCTCATGAGTAAAAGCCTTGGCAGTGAGAGAAGGGAGTCAGTGCAGTGATGAATGCACGGACTCGAAGCTGGCAAGGCGAGAGTGCCTGTTGCTGGCGGGGTGAACGACAAGATGGGTGGGTGCTGGGGTGCCGGCACCGGAGGAGGTATGGGGCCATGCTGCCGCGTGCTCAGCCTGCGCGGCCAGGAGCTGCGGTAAATGACGGTATATCGCCAGACTCAGGGACTGGCTGGTGGAGTCCTGCTGCAGAAATGGCATCAGGGCTTGCTGTGCCTCATGCAGGCATTCAAATGCAGCTCCTGCCCGGTCCGCTTCGACGAGAGCATCTGCCAGATTCAGGTGAGCAACGACATAAGCGGCGATACGGTCATCGTCGGCAATATCGCCGGACTCCGCGACCAGCAACTGCAAGCCAAGCTGTTGTGCATGTCGGTAGTGTCCGAGTGCTGAGAGATGGCGATGCTCCAGCGTTGCGGCCAGCGCCATGCGAGTGTGCTGCTTCCAGGCAGATAGCAAATCTGCAGCCCAGGTTTTTCCTGTGCCGTGGCTCATGAAGCACCCTCGATGCAGGCTTGGGCTGCAACGACTTTTCCGTCCTCTCCCGATGGATGAATGCGCACCACCCGCAAGGCGGTCGGCTGGTCCACCAGCAGGCAGGTCTTGCCGGTGCGCTTGCAGTGATCCTTCACGCGCCAGTAGGCGCCATCGCTGATGCAGCCCGTCTGGCAGATCACCAGATCGGCAGCGTGCAGACTGTCCTCCAGCAACTGCTGCTCGGCCAGGGCCTGGGTGTCGGTATCCTCAACCAAAGGCCAGTCGACGCCGGACACTGTCTGTTCAGCTGTAGGTTGAGGTGTTTCCCGCAGCAGATCCAGTGCCATCGCCTGGGCCAGGGCGTGGCGCTGCTCACGTTCCCAGGCAAGCGCGCTGTCGCGGACAATGACCTTGGCCCTGAGCTGTACGAGCTGCTGCCTGAGTGCTTCGACTTCCCGTGCCAGCGACTGCATCTGTGCCGTGCAGCGGGTCTGTACTTCCATGTAGGTCAGCATGAGGGCCTCATGCTCAAGGCGTATTTGGTTGAAGTCATCATCTGGCACGGCAGTCTTGTCCCCATGGTTGAGAGCACAACAGAACTCGTCGCTGGGATGCGCGTATGTGCGGCTAAGAATGGAATCAATAGTCAATGAATATAAATGAGAATTGTTTGTATTCAAAGTCCGTAAAAGAAATATGACATCCGAAAAGCTTGGCGTGAGAGATGTCGAGCATGAAAAAGGCCGTAGCAGTGTTGCTACGGCCTGTGCGGGCGTTGGCTGGCACTGGCCCGGAACTCATGATCCGGGCCTGGCACAAGCGACTTCAGCTGCGGTTGCGACTGGCGCTGTTTTCGGGCTCCGCAGTGCTGCGTTTTTCGGCTGCGCTCTGACCCAGTACGGAAGGCACGCCTTCGATCTTGTTGGAGCGCATGTATTCATCCATGTCCTTCCAGCCCGCAAACACAAGCGCCTTGGGCGCCTTGGGGTTGAGGACGTAGCAATCCTCCAGCCCGCGCATGGCATGCCGACAGGCACCACCAATGGCCTTGGCTTCGGACTCGCGCGCCACGGTGCGTGGGTCTGGACCCAGGCCCGGAATGTCTTCAATCTTGCAGCCTGCCAGTACCAGAGGCAGCAGGGCAATGGCAAGTGCGCGGGGAAGGTGGTTTGGCTTCATCTTGTCTGCTTATCGGCAGCGGCAGTCGGAAATTTAGGCCATGACTGAAATATCCATCAATGCGATGACTGCGCTTGGCGCCAAGGTTACTGGAAACAAAAAGGAGTGCGCAAGGCACTCCTTTCTGCTTGGGTGGTGGCGAGGTTTAGTCGCGGTCGCCGCCCATGATGCCCAGCAGGGCCAGCAGGCTCTGGAACACGTTGAACAGGTCCAGATACAGGGCCAGGGTGGCGCTGATGTAGTTAGTCTCGCCGCCGTCGATGATCTGCTTGAGGTCATACAGCATGTAGGCGGAGAAGATGCCGATGGCCAGCATGGAGATGGCCATCATGCCAGCCGTGGAGCCCACGAAGACGTTGATGATGGCGCCTACCATCAGCACCAGAGCGCCCACGAACAGGAACTTGCCCATGCCCGACAGGTCGCGCTTGATCACGGTGGCCAGCATGGCCATCACGAAGAACACGCCAGCGGTACCGGCAAAGGCCGTCATGATCAGTTGGGTGCCATTGGAGAAGCCCAGAATCATGCCGATCAGGCGCGATAGCATCAGGCCCATGAAGAAGGTGAAGGCCAGCAGCACGGGCACGCCAGCGGCGCTGTGCTTGGTCTTTTCGATCGCGAACATGAAGCCGAAGGCGCCGACCATGAACACGATCAGGCCCACGCCGCCAGTCAGCGCGCGAGTCATGCCAGTGGCTACGCCCAGCCAAGCGCCCAGCACGGTGGGGATCAGGCTGAGTGCCAGCAGCCAGTAGGTATTGCGCAAGACACGGTTGCGCTCTTGCTGCGAGACACCGTAGCCCGCAGATCCCAGTGTGGTGACTTGTTCGTTCATGTAGCCATTCCTCCTTCAGGAATTGTGGGTTGAAACATTGTCATTCTAGGTGGGGGTCTTGAGAAGCCTTTGCAATACCCCGTTGCAATGCGGCAGTTTTAGGATGGAATGTTTTTCACATCGCATCTACTTTTGCCTGCAAAGTACAGAATATGCTTGCTGCATTGACAATCCAACGGAGCTTTTTATCTTATGAAGACCAAGCACGAACTCGAACTGGCCGATGTGAAAGCCATCGCTGCGGCTGCCGAAGCTGAAGCACTGAAGAACAACTGGCCCGTGACGATCTCCATCGTGGACGACGGCGGCCATCTGCTGCTGTTGCAGCGTATGGATGGTGCTGCTCCCATCTCTTCGCATATCGCCCCCGCCAAGGCACGCTCTGCAGCCGTGGGCCGCAAGGACACCAAGGCTTTTGAAGACATGATCAACAATGGCCGTACCGCTTTCCTGAGCGCTCCGTTTGTGGACGGTCTGCTCGAAGGCGGCGTGGCCATCGTCAAGGGCGGTCAGGTGCTGGGCGCTGTGGGTGTCTCGGGTGTGAAGGCCAACGAAGACGCACAGGTTGCCAAGGCCGGCATCGCAGCCCTGGGCCTGTAATGGCTTGATTTCTGCCGCTGCAGCGGCAGAGTCCAAAACAAAACCCCTGCCGCTTGATGCGCGCAGGGGTTTTGTTTTGGCGGGTTGCGAATGAGGAAAAAACGCGTGGCTATGTGAAGTGTGAGAACAAGAGAGGGCAGGTGCTCTACAACGACTATGGCTGGCGAATCGACACTTGCGGTGTCGCCCCACGATGAAACGGTTTATTTGGTCAGAATGAGCTTGCCCAGCTTGGTGGCCTGCAGGCGATAAGGAGTGCCGTTGTGCAGGATGGTGACTGCCTTCTGGCCGTTGAGCAGCAGGGCACTGTCCAGGCCCAGGCTGGAGCCGGAAGCGGCTGAGGGGGTTGCAGCAGCCATGGAGGGGGTGCTACGGTTGTTGGGCTGTGAGGTCGCAACAAGCGGTGCAGACATGCCGTGATTCCTTAAGATCAAAAACTGGTGTAATGATAACAATTCTCAATTGAAAAGCAAGTGATACTTAATCTCATTCGCAAAAAAACTGCCATTTATTTTTCATGTGGAATCTGTCCAGCCGCATCTGAGGACTTTTGCCTGCGGTCCATCAGCAGTTTGTGCCTGTGCCGGGCGGCTTGAGTGCTGTTTTGATGCAGGTTCCACAATAAAAAACGGCCCCTGAGGGCCGTTTTTTGCAAGCACGGGCTTATTTGGATGGGTCGGTCACAAAGCCTATTTTCTTGACGCCAGCGCGCTGGGCGGCGGCCATGGCCTGGGCCACGCGCTCGTAGCGCACTTCCTTGTCGCCGCGGATATGCAGGTCGGGCTGCGGCTCCTTGACGGCCTCGGTCTGAAGATTGGTCTCCAGTTGCTCATCACTGATTTCCTGGCCGTTCCAGGAATATTTACCGTCGGCCGTGATGCCCAGTTGCACGGTGGCAGGCTTGGTGTCCTCGGGCTGGTTGGTGGCGCGAGGCAGGTCCACGTTGACCGAGTGTTTCATCACGGGCACGGTGATGATGAAGATGATGAGCAGAACCAGCATGACGTCCACCAGAGGCGTCATATTGATCTCGTTCATCACATCATCGCTGTCCCCATCGTCCATGGTTCCGAATGACATGGCTTAGGCGCCTTTCTTCAGGGGCAGCACATTGCCAGAGACCTGGCCGTCCACGGAAACGCGGGCACCGGTCACGAAGTAGGCGTGCACGTCGTGGGCGAAGCTGTTGAGGGCGTTCAAAATGCCCTTGTTGCCACGTACCAGAGCGTTATAGCCCAGCACGGCGGGGATGGCGACGGCCAGGCCCAGAGCGGTCATGATCAGCGCTTCGCCGATGGGGCCGGCCACCTTGTCGATGGATGACTGGCCGGACATGCCGATGGCCACCAGAGCGTGGTAGATGCCCCAGACGGTGCCGAACAGGCCGATGAAGGGGGCGGTCGAGCCCACGGAGGCCAGAATGGCCAGGCCGGATTGCAGGCGGGCCGTGAATTCGTTGATGCCGTTGCGCAGGCAGCGGGTCACCCAGTCGCTGATGTCCAGCGTGTCATGCAGGTGGACGCTGGTCTTGCGGTGGTGGGCGGAGGCTTCGCGGCCTTCGAGCACCATGAAGCGGAAGGGGTTCTGCTTGTCGTCACCCAGCTTTTCCAGGCCGGTGGCCAGATCGGGGCTGTGCCAGAAGTCCTGCGCCTGGGTGGCGAACTTCTTGAATTTCACAATATCCAGCGCCTTGAGAATGATGACCAGCCAAGAGGCCACCGACATGACCAGCAAGATGATGGCCACGCCTTTGGTCACGAAGTCGCCCTGTGTCCAGACGTGGGCAATGCCGAATTGGGATTCCATGGGTACTCCTGAGAACTGCAGATTTATTTGAGAACAAAGTTGATGGGCACGATGTGCCACATGGGTTCGGCCACGCCGTTGCGCTTGCCGGGGACAAACTTCCACTGGCGCACGGTGTTGACGGCGGCGTCATCCAGGCGGTCAAACCCGCTGGACTGCTTGATTTCGATTTTCTCGGGCTGGCCCTGCTCGTTGATATAGACGCGCAGCAGCACCTTGCCTTGTTCCCCCATGCGCTTGCTGACCGAAGGATAAGCGGGAGCTGGGTTGTTCAGATAGGCAGCATTGCTTGATGGCTGCTCGATCTTGGGCGGAGCTGGTGGTGCGGGAGGCGCAGGCGGAGCCGGAGGTGCCGGGGGCGCGGGTGGTGCCGGCGGTGTCTTGTCCGGTTTGCTGTCGCTGTCCTCCAATGCCCCCTGAGGTGCAGCCGGTGCCGGTGTCGGGTCCTTGATGGCCTTGGGCAGCGGAGCCTTCTTGACCTCGGGCTTGGGCTGCGGTTTGGTCTCGGGCTTGGGCGCTGGCGCAGGAGGCTTGGGTGGAGGGGGAGGGGCCGGCGGGGCAGGTTCGGCAGCCGGCGGTGCCACAAACTGGGCAATCACGCTGGCGGGAATCACTATCTCTGGCGGCTTTTGCTGTGCCAGGCCATGCTGCATGGCCCACAGGGCGGCAGCGTGCACGACAACCACAGCACCAGCAACTGCCATATTGCGGCTCGGGCCGCTGGCAGGTGCAAATCGATCAGACTGGGACATAAGAACGAGAAGAGCAACCAGCGCAGGCTGGGATCAGAAAGGAAAAGCGCTGGTCAACCGGCAATAGCAGGCACAGGAAGCAGGGCACGCAGACAGGATTGCATCATTCACGCAGGATCCACCAGGTGCATACCATCACGAGAATCAGACTGCCAAAGACGGCTGAGAGGACGGAGAGGTGGGCCATGCTTTGCTTTCCAGAATATTGGTGGCAAGCTGAACCGTCTGCACCGACGCGCAGGATTGCGCTTCGTTGTGGATGGCCGCGATCGGATGGCTTGCACTGCACTGGGCGACGACATCACGTGCGCAGCCTTCGCAGCGCCCGCATTGTGTGGCAACACCCAATTCAAACTGGATTTCGTCAAAGCTCATCCCCGCATGCGCGTGGCGTGCTATTTCTCGGTCAGAAACCCGGCGGCATACACAGACGATCATGGCTACAGGCAGTTGTTGCTGGCTATTGATGTAATAGGCGGAGTATAAATGAGAATCCATCGCATTTGCAATGCATGCCGCCAAATTACGCACAATCAGCAAGTGGTTAAAAGCCGGGGCCCGACCTGATCGAGGCTGGCGCAGCCGGTCTGGGCCATGGCCAGCTCCAGCTCGGCGCGCAATAAATACAGCATATGTGCCACCCCCAGCATGCCGGCCACCGCCAGGGCATGCATTTGCGGCCGGCCCAGCAGTACGGCACTGGCACCCAGGGCGATGGCCTTGAGCACATCGGTGCCCTGGCGCACGCCGCCATCCATCAGCAGCGGAATATGGGCAGGCGTGGCCGCGCGAATGGCAGGCAGCACTTCGAGGGGGGAGACGGCGGTGTCCAGCACTCGCCCGCCATGGTTGGAGACCACGATGGCATCAGCCCCCAGTTCCACGGCTTGCGCGGCGGCACGGGCCGAGAGCAGACCTTTGATGATCAGCGGCAACCGGGTTTGCTGACGCAGCCAGACCAGGTCGTCCCAGGTGGGCGCGCCTCGGGCCAGCTCGCTGCCGAACAGAATGTGCTCGCTCATCAGATCGCCGGTCTGCCGTTGCTGGGGCATGCCACGCAGATTGACGGCCTCCACGCCTGGCGGCAGCGGGTAGCTGGAGCGCTTGATATGGGCGTCCACCGTCCAGACCAGGGCCTGATAACCGGCATCTTCGGCGCGGCGAATCAGCTGCAGCGTGTGCTCGCGCGTTGGCTGCTGGTAGAGCTGGAACCACAGCGGGCCGCTGCGCCCCAGCTCCTGCGCTGCAGCTTGCGCGGCCTGGGCGATTTCTTCGAGCGTGCAACTGGATAGAGTGCTGACCACCATGCCGGTGCGCATGGCCATGGCCGCGCGCACCGTGGCGAGCTCGCCTTCGGGATGCGCCAGCTGTTGATAGGCAACTGGTGCCAGCAGCAACGGCCAGTCCAGACTCTGGCCTAGCAGGCTTTGCCGCGTATGCGCGGCCGACAGATCGGCCAGCGGTTCAGGGCAGAGACGGATGCGGTCGAAGGCCTGGCGGTTGTGGGCCAGAGTCAGACCCTGGTCCGCACCGCTTTCCAGGTGGGCCCAGGCCTGAGCCTCCATATGCTCGCGGGCCAGCCGGGCGTAGTCCGCCAGGGAGCCTATCTGCGCGGAAATCTGCGTCAGTGGCGGTTTGACGGGCTGGCCAGCGGCATTCAAAGGTTCAACAGTCATAAATCAAGCCGGTTGGATGGGGGCGAGGCAGCAAAGCAGGCGCAGTGTAGGGGGGAGACAGCCGGCGAGGGCTACCCAGCAGCGCAGGCTGTCGTCTCCAAGGAAGCTAGCTTTCAGACCACATGCGCAAGAGATTGTGATAGGTGCCCGAGAGGGCGGCGATGCGCGGATGCTCGGGCTGCTCTTGCGTGAGTTGCTGAATGCTCTGGTCCAGATCAAACAGCAGACGGCGCTGCTCCGCCGACTTGACCAGGCTGTGCGTCCAGAAGAATGAGGCATAGCGCGTGCCGCGCGTCACGGGGTTGACGCGGTGCAAGCTGGTGCCAGGGTAGACGATGGCATCGCCGGCCGCGAGCTTCACGCTTTGCTGGCCGAAAGTGTCTTCCACCATCAGCTCGCCGCCTTCGTATTCGTCGGGGTCGCTGAAGAACACCGTGGTGGAGACATCGGTTCTGACCTTGATGGCCGTGCCCGGAATGGTGAAGAAGGCGTTGTCGATATGGTTGCCATAGGTACCTCCACCTTCATAGCGATTGAAGCGCGGCGGCAGGACCTTGAGCGGCAGGGCTGCCGACATGAACAGCGGGTTGCGGCCCAGCCGGTTCAGGATCAGATCGCCTATCTGCTGGCCGGTCTTGCTGTCCAGCGGCAGCTGTAGATTGCTCTTGACCTGAGCGGCCACGTGGCCGGCCGTGGTCTTTCCGTCCTGCCAGCTGGCGGCTTCCAGCGCCTGACGGCAGTGGCGTACTTCATCGGGGGTGAGCAGGCAGGGGATGCGTAGCAACATGGCGGGAGTGAGGCGATATCTATCAGTTGATGATCCGGGTTACATCATTAACCATAGCTGGTAGCGCTTGATGTCTATAGCTTTCAATGACTTATTGGGTTGAAAGCATTTATGGAAAGGCGCTATCAGCTATGGTTTTGATGGCGAAGATCAGGCTTTGCGAGCCAGCGACAATGCGTTTGATCCGCCAAGTGTGCATGTAAAAAGCCCCGCTGGCATCAGGAGCCTGCGGGGCTTTGGGGCATGGTTTGCAGCCAGGCTGCGCCAGATCAAGCGCAGGCAGGACTGTCATTGCTCCTGTCAGTACATGAATTAGTACGTGAACTTGAGCGAAGCCACGGCCGAGCGGCCGGCGCCCATATTGGCGTAATGAGGCGAGCGCACGCCGGTGTAGTAAACCTTGTTGCCCAGGTTGTAGACGTTCAGCTGGAAGCTCAGGTTCTTGTCGATCTGGTAGGCCATCATCGCGTCATAACGGGCATAGCCGGAAGCACCCTTGGTCACGATGCCCCCCTTGCCTTGAATGTAGCTGGCAGCAACGTCGCTCTGAGCATAGATACCCAGACCCAAGGTCAGCTTGGCCATGGGCTTGTAGCTGGTCCACAGGCTGTAGCTGTGCTTGGGCGTGTTGTAGAAGGGCAGGCCATTGCGAACATCGTCCTTGCCCATGTTCTTGAACTCGCTATCCATAAAGGTATAGCCGCCGAACACGCTCAGATTGGACAGGATCTGGCCGGTAAAGCCCAGTTCGATGCCATTGACTTCCTTGTTGCCGCCCATGTACGTGCCGGTTGCATCGCTGATGCGCACATTGGTCACTTCATTGCGGAAGACTGCGGCAGTCAGGTTCAGCTTCTTGTCCAGCAGGTCCCACTTGGTGCCCAGTTCGATGGACTTGGTCTTTTCCGGCTTCAGGCTGATCAGCGCATCGGTGGTTGTGGTCAGGTCCTCGCTGCCGTTGCCCAGAGTCGAGCCACCGGGGCGAGAAGAGGTACCGATGTTGGCGTAGATGCTGCCATTGGATGCAGGCTTGTAGACCACACCCAGCTGGTAGTTGAACATCGTATCGCTACGGCTCAGGTCATACGCCGGGTAGGCGCTGGCGCCACGGCCGCCGGCAGGGCCGGAGGCGTTGAGCTTGTAGTGGTCCACGCGCAGACCGGCATTCACCAGCCATTGATCGTTGAGCTTCAGAGTATCAAAGCCGTAGACGGCAATGGTGTCGATTTTGTTGACGGTGGATTGCGCAGGCAGTGACCAGGCAAAGTTCCAGGGGGCATTGGCGCCGCTGGGGTTGCTCAAAGTGGTGCACCAAGGATCGGAAACGCCTGTGCAGGTGCCACCACTCTGGATGGCGCCCGAGCTGCCGTCAGCCTTTTCCTTGGACAGTTCCAGACCGAAGGCATAGCTGTGGCCGATGGAGCCGGTCTGTTCCTTGCCGGTAAATTCGGTCACGTTCTGCAGTGTGGTGGTGTCATAGACGCGGTAGTTGCCGCGGCGCCAGACATAGCCATTTATGGCATTGCCCTTGGAGTCGTCGGGCTGGGTCCAGACGTAGTCCTGCTTGGTCTTGCTGTAGCGCAGGCTGTTGCGGATCTTGTTGGTGTCAGTGAACTTGTGCGTGACCGAAGCAGTGAACAGATCGCTCTTTTCCTTCTCGAAATCACGGTTGTGCAGGCCGTACCAGTTGGCACGGTCGTTGCCATAGGTGGGACGCACGGTGCTGCCGCCGGGCAGAGTGGCCATGGCGGCATTGCTGTACAGATAAGGCACGCCGCCGTCGGGGGTATTGTCGGTCTGCAGATGCTGCCAGGACAGGGTCACTTCGGTGGCTGTGCCCATGCCGAAGGTCACGGTGGGGGCAATGCCCCAGCGCTTGTTGTCAGGACCGTTGCGGCCGGGAACGTCGGCACTGTGGCCCATGGCGTTCAGGCGAATGCCGGTGGTCTCGTTGATCTTGCGGTTGATGTCCAGCGTGCCGCGCAGATAGTTGTCGGTGCCCAGGCCCACGTCGCCGGAGATGAAGTTCTCGTTCTTGGCCTTCTTGGTGGAGATATTGATGGAGCCACCAGCGCCGCCACGACCGGCATAGGCCGAGTCGGCGCCCTTGATGACTTCCACGGCTTCGACGTTGAACAGTTCGCGGGTGCCGGAGGCGATGTCGCGCATGCCGTCCACAAAGGTGCTGGACTGGGCGTCCATGCCGCGAATGAACGGCTGGTCTCCGGTGGGGTTGCCGCCTTCGCCGTTGCCGAAGGTGATGCCGGGGGTGGAGCGCAGAGCGTCTTGCAGGCTGGTGGCGCCGGTCTGCTTGATGATCTCTTCATTGATGACCTGAACGGTCTTGGGCGTGTCCAGCAGGGGAGCGGTGAACTTGCCTTGAGGGCTGGCTTCGGTCTTGAAGCTGGACTCGGCAGCGGCTTCCACATTCACGGTGGACAAGGTGGTTTCCTGCTGAGCCATCGCGCTGGCGCCAATCAGGCACAGGCCTGCGGCAATCACGATTTGCTTGAGCTCGCAGCGCAAGCCGTTGGAGTCGGTCGGGGTCAGATGGTTGTTGGACATGCTTTTGATGAAGAGTCGATTTTTTGAAAAGCGTGCGGATTCTAGGTGATATTGATAATAATTCTCGATACCATTCAATAATGAGTATCGGTAATCTACGTTTTGTTGCAGTGAGGCAACAGATTGTTGAGCGGAGGGCGTGCAGCGGATCGCTGGAATCGGTCGAGCCACGGGTTTGCTGAGCTGGCAAAAGCCCTGGGCGCGAGGGCGCTTTGTTTACGTCAAGTAAAGTAAATAAAAGTGAGATGCATTTAGAATTTGCGCAACTAGAATGCCGCCTTGCTGCGCAAGCAAGGACTGGCCTTGTGGCGCTATGTCCCAAAGGTCGGCTCGGCCCGGCCCGGCGGCAACGCAATCCCAGAAAGTTCTGAATGACCGCGGCTTCCTCCAACGCCCCGCAGCGGGCGTACTGGCTCAAAAAATTACATGAGTGGCACTGGATCAGCTCCGCCATCTGCCTGATCGGCATGCTGCTGTTTGCCGTGACGGGATTCACCTTGAATCACGCCGGGCAGATCGAGTCCAAGCCCAAGGTCGAATCGCGTGATGCGCAACTGCCCCCGGATCTGCTCGAAAAACTGCAGCAAGCCCAGAAGAAGGGCGTGGAAGCGGCGGACAAGAATGCCGTGGGCTTGCCTGCCGAGGTGGATGGCTGGCTGGCTCAGCAGATCAAGGTCAGTGCCAAGGATTTTGCCGTGGAGTGGAGCGAAGATGAGGCCTATGTGCCCATGCCGCGCCCGGGTGGCGATGCCTGGCTGCGTGTGGACCTGAAGGAGGGCTCGGTCGAGTACGAGAAGACCGACCGGGGCTGGATCTCCTACCTCAACGACTTGCACAAGGGGCGCAATGCGGGCGGAGCCTGGAGCCTGTTCATAGACGTCTTTGCGATTGGCTGCCTGGTGTTCTGCATCACGGGTCTGCTGATCCTAAAGATGCATGCGCAGCGCCGCCCCATGACCTGGCCCATGGTGGGCCTGGGTCTGGTGCTGCCCGCCTTGCTGGTGTTGCTGCTCGTGCATTGAGCCCAAGAATTTTGTGAAGGAAGAAAAAATGGCGAAGCGGATTTTCAAGACCACGGTGGCGCTGAGCGCCGTGGTGGGCCTGCCGGCAATCGCGGGCGGCATGAATGTGGCTGTGACCGTGCCCCAGTTGCAGGTGGCCGAATACCACAAGCCCTATGTCGCCGTGTGGCTGGAAAAGGCCGACGGCGGTGTGGCTGCCAATCTGTCCGTCTGGTATGACGTGAAGATGAAGAATGCCGAGGGCACCAAGTGGCTCAAGGACATGCGCCAGTGGTGGCGTCGTACCGGCCGCGAGCTGAGCTTTCCCATCGATGGTGTGACCCAGCCGACCAAGCCCGTGGGCACCCATGCGCTGTCTTTTGCGGAAGGCAAGAACCCGCTGCCCCAGCTGGCTCCCGGCCAGTACAAGCTGATGGTGGAAGCTGCGCGTGAAGTTGGTGGCCGCGAGCTGGTGTCCATTCCCTTCGAGTGGCCCGTCAAGCAGGCCACCAGCCTGAGCGCCAATGGCAGTACCGAGCTGGGCGCGATCAAGCTGGAATTGAAGCCTTGATCACCCCCTGAGGCGCTCCGCGCCTTCCCCCTCTCTGCTTCGCGGAGGGGGACAACACCTTCGCTGCGAGGCGGCTCTTGCTTGGTGTTCCTGGCTTGGGCCTCGCCTCATTTTCGGATTTGTCACCCTTTCTGTTTTCAAGGACCTGATATGAAGTTCCAAACTCGTGCCATCGTCGCTGCAACTCTGGCTCTGGCTGCCCTGGGCGCCCAGGCACATGATCTGTGGTTCAAGCCTTCCAGCACCGTGCTGTCCAAGTCCGACTGGGTGACGGTGGATGCGGCCGTGTCCAACGATGTGTTCTTCTTCAACCACCGTCCGCTGGGTCTGGAAGCCGTCAAGGTGACCGCACCCGATGGCGCGGCCGTGGAAATGAAGAATGTCGCCAAGGGCGAGTTGCGCAGCATGTTCGACTTCAAGCCAGAAAAGACCGGTACCTACCGCGTCACCATGCTGATGACCGGCGTGATGGGCGGCTACAAGGATGCCAACGGCCAGCCCAAGCGCCTGCGCGGTTCGGTGGAAGAAGTGCTCAAGCAGATTCCTGCCGATGCCAAGGAAGTGCGCGTGACCGAGAATTTGCGTCGCATGGAGACCTTTGTGTCTCTGGGCAAGCCTTCGGCGCTGGCGCTGACCGGCAAGGGTCTGGAGCTCAAGCCCGTGACTCACCCCAATGACCTGGTGGCCAGCGAAGAGGCGACTTTCGAATTCCATCTTGACGGCAAGCCCGCAGCTGATCTGGAGCTGGAGCTGGTGGCCGACGGTATTCGCTATCGCGACGGTGTGGACGCCATGAAGCTCAAGACCGATGCCAAGGGTCAGGTCAAGATCAAGTTCCCCCGTGCAGGTCTGTTCTGGCTGAATGCCGATGCTACGGACAAGAAGACCAGCATTGCCAAGGCAACGGAGCGCCGCCTGGGCTATATCGCGACTCTGGAAGTCCTGCCTTAAGCGTTGGCGCTTGATGGACTGAATACGCGCGCCCGCTACGGGCGCGTCGTTGTTTTTGCTGCTGTTTTCGTCTTTGTCTGGATGCCCATGCCCACCCCCCCCCGCGTACGCTTTGATGCCAGTCTCTGGCAACTGCCCTCGTCGGCGGCACAGAGTCAGGCTTGTCCCCGGACGCCGGCGCTTGACTTTGGCGTGCAGCGCTGGAGACCTGCAAGCCTGCAGCACCAGCAGGACGGGCGTATTCACCGCCTGTCCGGCCAGACCATGGGCACGCACTGGTCGCTGCGCCTGCTCAATCCTGATTACCTGCCCACGGAGCCGGTGCAGGCCCTGCTGGAGCAGGTGTTTGAGGATGTCATTGCCCAGATGAGCAACTGGGAGGCGGATTCGCTGATCACCCGGTTCAATCGTTCAAGTCCCGGTGAAATGCATGTAGTTCCGGCGGAGTTTGCTCAGGTTCTGGAAGCGGCCTTGCATTGGGCAAGGCTTTCAGGCGCGGCGATGGACCCCGGCATGGGAGCGCTGGTCTCACTGTGGGGGTTCGGGCCGCGTCAGAACCCGTTGCAGCCGCATTCAGGGCAGGCACCTGCCGGCGATGAGATCGAACGCTTGCTGAAGACCAGCGGCCATGGCCATCTGCGCTGGAATGCACAGACCCGGCAGTTGCAGCAGAGCGGTGGTCTTGAGCTGGATTTTTGCGGCATTGCCAAGGGCTTTGCCGTGGATTGGGCGGTGCAAAAGCTGCAGGCGGCTGGCTGGGCTGCGGGCATGTTCGAAATCGGCGGTGAGCTGCGCAGCTGGGGGGAGCGCCCTGATGGGCGGCCCTGGCAGGTGCAACTGGGCACGGGCGGTTCTGTCGAGGCCGAGTCGCTGGTCGTGGCCTGCAGGGAGGGTGCTTTTGCCACCTCGGGCGATTTCTGGCATCAGTTCACGCAGGCTGGCAGGCGCTATTCGCACACGCTGGATCCGCGCACGGGCTGGCCGGTGACGCATGATCTGGCCAGCGTGACCGTGTTCCATGAGGAATGCATGCACGCCGATGCGCTGGCCACCGTGCTCACGGTGCTGGGTCCGCAGCAAGGCATGGACTTTGCCCGTCAACATGAGATTGCGGCCGTGCTCACATCGCATCTCGCATCCGATGGCAATGAGGTCCGCAGACAGGTGCTCAAGACACCGGCCTGGATCAACCAATTTGAGGCATGACAGTGGAATGGATTTTGACGCCCGAGCGCATTTATGGGGCTATGGGTTTGGTAGCCGCCTACGCAGGCATGTGCTGGGGTATTGGCACCAAGGTACGCAGGCAGCGCCTGGCCGATGAGGCCGAGAGCAATGCCTCGCAGGGCGATGCCGCTGCGCCTGCCGTCCTGGTCGCCTATGCCAGCCAGACGGGGCAGGCCGAGGCGCTGGCACGCGCCACGGGCAAGATGCTGGTCGACGGCGGTCTGCAGGTGCGTCTGCTGCCCGTGGAAAAACTGACGGCCGTGCTGCTGCAGCAATTCGAGCACAGCCTGTGGCTGCTATCCACTACAGGCGAGGGCGATGCGCCCGACCATGCGCTGGGCTTTGTGCAGCAGCTCATGGCCATGCAGCCTGCGCTGACCCGGCACCAAAGCCTGGTGCTGGCGTTGGGTGATCGTGAATACCAGGAGTTCTGTGCGTTTGGTGTGAAAGTGCACGAATGGTTGCAGACCAGCGGCGCGCGCAGCGATCTGGCCTGCGTGGACAATATGGATGCCTCGAGCTTGCAGAGCTGGCAGACTCAGGTCGCTCAGATGCGACAGGACTTGCTGGGCGAGTCTGCGCCCGCCCAGGAACCGGATTCGGACTGGCTGCAGGCGCCGGTCAGCATACCCTTTGTGCTTGGTCGGCGGCGTTTGCTCAATCCCGGCAGCCAGGGCGGGGCGCTATACCTGCTGGAGTGGACGCAGCAGTCCGGCGAGCTGCCGCACTGGGAGTCGGGCGATCTGGTGTCTCTGTGCGTGCCCGCCGACCCTGAGCGCGCGCGCGACTATTCGATCGCCTCGATCACGGCCGACGGCAGCCTGCAACTGCTGGTGCGCGAGAGCACGCGCGCCGATGGTTCGCCGGGCCTTGCGTCGCACTGGTTGTGCTGCGGCATGGCCGAGGGAGATGTGCTGCCGTTGACCTTGCGCGAGCACCGCGGCTTCAGACTCGGTGACAACGCCGGGCGGCCGCTGATTCTGATCGGCAATGGCTCGGGCCTGGCGGGCCTTCTCAGCCATATCAAGGCGCGTGTGCAGCAGGAGCTAAGTGATCAATGGCTGTTGTTCGGAGAGCGCAGTCCACAGCATGACGCGCTATTTGCCGATCAATTGGGCGCATGGTTCAGACAGGGCCGACTGGCACGGCTCGATCAGGCCTGGTCGCGCAACGGCAAGGATTCGCGCTATGTGCAGGATTTGCTGCGCAGCCATGCAGAGGAAGTCCGGCAATGGGTGGAGCGTGGTGCGGCCATCTATGTTTGCGGCAGCCTGAACGGCATGGGCCAAGGCGTGCATCTGACGCTGCAGGCCATTCTGGGCGAGGCCAAGGTGGCCGAGCTGTTGGGCTCGGGTCGCTACCGGCGCGATGTGTACTGAGCACGTCCAGGCGGAGGGATGGCAGCAGGCCCTGTCACCGTCTTGGAGCAGGGCTGCACCGCATCCTATAGGTGCCGCACCGCTCGGACATCGGGCAGGACGGATCAGAGGGCGTCTTCACCCGATCGATGTGGCCGATCCTGGAGGGCCTGCTTGCGGTCTTCGGCGGACATGGCATGTGCCGCAGACAGCAGTTCTGCGGATCGTATGAGGTGCTGCCTTCCATCCGCATTGCACCTGCGATACCCGTGAAGGAGGCGGAGTTCATCGTCTGACAGAGCCTCTGCAGGGTGAACTGCCGGTGTGCGGTGTCCTGCCAGCACATACAACAGGTCCACTCCGTGTGCGCTCAGCGCGGTCATCTGAAAGCCATCCGGCGCTGTCTTGCCGGATTCCCAGGAAAAAAGAGTTTGCTTCGTAGTGCCAGCAAGTGCAGCGAAGGCTGGCTGGCTCATGCCCAGCCGGTTTCTTTCTTCGCGCAGCCGTTCCCCTAGGGTCATAAAAATTTGTCCAAGGTGTATTGCATGGGAAAGAAATCTTTCCCATAATTCGCCAAAAGCACGACGACGTGCTTTAACCTAAATAATTAGGCGAAAGGCTACCAGATGCATCCCGAGCAAATCAAAGCGGCGCTGCGCATGAAAGGCATTTCCCCCACGGCATTGGCGTCCGAAATGCGCGTGGCCAACAGCAGCGTGTCGCAAGTCATCAGCGGTCGTGCGGTATCGGCCCGCATTCGACAGCGCATTGCAGAAATCACAGGCATGCCCGTCGACATGCTCTGGCCGCCTGTCAACGAGCGCCATGCACTGCACAGCACACGCCCAGAAGGAGCGGACGCGCGTATCGCAAGGGGGGCGCCATGAGTCGCACGGCGTGCCGCAATCACACGGCCCTGCGCGGCAGGAGAGGCGTTCAATGAGCTTTGGAATTGCAACACTGATTTTCTTGGCCGGTCTCCTCTGCGGATGTCTCATGGGCATTGCCGGCGTCGTGACGGCTTTGGACGGTTACTGAGGGACAGCGCTCAAGCTTGTGCACCTCCCATGGCCGAGGCTGCCGGGGAGGCGTTCGCCGCACCGAGACCCGAACGTGCGCACGCGTCTCCATGCCTGTGGAGCCCATGTCCTGGCTGCCCGGCAGTTGCAGTTTTGCAGGAATGTGCGGTTCAGGGTGCAAGCATGGCGGGGCACGATGGCGGAGATAGCCCGGGGTCAGCTTCGTGAGGGCCGCGCCAATCGGTGGGCCGCGCGGTTGTCGGAAAGATCTGCCGGCCGGTTCCGTCCTGACCAGCGTTCGCGGCCGTGATTCCGTCGGCGTCGAGACCGAGGCATGCACGCATGCATTGCTGCGGTAAAGCCGTCCCAGTCGCGTCGGCCTGTACGCGACACTTGCCTCAGAAATACAAAAAGCTGGCTCGGGCCAGCTTTTTTGTGGTCAGCGCAAGCGCAGTGCTTACTTGACGTGCTTGCCGATCAGGCCGGCCATCTCGAACATGGAGACTTGGGGCTTGCCGAAGACTTCCTTGAGCTTGGCGTCGGCGTTGATCATGCGCTTGTTGGCAGCGTCTTGCAGGTTGTTGGCCTTGATGTAGACCCACAGCTTGCTGATGATTTCAGTACGGGGCAGGGGATCCTTGCCAACCACGGCAGCCAGAGCGGCGCTGGGGGTCAGGGGTTTCATGAAGGCAGCGTTGGGAGTGCGCTTCTTAGCGGCGGGAGCTGCTGCCGATGCTGCAGCGGGTGCCTTCTTTGCAGTTGCCATATTGCTTATTCCTAATTGGGTAGTGGACTTATCACCAGCGAAATACAGCTGCAATCCACTGGCTGAGTCTGATGCTAATGGCAAAAAATCGCTCTTCCAAGCTAGTGGGCTGTTTTTTTGCCTCGATTTGTTGCTCTCAGGCCCTTTAGTGTCCGTTTTCACGGGTTTTTCCCCGAGAGTGTTGTGAAAAAGTTGCTCTCTGTGTGTGTCCGCTGGTGCTTGTGCTATGTCAGGTGCTCAGGGCAAGATGCGGGAGACTTGGTTCTATGGAGATTTTCATGAGTGATTCCTCGGCTTCTCTTGGCTTCAGCACCTGCGATTTGTGCGATGCGCATATCAGCGATGACAGCAGCGACTTTCGTGTGCTGCCGCCCGTGTTCCACAGCTATGGCGGGAATGTCGGCTTTATGGGGGAGGTCAGCACCGTGCAGTGTCTGGACGACAACAGCCTGGTGCGAGCGGCGCTGGCCGAGCCGGGAGGTGGTCGTGTGCTGGTGGTCGATGGCGGCGGCTCGCTACGCCGGGCTCTGGTGGGGGGGAATGTGGCGACATCGGCGGCCCAGAACGGCTGGGCCGGGGTGCTTGTCTATGGCTGCGTGCGCGACGTGGCCGAGCTGAAATCCACCCCCGTGGGTCTGTATGCGCTGGCGCTCAACCCCATGCCTACCGTCAAGCAAGGCCAGGGACTGCGCGATGTCTATGTGCAGATCGCCGGCCTGTGGATTCGCCCAGGCGACTGGCTGTATGCCGACTCCGACGGCATTGTGCTGAGCCGCCGCAATCTGCTTTCCTGATTGGAATCGACGGCGCCTAGCGCCTGAACTGCAATGAACCGGGCCAGGTTGCGATCACCACGCTGGTCAGGGCAATGCCGAAGGCCAGCAATTGCATGCTGCCGACGCGCTCGCCCAGGGCCAGCATGCCCACCACGGCGGCGCTGATGGGCAGCAGCACGGTAAAAATGCCGGCCCGCGATGCGGGCACGGCGCGCAATCCCGTCATCCACAGCCACACCGTCCAGACGCAGGCGGCCAGGGCGTAAAACAGCAACAGACCCCATGCGGGCACCGAAACCCGGGAAAAATCAAACTGCCAGGCCAGATAGAGCCCGGCGGGTGCGGAAAGCACAAACCCCCAGAGATTGATCAGCGCCGTAATGCGTTTGGGGCTTACGCTGGCGGTGAGCTTTTTGCCGATCACGGCATATGCGGCCTCGCACAGCACTGCGGCAATCAGCAGCAACTGGCCCAGGCCTTGCTGGGGATGTGCGGCAAGGCTGCTGCTTTCGGTCTTGCTCAAGGCATTCAGCCCTATGCCGGCCACTGCGAAAGCAATGGCTGTCCATGTGCGCGCGCCAACGGCTTCGCGCAGAAAAAGCCAGCTCATGATGGCGACTGCGGCAGGAATTGCGGCCATGGTCACGCCCGCCGTGACCGCACTGGTCAAGGCCACGCCGCTGATCATGCAGAGCGTGAAAAGGAAATTGCCGAAGAAGGACTCAAAAAACAGCAGCCACTTGGTCTGCCTGGTCAGAGTTGTCTCGTGCGCTGGTGGCTTGAGCCAGCCCAGCATGGCCACGGCACCGATGCCAAAGCGCAGCCAAGCCAGCAGCATGACCGGAAAGATGGCAGCCAGAGGCTTGGACAAGGCCACATAGCTTCCTACCAAAGACATGCTGAGTGCCAGGCAGAGATAGGCGATGGGGCGGCTGGGCGTGTGCATGGCGAAATGAATTTCAATGACAAGAGAAGGTGATGCAAAGCAGTGTGGCAGGGCTGTTGCATGCATTTGACCCAGGGGAGGGAACTGTTGTTTTTTTGGTTCCCGCCGCCTTGGGCGCCATGTCTTTGTCGTGTCACCTGTTTTTGTTCAAGTGGCTTGGCCTGTCTCGTGCCGGATAAATGAGCAGATCAAGGATGAGCAGATCAAGGCATGCGCCGGGACTTTTTTCGTACTGCGTTCAAAGGATGCGGACTCCGGAAGTCGTGCTTCTGCAAATTTTTCATGAAGCAAGAATTCAATTTTGCATTATGAAAAATTGAAATGTTGCGCTGCCGCAAAATTTCTCAATACGAGAAATGCGTTTTCTTATTGTGAAAAATAAAAATAAGCAATTGATTTTATTGAATATAAATTGCAGTCTTTTATAAGACATAAGACTCTGTAAAAGAGTGCTGCAGACATAAAGTAGATCCCAAGGACGAACACCAATTCATCTTGTTTTAACCGCTAAGGAGTGCACCATGCCCCAATCCCTGACTCAGCAACTGAGCCGTGAACAGCAAATCGCAGCCCTCGAAAAAGACTGGGCACAGAACCCACGCTGGAAGAGCGTCAAGCGCGGCTACAGCGCTGCCGATGTGGTGCGTCTGCGTGGCAGCCTGCAGCCAGAGTACACCCTGGCCCAGCGCGGTGCCGAAGTGCTGTGGGACAAGATCAACGGCAGCTCGAAGAAGGGCTATGTGAACGCCTTCGGTGCCATCTCCGCAGGCCAGGCCATGCAGCAGGCCAAGGCCGGTCTGGAAGCCGTGTACCTGTCGGGCTGGCAAGTAGCCGCCGACGGCAACACCTCCGAGACCATGTACCCCGACCAGTCGCTGTACGCCTATGACTCCGTGCCCACCATGGTGCGCCGCATCAACAACACCTTCAAGCGTGCCGATGAAATCCAATGGGGCAAGGGCATCAACCCCGGCGACAAGGAGTTCATCGACTACTTCCTGCCCATCGTGGCTGATGCGGAAGCCGGCTTCGGCGGCGTGCTCAACGCGTTCGAGCTGATGAAGAACATGATTCAGGCAGGTGCTGCCGGCGTGCACTTCGAAGACCAGCTGGCTGCGGTCAAGAAGTGCGGTCACATGGGCGGCAAGGTGCTGGTGCCCACTCGCGAAGCGGTCGAAAAGCTGATTGCCGCCCGTTTTGCAGCCGATGTGATGGGCGTGCCCACCATTGTGCTGGCCCGTACCGATGCCGAAGCGGCCAACCTGATCACCAGCAACCATGACGAGAACGACATCCCGTTCCTGACAGGCGAGCGTACTCAGGAAGGCTTCTACCGCGTCAAGAACGGTCTGGAGCAATCCATCAGCCGCGGCGTGGCCTACGCTCCCTACGCGGATCTGGTGTGGTGCGAAACCGGTGTGCCCGATATCGGCTTTGCCCGCGAATTCGCCCAGGCCGTGCATGCAGCCTGCCCAGGCAAGCTGCTGAGCTACAACTGCTCGCCTTCGTTCAACTGGAAGAAGAACCTCAACGACAGCCAGATCGCTTCCTTCCAGGAAGACCTGTCCGCACTGGGTTACAAGTTCCAGTTCATCACGCTGGCCGGCATCCACAGCAACTGGTACAACACCTTCAAGTTCGCCCACGAGTACGCTCGCGGCGAGGGCATGAAGCACTACGTGGAAATGATCCAGGAGCCCGAATTCGCGGCACGTGACAAGGGCTACACCTTTGTCTCGCACCAGCAGGAAGTGGGCGCAGGTTACTTCGACGACGTGACCACCGTGATCCAGGGCGGCTCATCCAGCGTCAAGGCGCTGACCGGCTCCACCGAGGAAGAGCAGTTCCATTGAGCCACGATGAATCGTGATTCTGTCTAGGTAAAAAAGGGGTTATGCGCCCGGGGCGAAAGTCTCGGGCGCTTTTTTGTTTGCCGGGTTAAAATGGCGCGACTTCAATTCACAAGGGCGAGAAAGGCATCAACGGTTATGACACCGCGAACTACATCGGAGATGTACTTCGGCTGCTGATGGCAGCTGGCGGTTCGCGCCTGCCCGAGATTTCTCGACACCCTCATCAAAGCGCGGACTGGTTCCGCGCTTTTTGCTTTCAGGCAACTCCAAAGCTCTGGCGCTGGCCCTCACCCACACAAATTTGGTTTGACAAGGAATTTATGATCAACATCACGCTCCCCGATGGCTCCAAGCGCGAATACTCAGGCCCGGTTTCGGTTGCCGAAGTCGCTGCTTCGATTGGCTCCGGCCTGGCCAAGGCCGCATTGGCCGGCAAGATCAACGGCAAGGTCGTGGACACCAGCTTTGTGATCGAGCAGGATTCGCCGCTGTCTATCATCACCGCCAAGGATGCCGACGGTCTGGAGGTGATCCGCCACTCCACCGCTCACTTGCTGGCCTATGCCGTCAAGGAGCTGTTTCCCGATGCGCAGGTCACCATCGGTCCCGTGATCGAAAACGGCTTCTACTACGACTTCTCGTACAAGCGTCCCTTCACGCCCGAAGATCTGGCTGCCATCGAAAAGAAGATGACCGAGCTGGCCAACAAGGACGAGCAGGTGGTGCGCCGCGTGCTGCCGCGCGACGAGGCCGTGCAGTACTTCAAGGGCATCGGCGAAGCCTACAAGGCCGAGATCATTGCCTCTATCCCCAGCAACGAGGATGTGAGCCTGTACCGTGAAGGCGCCTTCGAAGACCTGTGCCGTGGCCCTCACGTGCCCAGCACCGGCAAGCTCAAGCACTTCAAGCTGATGAAGGTGGCCGGCGCCTACTGGCGTGGCGACCACCGCAACGAGATGCTGCAGCGCATCTACGGTACCGCTTGGGCAACCAAGGACGAGCTCAAGGACTATCTGTTCAGGTTGGAAGAAGCCGAAAAGCGGGACCATCGCAAGCTTGGGCGCGAACTCGATCTGTTCCACATCGACGAACACTCGCCCGGCACCGTGTTCTGGCACCCCAAGGGCTGGGCGGTCTGGCAGCAGGTCGAGCAGTACATGCGCCGCGTCTATCAGGACAACGGCTACCAGGAAGTCAAGGCTCCGCAGATTCTGGACAAGGGCCTGTGGGAGAAGACCGGCCACTGGGACAAGTACCGCGAAAACATGTTCACCACCGATTCGGAAAAGCGTGAATATGCCCTCAAGCCCATGAACTGCCCGGGCCACATCATCATCTTCAAGCAAGGCATCAAGAGCTATCGCGATCTGCCTCTGCGCTTTGGCGAGTTCGGCAACTGCCATCGCAACGAGCCCACGGGTTCGCTGCACGGCATCATGCGCGTGCGTGCCTTCACACAGGACGATGGTCACATCTTCTGTACCGAAGACCAGATCCAGGCCGAGGTGACGGCTTTCACCTCGCTGCTGCAGAAGGTGTATGCCGACTTCGGCTTCACCAACATCCTGTACCGTCTGTCCACTCGCCCCGAAAAGCGCATCGGCACCGATGAAGCCTGGGACAAGGCCGAGAACGCGCTGGCCGAAGGTCTGCGCGCATCGGGTTGCGAGTTCGAGTATCTGCCGGGCGAGGGTGCGTTCTACGGGCCAAAGATCGAATACACCCTGAAGGATGCACTGGGTCGCGAATGGCAGTGCGGCACCATTCAGGTGGACCCGAACATGCCCGAGCGTCTCGATGCGGAATTCGTGGGCGAGGATGGCGAGCGCCATCGACCCATCATGCTGCACCGCGCGATCCTGGGTTCGCTCGAGCGTTTCATCGGCATTTTGGTCGAGCATCACTCGGGCGCGCTGCCTGCCTGGCTGGCTCCGGTGCAGGCTGCCGTGCTCAATATCACGGACGCTCAGGCCGACTATGCGCAGGAAGTTGCGCAGAAGCTGCAAAAAGCATTGCCGAATCAAAGCCTTAGAGTGGTGACAGATCTGCGCAATGAAAAGATTACGTATAAAATACGCGAGCATTCCATGCAGAAGCTGCCCTACATCCTTGTCGCAGGCGACAAGGAGAAGGCTGCTGGTGCGGTTGCAGTGCGCGCCCGGGGTAACAAAGACCTCGGAGTGATGTCGGTTGATGCATTCATTGAATTGCTCGCCAAGGACATCGCGGCCAAGGCCTGAAGCAGATTAATTTTTGTGGCGGGCCGGTCAGCGTGCAAGGCACGCTAGCCGGCTACGCTGTTGTAGCCATTTCAATCCAAGGGTGAAAACCATAGCTACTGAATTTCGCGATCGGCGCCACCGTGAAGAGCGCAAGCATCGACTGAACCGAGAAATCATGGCGCCTGAAGTGCGTCTGTCTGGTCCCGACAACGAGCCTCTGGGCATCGTGCCGCTGCAAGAAGCGCTGCGCATGGCCGGCGAGCTGGATGTCGATCTGGTGGAGATTGCGGCCAACGCATCTCCTCCGGTCTGCCGTCTGATGGATTACGGCAAGTTCAAGTACCAGGAACAGAAGAAGGCTGCTGAAGCCAAGGCCAAGCAGACCGTCATCGAAATCAAGGAAGTGAAGTTCCGCCCTGGTACGGATGATGGTGACTACAACATCAAGCTGCGCAATATCCGCCGTTTTCTGGCGGATGGCGACAAGTGCAAGATCACGCTGCGTTTCCGCGGCCGTGAAATCACGCACCAGCAGCTGGGTCTGAATCTGCTCAACCGTCTGCGTGACGATCTGGCCGATTCCATCCAGGTGGAGCAGTTCCCCAAGCTGGAAGGCCGTCAGATGATCATGATGGTTGCGCCGGCTCGTGCAGGCGGCAAGAAGCCCGCCGGTGCTGCAAAACCACAGGCTGATGGCGCCGCAGCTGCACCTGAGGCTGCAGATAAGGCATAATTGCGGTTTTGCCTTGTCGGCAAAAGTGGGCTTGGCCCACTTTTGTTTTGTGCGGCAGATAAAGAATTTGCAGGCTTGCCTGCAAGACGTCAGCCCGGCCTGGCCGGACTGACAAACAAGTGCCTCGGAGGCCAGCGAAGTGTGTGCGGGTTGCACACCGCCTTGCGAGCACAAATTCAATAGGAGCATTCACATGCCCAAAATGAAGACCAAGAGCAGCGCGAAGAAGCGTTTTCGCGTTCGTCCCGGTGGTACCGTCAAGCGCGGTCAAGCCTTCAAGCGTCACATCTTGACCAAGAAGACCACGAAGAACAAGCGTCACCTGCGTGGCATTGTCAACGTGCATTCCGGCGATATGGGCTCCATCGCAAAGATGTTGCCTTCCGCAGGCCTGTAATTCACTGACGAACTAGGAGAAAACACATGCCTCGCGTCAAACGTGGTGTAACGGCTCGCGCCCGTCACAAAAAAGTTCTGAATCTGGCCAAGGGTTTCCGCGGTCGCCGTGGTAACGTCTTCCGCGTTGCCAAGCAAGCGGTCATGAAGGCTGGTCAATATGCCTACCGTGACCGTCGTACCAAGAAGCGCGTGTTCCGTCAGCTGTGGATCGCTCGTATCAACGCTGCTGCACGTGAACTGGGTCTGACTTACAGCCAATTCGCCAACGGCCTGAAGAAGGCTGCCATCGAAATCGACCGCAAGATGCTGGCCGATATCGCCGTGCACGACAAGGCTGCTTTTGCAGCTATCGTCGACCAAGTCAAGGCCAAGCTGGCTGCCTGAGGTCACGATCGGTAGTTACTCTTGTAGGACTTTTGCAGACAAGAATCCCCAAAGGCATTTGCCGATGGGCGAGCATCTTGCTTGAACTTGATTGCAGAAGTCGTGTCTTGTTCAGTAGCTGCTGATGCACAAACAGCAAGGGCTAGGGCTTGAAAAGGCACTAGCCCTTGTTTATTTTTACAAGTCGATAAAGAGTCGATATGAACGAGTTGGATTCTCTGGTCGAAAGCGCACAGCAACTGTTTGCGCAAGCCCACACCCCCGCTGATCTGGAAAATGCCAAGGCGCAGTTTCTGGGCAAGTCGGGCAAGATGACCGAGCTCATGAAGGGCATGGCGCAGCTTTCCGTCGAAGAGAAAAAGTCGCGCGGCGCCGCCATCAACGTGGCCAAGCAGGCGATCGAAGCGGCCTTGACCGCCCGTCGCAAGGCTTTGGCAGACGCCGAGCTGCAGGCCCATCTGAAGGCCGAGGTGCTGGATGTGACTCTGCCCGGTCGCCGTCGTGGCGCGGGAGGGCTGCACCCCGTCTCCATCACCATGGAGCGTATCGAGGGCATCTTCGGCTCCATGGGCTTTGATGTGGCCCAGGGCCCCGAGATCGAATCCGACTGGTTCAACTTCACGGCGCTGAACACGCCTGAAGACCATCCCGCGCGCTCCATGCACGACACCTTCTATGTCGAAGGCGGCACCCAGCATGCGCCCAATCTGCTGCGCACGCACACCAGCCCCATGCAGGTGCGCCATGCCGTGCAGCATGTCAAGAATTACCGCAATGCGCTCGATGCCGGCCAGACCATGCCCGAGATCCGCGTGATTGCCCCCGGCCGCACTTATCGTGTGGACTCGGACGCCACCCACTCGCCCATGTTCCACCAGTGCGAAGGCCTGTGGATCGGCGAGAACGTGAGCTTCAAGGACCTGAAGGTCGTGTTCACCGACTTCTGCAAGACCTTCTTCGAGCAGGATGATCTGGTGCTGCGCTTTCGCCCCAGCTTCTTCCCGTTCACCGAGCCTTCGGCCGAAATCGACATCCAGTTCCAGGGCGGCCCGCTGGCCGGCAAGTGGCTGGAAGTGGCGGGCTCCGGCCAGGTGCACCCCAATGTGGTGCGCAACATGGGGCTGGACCCCGAAAAATACATCGGCTTTGCCTTTGGCATGGGCCCCGATCGCCTGACCATGCTGCGTTATGGCGTGAACGACCTGCGCCTGTTCTTCGACGGCGACATCCGTTTTCTGTCGCAGTTTCAGTAATTGAAAAGTGAGCTGCTAGCGCATGCTCTGAAACGATTTTAGATAGTTTTGATGCTGAAATCCTTATATGCCGAGCGCTAATAGCTCATCTTTTTGAGATACGCATGCCCAGCCAGTGGCAGACCGCTTGCGGTGCGACTGGCATGAACGCCAAAGAGTCTGACTATGCAATTTCCTGAATCCTGGTTGCGCGAATACTGCAACCCCAACCTGACCACCCAGCAGCTGGCCGATACCCTGACCATGGCCGGTCTGGAAGTGGAAGAGCTGGATCCTGTGGCGCCTCCCTTCACCGGCATCGTGGTCGGTGAAATCAAGGAAGCCGTGCAGCACCCCGACGCCGACCGCTTGCGCATCTGCCAGGTCGACGTGGGCGGCCCCGAGCTGCTGAACATCGTCTGCGGCGCGCCCAATGCGCGCGTGGGCATCCGCATTCCCTGCGCCACCGTGGGCGCCGAGCTGCCGCCCGGTGCCGATGGCAAGCCCTTCAAGATCAAGATCGGCAAGCTGCGCGGCGTGCAGAGCTTTGGCATGCTGTGCTCGGCCAAGGAGCTGGGCATTGACGAAGACGCCAGCGGCCTGCTGGAGTTTCCCGCCGATGCGCCCCTGGGCCAGAACGTGCGCGAGTACCTGAATCTGGACGACACGCTGTTCACGCTCAAGCTCACGCCCAACCTGGCGCATTGCCTCAGCGTCTACGGCGTGGCGCGCGAGCTGTCTGCGCTGACCAGCACGCCACTGAAAGCCTTGTCCTTCCCCGCTGCGGCCGTGGCCTTGCAGGACAAGCTGCCCGTCAAGATTGAAGCCACCGATCTGTGCGGCCGCTTCTCTGGCCGTATCGTGCGCAATGTCAACACGCGGGTGAAGACGCCCCAGTGGATGGTGGACCGTCTGGCGCGTTGCGGCCAGCGCTCGGTCAGCCCGCTGGTGGACATCTCCAACTATGTGATGTTCGAGCTGGGCCGTCCCAGCCATATCTTCGATCTTGACAAGATCAGCGGCGGCCTGAATGTGCGCTGGGGCAAGGAGGGCGAAACGCTCAAGCTGCTCAATGGCAACACCATCAAGATCGACGATTTCCTCAAGGTCGGCGTGATTGCCGATGACAAGCAGGTCGAGTCGCTGGCCGGCATTATGGGCGGCGACGCCACGGCCGTGTCTGACGACACCAGGAACATCTACATCGAAGCTGCGTTCTGGTTCCCCAAGGCTGTGGCCGGCCGTTCGCGCCACTTCAACTTCTCGACCGATGCCGGTCACCGTTTCGAGCGCGGCGTGGACCCCGAGTTCACCACCGAGCACATCGAGCGTATCACCGCGCTGGTGCTGGAAATTTGCGGCACGCCCGAGACACAGGTCGGTGCCATGGACGACCAGAAGCCCAATATGCCTGCCTCCAAGGCTGTGCAACTGCGCGTGGCGCGTGCGGCCAAGGTCATCGGCATGGCCGTGACGCAGCAGCAATGCCTGGATGCCTTGAACGGCCTGGGTCTGCCGGCCACCGTGGCCAGCGAAGGCGTGATCAGCGTCACCGCTCCCACCTTCCGCTTCGACATCAATCTGGAAGAAGATCTGATCGAAGAAGTGGCCCGCATGATCGGCTATGAAAACCTGCCGACCACCAAGCCGCTGGCCCCGATCTCGCCCAAGCTGCGCGCCGAGAACGAGCGCAGCCCCTATGCCGTGCGCCACGAACTGGCGGGCCTGGGCTACCAGGAAACCATCAACTTCAGCTTTGTCGAAGAAAAGTGGGAGCAGGAGCTGGCTGGCAACAATAACGCCATCAAGCTGCTCAACCCCATTGCCAGCCATCTGAGCGTGATGCGCTCGTCGCTGCTGGGCTCGCTGCTGCAGGTGCTCAAGTTCAACGTGGACCGCAAGGCT
The DNA here is from genome assembly GCF_039581415.1 of Comamonas sp. F1-6. Taxonomy (NCBI): domain Bacteria; kingdom Pseudomonadati; phylum Pseudomonadota; class Betaproteobacteria; order Burkholderiales; family Comamonadaceae; genus Comamonas; species Comamonas sp. F1-6. The sequence continues at coordinate 60,923 of NZ_JBCPWN010000024.1, forward strand.
CAGCGCGTGCGTGTGTTCGAGCTGGGTCGCGTGTTCTTCAAGGACGAGTCCGTGGTCGACTCCGACACCACCGTCAAGGGCTTTTATCAGCCTATGCGCGTGGCGGGTCTCGCCTACGGCGCTGCCGACCAGCTGCAGTGGGGCAGGGCAGAGGCCAAGGTCGACTTCTACGACGTCAAGGGCGATGTGGAAGCACTGCTGGCCCCGGCCAAGCCCGTGTTCGAGCCTGCCGAGCATCCGGCCATGCACCCCGGCCGCTGCGCGCGCGTGCTGCTGGATGGCAAGGCCATCGGTTTTGTCGGCGAGCTGCATCCCCAATGGCGCCAGGAATGGGATCTGGCCCAGGCTCCCGTGATGTTCGAGCTGGAACTCGATGCCGTGCTGGCCCGCGAGGTCCCCGTCTTCAAGCCCGTGGCCAAGCACCAGGCCGTGGAGCGCGACATTGCCGTGGTCGTCAAGGAAGCCGTGAGCCACGCCCAGGTGATGGATGCCGTGCAGCAAGGCGTGCAGGGCGGCATTTTGCGCTCGGCCGTGCTGTTCGACGTATTCCGTCCCAAGAAGCTCAAGGCTGGCGAGGAAGCTGCACCGGGCAGCCTGGCTCAGGACGAGAAGAGCCTGGCCGTGCGTCTGACGCTGGGCAGCGACACCGCGTCGCTGACCGATGCGGAAATCGATGCCGCCATGCAGGGCACAATTGCGGCTCTGGTTGAACGCGTTGCGGCTCGCCTGCGTTGATATGTTCAATCCACAAGGAGATCGACCCATGGAGCTTGCCGTAGAGAGCATCGACAGCCCCGCGTTGACCAAGGCGCAGCTGGCCGATCTGCTGTTTGACGAAATCGGTCTGAACAAGCGCGAAGCCAAGGACATGGTGGATGCGTTTTTCGACCTGATCTCGCAAAAGCTGGTGGAGGGCGAGGACGTCAAGCTTTCGGGCTTTGGCAACTTCCAGATCCGCACCAAGGCGCCACGGCCCGGTCGCAACCCGCGCACCGGTGAGCTGATTCCCATCGCTGCGCGCCGCGTGGTGACCTTCCATGCCAGCAGCAAGCTCAAGGAGCTGATCCAGGGTGAAGGCTCGGGGTCATAAGCGATTGGTAAATCCACTGATGCGCTGACAGGCTAGGCATCGGTGACTGAGGAGCTGACAGTTTTGCGTCGCGAGCGGTGCAAGGTCCTGTCAGCTCTTCGCGCTATATTGCTAGGACTTGCACAAACAGGAATGCATGGCGGGCATTTCTAACGACAAAACGCCGTGCCTGACCTGAATTTACGCAAGTCGTGATTGCATATCTTTCACCCATCCCTTCACTGACCGCTTGCAACCAGCCATGGCTTCTTCTTTGCCAGCAATTCCCGCCAAGCGCTATTTCACCATCGGTGAGGTCGCGGATCTTTGCGACGTCAAGCCTCATGTGCTGCGTTACTGGGAGCAGGAGTTTGTGCAGCTCAAGCCCATGAAGCGTCGTGGCAACCGCCGCTACTACCAGCATCATGAGGTGTTGATGGTGCGTCGCATTCGCGAGCTGCTTTACGAGCAGGGCTTCACCATCAGCGGCGCACGAAATCGTCTGCGCGAACTGGTGACGGGTCACGGCAAGGCAGTCGAGCAGCAGCCGGTGCTTGTGCATCCGGCCCAGCACCTGCAGGGGGAAGAGCTGGCGCAAAGCCATCTGCTGGCTGCAATGCTGGAGCAGGGGCTCTCGGAGCCTGCTGGTGCAATGGGCATGGAGGAGGTCAAAGAGGAGCTTTTGCAGATCAGGGCGCTGCTTTCTCTTTGATGTCGAATTTCTGTGTATAATTCAAGTCTTCGGAATGTAGCGCAGCCTGGTAGCGCACTTGCATGGGGTGCAAGGGGTCGCGAGTTCGAATCCCGCCATTCCGACCAATTAGACAAGGGCTTCTGACTATTCAGTCAGGAGCCCTTTTTCTATTTCGGATCAATTCATTGTCAATTGTTCGATTACGACTTTGGATGTGGGCTGATTTCACTTTGCAACGCATGCGCCGCTATGGTTGCGGTGCTGGAAGCGGTATTGATTCTTAATTTCTTTGATATAAAGAAGGAATGAAAAGAATTGCCAATTCCCGGCAAAAAAATCGAAGTTCGGTTGGTTGAGTGGTTTTTTGAAACAAATCATTGCATGCCTTGTGCTAGATTTGCAATTGAATCCATTTGTTTGATGGTGTTGCCAGGAGATCTGCCATCAACGCACGGCTTCGCATGCAGGGTTATGCGTCAAGAACACCGGCCGGAAACCGGAGGCTCCGCCTTGCTATCGTGGAAAGGAACATCTCCAAATGCGCTGTGTCTAGCCGATAGACGCTCCACAGCCTGTCCGCGCTATTTGTTTGGTCAAGGGGTTGGCGATGTCATCCCTGTACCACTGCTGAGTGGTGGCTCGTCAAGCAAAAATAGTGAGTTTTGTCGATCAGGCAACAAGCTTGACCTGACCGTCAGTCTCCTGTGCGGTACTGGCATGACGCCAAAGGCTGTGAGCACGAGAGTTACAGAATTCCATTTTGCGAGTTCTGAGGCCGTATGCAATGCCTTTTCGGGCAGCAGCGAGCCGATCCACATTAACAACCAGCTTCCGCGGGAACGATTTGTAGAAGTCGCACCGATTGCTCTCGCCAATTAGTTGGCGGGGTAGGCATCGCATTGCCCGGTCGGAGTCAAACAAGAGGGATAACAATGAAATTCAGTCAGATTGCACAAGTGGTAGCCACTCTGGGTGTGGCCTCGTGGGCCATGGGGGGTATGGCTCAGACGACCATGAATGCGCAACAAGCCAACGAGCAGGGCGTTGCACTGCAAAAGGTTGTCGAGCAGGCACTGATGACTCATCCCGAAGTGCAGGCGCGCTTTCAGGATTTCAGCTCGTCCGCTGAAGGTCAGAACGTGGCCCGGGGAGGTTGGCGTCCGCAAGTCACCGCGCAAGGTTGGGTCGGTCGCGAGTGGCGCAGCCATATCCAGGATGCTCCATCGCAGAACTGGAGCCGTCCGGGCTGGAACCTGCAGTTGCGTCAGCTGATCTTTGATGGCTTCACCACTAGCAGCAATATCCGTCAGTTGGGCTTTGAGAAGCTGGCCAAGTTCTACGACCTGCGCGCCACCACTGAAAATTTGGCCAATGATGTTGTCGCCGCCTATCTGGATGTGCAGCGTTATCGCGAAATGGAAAAGCTGGCGCGTGAGAATTTCGGCACGCACCAGGTGACGCTGGGGCAGTTGCGTGAACGCCAGCAGTCCGGCGTGGGCCGCGGTGTTGACCTGGAGCAGGCAAGTGGTCGTCTGTCGCTGGCGCAGACCAATCTGATGACCGAGAGCAACAACCTCAACGATGTGCTGCAGCGCTACCGCCGCGTGGTGGGTGAGTATCCTGCGGCCACGCTGGACCCGGTGCCCGATGTGAGTGCCAAGCTGCCTGCTTCCGGGGTGGCCAAGGATTTCGGCGCGTCGCTGCGCGCGAGTCCGCTGCTATTGTCCAAGCAGGCTCTGGTGCAAGCGGCAGAGGCCGGTCAGAAGGCTGCCAAGGGGGCGCATATGCCCAAGCTCGAGCTGCTGGCGTCCACGGGGCGTGATCGTGATCAGAACTCGCCGGCCTACTGGGATGTACAGAGTTCGCGAGTGCAGCTGATGCTGACTTACAACCTGTATCGCGGTGGTGCGGACGAGGCACGCCTGCGTCAGACGATTGCCCAGGGCTATGCCGCACAGGATGTGCGTGATTACACCTGCCGCAACATCCAGCAGGAGCTGTCGATTACCTGGAACAACATGGCCCGCCTGCGTCAGCAAACGCCGTTCCTGCGTGAGCATGTTCTTTCCACGGCCAAGGTCCGCGTGGCGTATCAGCAGCAATTCAAGATCGGTCAGCGTTCGCTGCTGGATCTGCTCAATACGGAAAACGAGCTGTTCGATGCCCAGCGCGCTCTGGTCAACGCTCAATATGACCTGAAAAAGGCCGAGTACCAGTGGCTGACTTTGTCCAGCCAAATTCTGCCTGTGCTGGGGCTCGCGCAGCCGCATGACGACAGCCGCCCGGATGAGCAGCAGGCGCTGAACTTGCCGGATGATCTGCTGCGTAGCTGCAAATCCTCGGTGCCGGACACCAGCAATCTGACGCCTGTGCCTGCCAGCGCAGCGGTTGATCTGGGGGCTCCAGCCCAGGCCCCGGCATCTGGTGCAGCGGGCCGTCAGTGATAGCTGGTGGCGCCTGGCGCAGCTTTTAGTGGGAGTTGATGAACAAGATGGATAAAAGCGATTCACCACCGTCGGAGCAGTCCTCCCGGCAGGAATTGTCGGCACTGGATGCGGATTTCATCCGCGTTCTCGAGGACTTGATTGACGCCTTGCTTGCCAATGGGGCTTTGCGCTTGACGGATCTTCCGCCGCAGGCGCTGGAGAAGCTGAGTCAGCGCAAGCAGGCGCGCCAGCGTATGCGTAATTCGCTGGACTTGATTGATGATGACGAAGAGCTTTTATAGGTTGATTGTTGAAGATGACCAGACCAGACTTTGAGCCTTCATTGGCATCGAGCAACGGTACGGATGCGACTCAGAAGGCCGGGCAAGGTTCTTTGCCGGAAGCCGCGGCAGCGGCGGAGCAGGCCGGCCCGGCCTTTCTGGGGGCGCGAAGCTCGGCGCATGCACCGGCGGGGGACTGGCGCATGCCGGCCCATGAGACCCATGCGGATCCCTTGCTGGATTGCCTGGTGCAGCTCACCAACCTGCATGGCAAGCCCTACACCGCGCAGGCACTGAGCAATGGTCTGCCGTTGGTGGATCAGCGCCTGACGCCTTCATTGCTGGCTCGGGCTGCGGCTCGCGCGCAGTTCAGCACGCGTATCGTGCAGCGCGGTCTTGACGATGTTCCTCAGGGCTTGCTGCCGGCAATTTTGATTCTCCATGGAGACCGTGCCTGTCTGTTGCTCAGAACGCTGGAGAGTGGTCGCTTCCTGTTGCAGTACCCGGAGTCGGAGAGTCCGGTCGAGGTAGAGGCTCAGGCTTTGCTGCAGGACTACGCGGGGCTGATGTGCTTTGTGCGTCCGCAGTTCCGCTTCGAGCCGCGCTCCGTGCAGCAAGGCATGGAGCCTCGCAGCAGTCACTGGTTCTGGGCGGTGATCCTGGAGAATCGGCGCCTGTACCGCGATGCCTTGCTGGCAGCCGTACTCATCAATGTCTTCGCCCTGGCAATGCCCTTGTTCAGCATGAACGTGTATGACCGGGTGGTGCCCAACAACGCGGTGGAAACATTGTGGGTGTTGGCTATCGGCATTTCTTTGGTGCTGATCTTCAACTTTGTGCTGACGACGACGCGTGCCTATGTTGTGGATGCCGCGAGCAAGCGTGTGGATGTGCAGCTGTCCGCGCAGATCATGGAGCGCGTTCTGGATTTGCGCATGGAGAGCCGACCCGCATCCGTCGGTTCGTTTGCGGCCAATCTGCGCTCGTTTGAGTCGGTTCGTGACTTCATTGCGTCTGCAAGTCTCACGACCTTGGTGGATTTGCCTTTTGTGCTTCTGTTTCTGGTGGCGATTGCATGGGTTTCGCCCTGGATGCTGATTCCGCCTGTGGTGGCGATTGCCGCGATCTTGCTGGTTTCCTTCTGGGCCCAAGCACGCATGGAGAGTCTGACGCTCAAGACCTTTCAGGCGTCGTCTCAGCGCAACGCGCTGCTCGTGGAGTCGCTGACCAATCTGGAGGCGGTCAAGACGCTCAATGCCCAAAGCGGAGTGCAGCGTCTGTGGGAGAGCTCCACTCAGTACATTGCCTATATGGGGGGCAAGATCAAGTTCATCTCGTCCGGTACGGTGAACTTCGTTCAGACCTTGCAGCAACTGGTCACCATAGCTGTGGTCGTCATCGGCGTGTACCAGGTGCAGGATGCGGCGCTCTCCATGGGCGGCATCATTGCAGCCTCCATGATTGCGGGGCGCTGTCTGGCACCCTTTGGTCAGGTGGCGGGGCTGATGATGCAGTTTCACAATGCGCGCACCTCGCTCAATTCCATTGACAACTACATGAAGATGCCGGTCGAACATGAAGCTGAGCGCGAATTCGTCTCACGTCCGGATCTGCGTGGCGCTATCGAGTTTCGCAATGTCAGCTTCAGCTATCCGGGAAGCGAGCAGGCCAGTCTTTCGGGAGTGAGCTTTTCGCTCCGACCCGGCGAGCGGGTTGGCATCATTGGGCGTATCGGCTCGGGCAAGACCACGCTTGAAAAGCTGGTCCTGGGTCTGTATCAGCCCAGTGAAGGCTCGGTTCTGATCGATGGTATGGATGCCCGTCAGATAGACCCGGTGGATCTGCGTCGGGCCATCGGGCATGTGCCGCAGGACCCGATGCTGTTCTATGGCAGCTTGAAGCACAACCTGCTGGTGGGTGCGCCATTCGCGGATGAGACAGACATGCTGCATGCGGCACGCATTGCGGGTGTGGATGATTTCGCGGCGCGCAATCCCAAGGGCTACGACATGTTGGTCGGCGAGCGGGGCGAGTCACTTTCTGGCGGCCAGCGCCAATCCATTGCTGTCGCTCGTGCCCTGATCAACGACCCGGCCATATTGTTGCTGGATGAGCCCAGCAGCAATCTGGACAACCAGAGCGAGGCACAGCTCAAACGTCGTCTGGAAGAGGCCTCCCAGGGCAAGACCATTTTGCTGGTCACTCATCGCACGGCCTTGTTGACCTTGGTTGACCGGCTGATCGTGATTGACGGCGGCAGAATTGTTGCCGATGGAGCCAAGGATCAGGTGATCGAAGCCCTGAAGCAAGGGCGGATTGGTGGAGTAGGAGGGCGAGCATGAGCGAGTCCAAACCCCAAAAAAAGCCGTCGCGCTTCAAGGATGCGCTCAAGACGCGCTGGACGCGACTGGAGCGATGGCTGCTTGACGGCAGCGAGGTTGTCGGAACGCATCAGCCGGATGACCTCAAGGCCGATGCGCAGTGGGCTGCAGGGCAGCAGCAGGCGCGTGGTTCGCGTCTGTTGATATGGGTATCTCTGGTCACCGTGGTGGTTCTGCTGCTATGGGCTTGCCTGGGTCGCATTGATGAAGTGGTGCGAGGCCAGGGCAAGGTGGTTCCTTCGCGTCAGGTTCAGGTGGTGCAGAGCCTGGATGGCGGCATCGTCAAGGAAATTCTGGTGCACCCCGGCGAGCATGTGGAGCAGGGTCAGGTCATCTTGCGCATCGATCCAACGCGCTACAGTTCGTCCCTGGGCGAGAACAAGGCCGAACTTCTGGCATTGAAGGCCAAGGCCGCGCGTCTTCAGGCCCTGGCATCGGGCGAGCCTTTCAAGGCTCCGGAAGATGTGCAGGCTCTGGCGCCTCAGTTGGTGGAGATGGAGCGGCGCATGTGGGAGAGTCGCTCCCAGGAGCTCAATACCAACGTCAATATTGCGCGTGACCAGTTGCGCCAACGTCAGCAGGAGCTGCGCGAAACCCAGGCCAACCGTGACCAGGCTTCCTCCAGTTGCAGCTTGACGTCCGAAGAGCTTTCGGTGACTCGCCCCTTGCTCAAGAGTGGAGCAGTGTCCGAAGTGGATTTGCTGCGCCTGCAACGTGATGTGGCTCGCTTCTGTGGCGAGGCCAAGGCGGCCGGTGCGCAGATCGGGCGCATTCAGGCTGCGATTCAGGAAGCGGAGCGCAAGATTCAGGAGTCGGAGCTGAATATGCGCAATCAGTCTCGCTCCGAGCTCTCGGAAACCCAGGCCAAACTGGGCACCCTGGAGCAAGGCAAGGTGGCGCTGGAGGATCGCGTCAAGCTGGCCGAAGTGCGCTCGCCCGTGCGCGGCACGGTCAACACCTTGATGGCGAATACCGTCGGCGGTGTTGTGCAGCCGGGCAAGGACATTCTGGACATCGTGCCGCTGGATGACACCTTGTTGATGGAAGTGCAGATCAATCCACGCGATATCGGCTTCCTGCATTTTGGTCAGCAGGCCGAAGTGAAGTTCACGGCCTATGACTTTGCCATCTATGGAGGCCTGCAGGGGAAGCTGGAGCAGATCGGTGCCAACACCGTTACCGACGAAAAGGGGAACTCCTTTTATGTCGTGAAGGTGCGCACGGAGAAGGCTCACGTGGGCGATGACTCGCGCCCCATCATTCCCGGTATGCAGGCCGAGGTGCATATCCTCACGGGCAAGCGCACCTTGATGCAGTATCTGCTCAAGCCGATTCTGCGTGCCAAGTCCAATGCATTGATCGAACGTTAGTTCATGGATCGCCAACAATTACAAAGGAACTCTATGAATGCCTTGCCTGTATTGATGCTGACTCAGGATGCCACGCTGTGGCAGGAATGGCAGCAGATCGCAGGCCCTCAGTGGATGCCTGCGCGCGGCCAGAGCCTGGCCGATTTGCAACGTTGGAAGCAGCAAGGTCGTACCGTGGTGGTGCTGGATGCAGCCCTGCCATCCTTGCCCGAGTCGACTGCGGCCCGCTGGATTGAGCTGCTGAAGGATCTTCAGGTTCTGGTTCTCAGCAACCGCCCCAGCGATGAGGAGGGTCGAAACCTGCTGTCCCGCGGAGCATCGGGCTACGCCCATGCGCAATCGAGCCCGGAGGTGCTGGCACGGATGCTGCAAAGCATGGCCGGCGGCAACATCTGGCTTGGACGTTCGCTGTTGCAGCGCTTGTTGCGCGATGTGGATGCCCGTCTGCCTGAGCATGAGTCGGACTGGGCCGAACCATTGTCTGCACGAGAGCAGGAGGTTGCCCGCTATGCATCGCTGGGTGACAGCAATGCGGAGATCGCCGAACGCATGTCCATCAGCGAGCGTACCGTGCGAGCCCATCTGTCTGCGGTTTTTGAAAAGCTGCAGGTACAGGATCGGCTGGCGCTGACCCTGAAGGTCCACGGTATCGGGCGCAAGCAACTGGCTTGAACCTGATTTTGGGGCCGCTGATGAATACATAGTCACCTTTTTCCTCTGGAGTGCCTGTTGCTGCAAAGCCTGAAGCCTGCATATTGCAGGCTTCAGGCTTTTTTGATTTACAGCAGCAGAGATCGAATAAAACAGATCCCGATTGGCTTTGGCGCCAATAGTGCTGTGGGGCCTTGGCTTCTACCATTCAGCTGAAATATTGGAGAGGTGCCTTTGTGCACCTTCACTTTTTAATCTGACTGGATAGGCAGACCCTCATGGCAGCTCAAACCGTTCTCGTTACCAAACTCACTGGCCAGGCTTGGATGCGTGGTTCTGATGGCAATCTGACGGTGCTCCGTGAAGGCATGCGTATCCCCGCCGACGCCGAGATAGTGACGGCTTCCGGCAGCACCGTGCAACTGCAGGCGGATGGTCAGCCACCGCTGATGGTGGGCGAGAACCAGGACGTGCATCTCACTGCGGACCTGATTCAGCCGCCCACCGTGGAAGAGGCGGCTGTGGCGAGCCCCGCGAATGCGCAGATTGACCAGATCATTGCGGCCATCAATGCCGGCCAGGATCCGTTCGATGAGCTGGATCCCACGGCGGCCACATTGTCGGGCGGCAGCGAGGGTGGCAGCACTTTTGTGCGCCTTTCCAGCATCATTGAGGCAGTGTCGCCGCTGGCGCTGGAGTATGGACGTCCTGTACCAGCGACTACCGTCCTTCCACTTTTTAGTGGGGTGGGCGCTTTGGCGGACAACACGGATCAAGTTACGCCGCCTCAGCCTGTCACAAGCATTCCCCAGGCAAGTGCTGATTCGGGTGTGATCTTCGAAGATGCGGTATCCGCCTTGCAAGGCAATGTGCTCGCCAACGACAAATTGGGCGAAGGGGTCCTCACAGAGCATCGAGTTGTTCTGGTCGGCGCAGATCAAGGGCTGTACGGCAAGATTACCCTCAACTCCGATGGCAGCTACAGCTATCAGCTTGATAGCAGCTTGAATGCTGTGCAGGCATTGGGTGTGGGTGAGACCCTGGTCGAAACTTTTACGTATACCCTGGTCGATAAAGACGGCGCCAGTTCTTCTGCGACATTGACTGTCACCATCGTTGGCACCAACGACGCCCCCGCCCTCACCGGCAAGGCCGATGGCGCTTTGGCCGAAGACGGCGTGTCGGTGGTCACCGGCAAGCTCGACGTGGCCGATGTCGACATCACCGATACCCACAGCTGGAGCGTCAGCAACGAAGGTAAGGGCCAGTACGGCAGCTTCTCGGTCGACCAGAACGGCGAGTGGACCTATGTGCTGAACAACGACGATCCCAAGGTCCAGGCCCTGGCCGAAGGTCAGAAGGTCACCGACACCATCACCGTGACCGTCGACGACGGCCACGGCGGTACAGCGACTCAGACCATCACCGTCACCATCACTGGTACCAACGACCTGCCCGTGGCGCCCAACTATCAGCACACCACGCCGGAAGACCAGCCCGTCAGCGGCAAGGTCACCGGCACCGATCCCGATGGCGACACGCTGACCTACACGGTCGACAAGCAGCCCGAGCACGGCAAGCTGGAGTTCAATCCGACCACCGGCGAGTACACCTACACGCCTAACGAAAACTACAACGGCCCCGATCAGTTCACGGTCATCGTCGATGACGGCCACGGCGGCAAGACCACTTCCGTCATCGAGATCGGCGTCACCCCGGTCAATGACGCACCGCTGGTTCCCAATTATGAGCATACGACGCCCGAGGAGCAGCCCGTTAGCGGTAAGGTCGTCGGCACCGACGTCGACGGCGACAACCTGACCTACACGGTCGACAAGCAGCCGGAGAATGGCACGCTGGTGTTCAACCCGACCACGGGTGAATATACCTACACGCCGAACGAGAATTACAACGGTCCTGACCAGTTCACGGTCATCGTCGACGACGGCAAAGGCGGCAAAGCCACTTCGATCATCAATATCGGTGTCACGCCGGTCCTCGACGTACCCACAATTACCGTCTCCGACGCTGGTGACGTGAACGAAGGTTCCTCGGCCACGTTCAATATCAGTCTGAAGAACGCAGTCGACCTTGACAAGGACACCACGGTCACGCTCAAGCTGGACGGCCAGATCGAAACGGCCGACCACGGCGCGCCGACGGTCACCATCGGGAGCCAGACCGTCCAGGTCACCGCGAATGCCGACGGTACCTACAGCTTCACGCTTCCCGCCGGCACCACGGGAGGCATCGTTGTCACGGTTCCGACCAACGATGACGCAGTCTTTGAAGGCCGTGAGCAGATGACGCTCACGGCCACCTTGACCGGGGAAACGTCCAGCGGCACACTGCCGTCCGGCATCTCCGACTCGGGTAATGCCGTAATCGTCGACACCGAAAGCACGGATCCGGGTAACCCCAATCCGGGCGCTGACGTCCCGACCCTGGACGTCTCCGATCCAGGCACTGTCCACGAAGGCTCCGACGCCACGTTCAACATCACGCTGGGCAAGGCCGTCGACGCAGAAACCACCATCACCTTCAAGCTGGGTGGTGACATCGAGTCCGACGACATCGGCACGCCCGTGGTCACCATCGGTGGCGCCACGGTCACCCTGGTGAACAACGGCA
>NZ_JBCPWN010000025.1:0-68948 GCF_039581415.1 Comamonas sp. F1-6
GGAAGCTTCGTATTGTAATGCATTTTTTTTGCATTCAATCTGAATCTTCAAATTTTCTAAGATGCCGTCTGGCTTGCAAACATTCCCTTGAGGAATGTTTCCCAAGTTTGTTTCAACCCTTGCAGGTTGTCGTTAAACTTGGTGCCCAGGAGAGGACTCGAACCTCCACGGAGTTACCCGCTAGTACCTGAAACTAGTGCGTCTACCAATTCCGCCACCTGGGCATCTCAGGAAAGACATAGATTGTATATCAAGAAAATGAACCCTCGCGCAAAAGTTGCCGATATGAACGAAGAAATTTTGGGCACTGTGCAGGGCCACCGCGATGGACACGGCTTTGTCGTCCGTGACGATGGTGAGCGTGACATCTACCTTCCCCCCAATGAAATGCGAGCGGTGCTGCACAAGGACAAGGTCCAGGTGCGTATCGCCCGTCATGACCATCGCGGTCGCCCCGAAGGCCGTGTGGTGGAAATCGTGGAGCGTCCCGATCAGCCCATCATTGGCCGCTTTCTGCAGGAAAGCGGTGTGTGGCTTGTGGCCCCTGAAGACAAGCGCTACGGTCAGGATGTTCTGATTCCTTCCAACGCCACAGGCGCGGCCAAGCCGGGCCAGGTGGTGGTGGTGGAGCTGACAGAGGCTCCGGCCTTGTTTGGTCAGCCTGTGGGCCGCATTACCGAAGTGCTGGGTGAGGTGGATGACCCAGGCATGGAAATCGAGATTGCGGTGCGCAAGTATGGCGTGCCGCATATCTTCTCCGACGCCTGTCTCGAGCAAGCCAAGGCGCTGCCCGAAAAAGTCCGACCCGCAGACTACAAGCACCGCATTGATCTGACCGATATTCCTCTGGTCACCATTGACGGCGAAGATGCGCGCGACTTTGACGATGCCGTGTATTGCGAGCCCGCCAAGGTGGGGCGCAGCAAGGGCTGGCGTCTGCTTGTTGCGATTGCGGATGTGAGTCACTATGTGACCACAGGCAGTGCCATTGATGTGGATGCTTACGATCGCGCCACCAGCGTGTATTTCCCGCGCCGAGTGATTCCCATGCTGCCGGAAAAGCTCAGCAACGGGCTGTGCTCCTTGAACCCCGACGTCGATCGGCTGTGCATGGTCTGCGACATGCTGATCACGGCGCAAGGTGAGATTCACGCCTATCAGTTCTACCCGGCAGTCATGCATAGCCATGCGCGCTTCACCTATACCGAGGTGGCTGCAATCCTGGCCAATACACGCGGTCCTGAAGCAGCCAAGCGCAAGGAGCGCGTGCAGGATTTGCTGAATCTGTATGGCGTCTTCCAGTCCCTGCTCAAGGCTCGCGAGGCGCGCGGTGCCGTGGACTTTGAGACGACCGAGACGCAAATCGTCTGCGACGACAACGGACGCATCGAAAAAATCGTGCCACGCACTCGCAATGATGCGCACAAGTTGATTGAAGAGGCCATGCTGGCGGCGAATGTCTGCAGCGCAGATTTCATCGACCAAAGCGGGCAGCTTGGTCTGTTCCGCGTGCACGACAAGCCTTCGCTGGAAAAGCAGGAAATTCTGCGCAATTACCTCAAGGCCATGGGTGTGAGCATGAGCATCAGCGAAAACCCTTCGACCAAGGAGTTTCAGCAGATTGCCAATGCCACCAAGGACAGGCCTGACTCGCAGCAGATTCACACCATGCTGCTGCGCTCCATGATGCAGGCCTTCTATACGCCGGAAGGCTCGGGCCACTTCGGTCTGGCCTTTGAGGCCTATACCCACTTCACCAGCCCGATTCGTCGTTATCCGGACTTGCTGGTGCACCGCGTGATCAAGGCTGAGCTGAACGGCACACACTACAAGCTGCCCAGCCTGCCCACGCCGGGTGAAGCCGAAGCCAAGATGGCCAAGCGCCTCTCCTCGCGTGTGGTCGAGCCGGGGCAAAAGCCGCGCAAGCGCTCGGCGGCCAAGGAATTCCAGGCATGGGAGGCTGCCGGCCTGCACTGCAGTGCCAACGAGCGCCGCGCCGATGAAGCCAGTCGCGATGTGGAGGCCTGGCTCAAGTGCAAATACATGCGCGAGCATCTGGGCGAGGAGTTCGCGGGCACGGTTTCCTCGGTCACGACCTTCGGAGTCTTTGTGACGCTGGATGCCATGTATGTGGAAGGGCTGGTGCATATCACCGAGCTGGGTGGCGACTACTTCCGCTTCGACGAAGCCCGGCAGGAGTTGCGTGGCGAGCGCTCGGGTGTTCGCTATGGCATCGGCGCACGAGTGCGGGTGCAGGTCAGTCGCGTGGATCTGGACGGCCGTCGCATCGACTTCCGCCTGGTTCGCGATGGCGAGGATGGCTTGGTACAAACACCACGCAGCGGTCGTGGCCAGGCCAAGGATGAGGGGCGTGGCCGTCGCGAGTCACGTGACGAGCGCAGTGCGGGCGGCTATGCCGACAAGTGGAGTCGTCGCGATGCCAAGGCTAATCGTGCGCAGCGCAATGCTGCTGCGGGGCCTGCTTCTGCACCTGAGCCCGATCGCGCCAAGCAGGGGCGAAAGGCAGCCAAGAAGGCCATGCTGAAAAGCGTGAACCTGGCCGCACTGGAGGCGGAGTACGCACAAGAGCAAGCCGCGCCCAAGCCTGAGCCTGTGATGGAGTCCGTGACTGCGGTGCAGCAAGCCAAGCCTCGCAAGGCGGCAGGCAGGAAAAAGGTTGCAGCTCTGCTTGCGCCTGATGCTCCGGCCATCTCTGTTGCCAAGGCTGCGGTCAAGCCCGAATCAAAATCGGTCGCAAAGCCCGCAACCAAGGTCTCAACGAAGTCTGTGGCGAAGTCGGCTCTCAAAGCCGTAAAGGTTGCTGCCAAGCCTGCGGTAGGTACCAAGGCTTCACCGGCAAGCAAAACCAGCAAGCGCAAGACCGAGCGCTGATTGCTCTCCTATCAAGAGCTGAAAGGCCTTGCCAGATAATGGCAAGGCCTTTGTTTTTTTGCAGTTTATTGATTGCCCAGACGCAGAGCCAGCGCACTGGCGCTGAATGGGAGGTTTGCTGGCCAGCAATCTGCAATGTGGCCATGGCGGAAGGCGGCCTGAGTCGCTGCCATATCGGCACTTTGACCCTGTGCCCATAGCGCTGCTATCAATCCGGCCAGCACATCGCCTGTGCCGCCCGTGGCCAGGCGGGCATTGCCGCTGGCATTGATCCAGACTTGCTGCTGTGGATTGGCAACAACCGTGCCCGAGCCCTTGAGCAGCGCCGTGCACTGAAATTTGCTGGCAAGCTGCAGGCAGGCTTGAAGGCGGTTGGCTTGTACTTGAGCGGTGCTGGTCTGCAGCAGGCGCGCGGCCTCCAGCGGGTGGGGGGTCAAGACCGTGGTCTGCTGGCGTGCAGCGCGCTGGCTCAGCTGCTGTGCCAGTGCCGGGCTGGCCGCAACGGCGTTGAGTGCGTCGGCATCCAGCACCAGTTGTGGTGCTTGTGTCAGTATGTGAGGCAACCAGGCGTGCACGGCTTCGCCACCACCGCAACCGCAGACCACGGTGGCCTGGCTCCAGTCCTGCGCGGCGGGTTGGCGCAACATGATTTCCGGCCAGGGCGAAGTGCCTTGCGGTGATTGCTCGTCCAGCAAGGCCAGCATGACGCGACCGGCTCCAGCGTGCAGTGCCGCCAGTGCCGCCAGCCAGGCAGCGCCCGTCATCGACAGGCCGCGCATGCCCAGGCCTTCGCCGCCGAGCACGGCCACATCGCCAAAGCTGCCTTTGTGACTGGCGTGCGGGCGTGTTCTTGAGGAGGCAAGGCCTGGGTTGCTCAGATATGCCGTGGGCTGTGCTGCAGCGACTAGGGCGGGCGAGTGCGGTACGTCGGGAGCGCTGGCAATGCCGCAGCCCAGGTCGTCCCACCAGATTTGTCCGCAGGCATCGCGGCCCTGACCGGTGAACAGGCCGGGCTGCAGGGTCAGCAAGGCAAGCGTGTGGCGTCGTTGGTCGGCGGAGATGTGGCCGGGTGCGAATTCCCTCAGATATTGACCGGTATCGGCATCGAGGCCTGAGGCAACGTCTACACAGAGTACGTTGCAGGTGCAATGCTGAACCAGGGCCAGCAACTGCAGCAGGCGCTGATCGGCAGCCGAGGTCTTGCCAAAAGTGCGCGGGCTCAGTCCTATGCCCAGCAGTGCATCAACGCACAGGTCTTGTGGTCCCAGATCGACGGGGGCGTCATCGAGCCACTGCACGCCAGCCTGCAAGGCTTTGTTCCGGGAAATCTGTGCATCGGACGGAAGTTCGGCAGGTGCGCGCACTTCGCTGACCATGATTCGCGCATGGGGCAGCATGGCCCTGAGCTGAGCTGCCGCCTCAAAGCCGTCGCCGCCGTTGTTGCCAGGGCCGCAGGCAATCCAGATGCGTTGCGCGTGCGGGGCTATTGCCATTGCCAGCTTGGCGATGGAAAGGCCTGCGCGTTCCATCAGCCTGTGAGGCGGCAGGCGGTCGGCGCAAGCCTTCTCAATCTGACGTGTGGCGGCGGTGCTGAACAGTGGCCAGCCTTGACCAGCGGAAATGGAGGCGGGCGGGGTGTCGGAGGGAGAAATGCGCAGCATGGCCCGAGGATAGCCTCCGGCTGCGCATTTGTGGGTTTTGATGATTTTTGCCTTTTAATTCAATAGCCATAAGCGGTTATAGCTACGGAAATTGAAGTCAGTCGCGATTGAGCACGGCTTCGATGCCCGCGCTGATATTCAGGATGGCATCGTCGTGCAGGGCGGCATGCCAGATCATCAGGCCCATGGGGAGCTCGTTCGGGTTGTGGCACGGCAGTGACAGGGCGCAGCCGTCCAGCATATTGACCACGCTGGTATTGCGCAGCAGCAGGCCGTTGACGCGGAAAAATTCCTCGTCACGCTTGGCGTCGGCTGCGGCGTCGAAACCGTTGGTCGGGGCGACGGATGCAATCGTGGGTGCCGTGATCGGCGTGGTGGGCGAGAGCAGGGCGTCATAGCCGGCTATGGCACTCTCCATCTTGGCAATCCAGCGCTTGCGCGCGGCCAGCAGATCCAGATAGTCGGCAGCGCTCATGCTCGCGCCGCGCTCTATGCGCGAGCGTACTCGGGGGTCGTAGAGCGCGGCCTTGGCGGGGTCCTGCAGATGGCGCCGGTGCCAGGCATAGCTTTCGGTGGGCGAGAAGCCTCCGATGATGTTGACGCCGTCCAGCTCCTCCAGCTCGGGCAGGTCAATCCACTCGATCTGCGCGCCGCCGGCCTGCAGCTTGGCGATGCTGCGTTCGAAGGCGTTGCGCACGGCGGGCTCGATCTGATCGAAGAAGACGGGGCGTGGCACTGCCAGGCGCCACTGGCTCAGGCTGCGTTCGTCCTTGGTGACTTTGCGCTCGGCCAGAATCTCGTGCAGCAGCACGGCATCGCGCACGCTACGCGTAATGGCGCAGGCAGTGTCGAGTGTGGGCGAGAGTGGCACGGTTCCTTCGGTGGGAACCAGCCTGGCTGTGCTTTTGAAGCCAACCAGGCCATTGAGTGCAGCGGGAATGCGGATGGAGCCCCCGGTGTCCGAGCCCAGAGCCGCCCAGGCGGCGCCGCTGGCGACGGATACAGCAGCGCCTGACGAGGAGCCGCCCGGAATGCGGGCCGGCCATGTGGGCGCCAGCTGAGGATTGGCGGGGTGGCGGGCATCCAGCGCGGCGGGGGTGCCGAAATGCGGGTTCACGCCAACGCCGGAAAAAGCGAACTCGACCATATGGGTGCGGCCGATGATGGCTGCGCCTGCCGCGCGCAGGCGGGCAACGGCCGTGGCGTCTGCTCGGGCGAGGGGCGCATCCTGCAGAACCAGGGAGCTGGCGGCACTGCGCGCGCCTTGCGTGTCGAACAGATCCTTGACCGAGATGGCCAGGCCAGCCAGGGGTGTAGTGGATGGCGTTTCTGCAGCCGCCCAGCGTGCCTCGTCAAAAAAAGTCTGGCTGAAAACGTTGGCGCACAAGGGGCTTTGCGCGGCAGCAATGCTCATTTGCATGAGGTTTGCAGCGCTTTGGCGGCCTTCGCGGATCTCAAGAGCGACGTGACTGAGGTCGAGTTGCATGGCAGTGTGCTAAAATTTTGCGGCTTTGCTAAGGGTTAGTCCGTGAGGATTGACTTGAAAAGCTCTGAAAGTGGTTGATGCGATGGCTTTTTGTGTGTTGCAGCAATTGCTTTTAAGTCGGCAAGGCAAATAGCAAACCGGCCTATTCAAGGTGTTGCGCTCGCTTTTTTTCAAGGCGGCTGCAATCGTTGGGCCGGATTTTAGACCCAACCTTTGAGGTAATTAACATGGCAGTAACAATGCGCGAGATGCTGGAAGCCGGCGTCCACTTCGGTCACCAAACTCGTTTCTGGAATCCCAAGATGGCTCCGTTCATCTTCGGTGCCCGCAACAAGATCCACATCATCAACCTGGAAAAGTCCCTGCCGATGTTCCAGGAAGCCCAGAAGTTCGCCAAGCAGCTGACTGCTAACGGCGGCACCATCCTGATGGTGGGTACAAAGCGTCAAGCCCGTGAGCTGGTGGCTGAAGAAGCCAAGCGCGCTGGCGTGCCCTTCGTTGACCAGCGCTGGCTGGGCGGCATGCTGACCAACTTCAAGACTGTCAAGACCTCCATCAAGCGTCTGAAGGACATGAAGGCTCAGCAAGAAGCCGGTCTGGAATCCATGTCCAAGAAGGAACAGCTGATGTTCGTTCGCGAACTGGAAAAGCTGGAAAAGGACATCGGCGGCATTCAGGACATGAACGGTCTGCCCGACGCCATTTTCGTGATCGACGTGGGCTTCCACAAGATCGCTATCGCTGAAGCCAAGAAGCTGGGCATTCCTCTGATCGGCGTGGTTGACACCAACCACAACCCCGATGGCATCGACTACGTGATCCCTGGTAACGACGACTCCGCCAAGGCTGTGCAGCTGTACGCCCAAGGCATTGCCGACGCAATCCTGGAAGGCCGTGAAGCTCGTCTGAACGACGTGGTGAAGGCCGCTGCCGGTGAGAACGGCGACGAGTTCGTGGAAGTGGAAGAATCCGCCGCCTAAGCGAAGTCCGGCTGCGCGACCGCATCGCGAGAAAAAGCGGGGCTCTAGGTAGCCCCGTTTTTTTAGCCGGAATCCTGTAACGAATCGAACTGATACTGGAGAAATACGATGGCAATTACTGCAAGCATGGTCGCCGAACTGCGCGCCAAGACCGACGCCCCCATGATGGAATGCAAGAAGGCTCTGACCGAAGCTGATGGCGATATGGCCAAGGCTGAAGAGCTGCTGCGCGTCAAGCTGGGTACCAAGGCTGGCAAGGCCGCTTCCCGCGTGACTGCTGAAGGCGTTGTGGCTGCTTTCATCGACGGCGGCAAGGGCGGCCTGATCGAAGTGAACAGCGAAACCGACTTCGTGTCCAAGAACGACAGCTTCCTGGCCATGGCCAATGCCGCTGCCAAGCTGGTCGCCGAGCACAACCCCGCTGACCTGGACGCTCTGGGCGCCCTGGCCTACGAGCAAGACGGCTACGGCCCCACTCTGGAAGATGTGCGCAAGGGTCTGATCGGCAAGATCGGCGAAAACATGTCTTTCCGTCGCTTCAAGGCTTTCAGCGGCGCTGGCCTGGCTGCCTACGTGCACGGCACTCGCATTGGCGTGGTGGTCGAGTTCGACGGCGACGCTGCTGCTGCCAAGGACGTGGCAATGCACGTGGCTGCCATGAAGCCCGTGGCTCTGACTTCCGCTGACGTGCCTGCTGATCTGATCGCCAAGGAACGCGCTGTGGCCGAAGGCAAGGCAGCCGAATCCGGCAAGCCTGCCGACATCGTTTCCAAGATGGTGGAAGGCTCCGTGCAGAAGTACCTGAAGGAAGTGTCCCTGGCTGACCAGGTCTTCGTGAAGGCTGCTGACGGCAAGCAAACCGTGGCTCAGATGCTCAAGGCTGCCAACACCAATGTGAAGGCGTTCACGATGTATGTCGTGGGTGAAGGCATTGAGAAGAAGACTGACGACTTCGCCGCTGAAGTGGCTGCCCAGGTGGCAGCAGCCAAGGCTGGTGCTTAAACCTAAGCCTTAGCAACAATCGCGGCCTAGAGCCGCGATTGATTTATTCCCCCTCCCGTTTTCATACTCATTCAACTTCCATCGGAGAAACACCATGTCCAACGCCATTCCAGCCCACAAGCGCATCTTGCTCAAGCTGTCGGGGGAGGCGTTAATGGGAGATGACCAGTTCGGCATCAACCGTGCAACCATCGAGCGCATGGTGGCTGAGATCGTGGAAGTGACCAAGGTGGGTGTGCAGGTTGCCGTGGTGATCGGCGGCGGCAACATCTTCCGCGGCGTGGCGGGCGGCTCGGTCGGCATGGACCGTGCGACTGCCGACTATATGGGCATGCTGGCCACGGTGATGAATGCCCTGGCTCTGGCAGATGCCATGGACAAGCAGGGCCTGACGGCGCGCGTGATGTCGGCCATCGGTATCGAGCAGGTGGTCGAGCCCTATGTGCGCCCCAAGGCGCTGCAGTACCTGGAAGAGGGCAAGGTCGTGGTGTTCGCTGCCGGTACGGGCAATCCCTTCTTCACCACCGACACGGCCGCTGCGCTGCGTGGTGCTGAAATTGGCGCCGAAGTCGTGCTCAAGGCCACCAAGGTGGATGGCGTGTACACGGCTGACCCGGTCAAGGATCCTTCGGCCACACGCTACGACAAGCTGGCTTTCGATGAGGCCATCTCGCGCAATCTGGGCATCATGGATGCCACGGCTTTCGCGCTGTGCCGCGACCAGAAGCTGCCGATTCGCGTGTTCTCCATCGTCAAGCCCGGCGCACTCAAGCGCGTGGTCATGGGTGAAGACGAAGGCACTCTGGTGTACGCTTGAGCGTTTTGCCGCCACATGCCCGCAAAGGAACAAGAACATGACGATCGCTGAAATCAAAAAGAACACCGAAACCAAGATGGGTCAGTCCATCGAGGCTCTGAAGAACAATCTGGCTCGCGTGCGTACCGGCCGTGCGAATCCCGCGCTGCTGGATGCCATTCATGTCGAGTACTACGGCTCCATGGTGCCTCTGTCTCAGGTGGCCAATGTGTCTTTGCTGGATTCCCGCACCATCAGCGTGCAGCCTTGGGAAAAGAACATGGCTGCCAAGGTGGAAAAGGCTATTCGCGAGAGCGATCTGGGTCTGAATCCCGCTTCCATGGGCGATCTGATTCGCGTGCCCATGCCTCCCATGAGCGAAGAGCGCCGCAAGGAAATGACCAAGCTGGCACGCAACGAAGGCGAGAACGCCAAGATTGCCGTTCGCAACTTGCGTCGCGATGCCAATGAAGGCGTGAAGAAGCTGGTCAAGGACAAGGAAGCCTCTGAAGACGATCAGAAGCGCTCCGAAGCCGAAATCCAGAAGATCACCGACAAGCATATTGCCGAGGTCGATACGCTGGTGGCGGCCAAGGAACAGGACATCATGGCGGTCTGAGTCTTTCCAAAGGACTTGCACTTTTGACATCCAAGAAAAACGGCGCGGTTCCGCGCCATATCGCCGTCATCATGGACGGTAACGGGCGGTGGGCCAAGCGCCGTCTGCTTCCACGTCTTGCTGGTCACAAGCAGGGGGTGGAGTCCCTGCGCCGCTGCGCTCGCGCCTGCGTCGAGCGTGGCGTGCAGGTGCTCACTGTGTTTGCGTTTTCCTCCGAGAACTGGAACCGGCCTCAGGAAGAGGTCTCGGGCCTCATGAGCCTGCTGGCCAATGCCCTGGCCAAGGAAGTCGCTCAACTCAGCCGCGACGGCGTGCGTCTGTACTTTGTCGGCGACCGTCAGGGGCTGAGCGACAAGGTTCGGGAGGGCTTGGCAGAGGCCGAGCGCATCACCGCTCACAACACGCGTCTGGTTCTCAACGTCTGCTTCAACTACGGTGGCCGCTGGGATATAGCCCAGGCTGCACAGAAGCTGGTGGCCCAGGGGCTGGAGCTGACTCCCGAGAATCTGGACAGGGCCATGGCTTTGGCCCATGTGCCGGATCCTGATCTCATGATCCGCACCGGTGGCGAGACCCGCATCAGCAATTTCCTGCTCTGGCAGGCTGCTTATACAGAGCTTTTTTTCAGCAATGCCCTGTGGCCTGATTTCGATGAGGCGGCTCTTGACGAGGCCATTGCCGTGTTTGGCGGTCGTGAGCGCCGCTTCGGCCAGACTTCCGAGCAGATTCAACCATCATCCACCGTCACCTTGACGGTTTAACCATAAGAGGTGCCATGCTCAAGCAGCGCGTCATTACCGCCTTGATTTTGCTGGCCATTTTGCTGCCGGCACTGTTTTATACGGCCAGCACCGTGCCCTTTGCCGCACTGATGCTGTTGTTCATGGCGGCTGGTGCCTGGGAGTGGGGGCGACTCAATGGTTTTGGACAGGCAGGCTCACTGGGCCTGGGTGCTGTCTGTACGGTGCTGTGCGCCGGCTCCTGGTGGGCCGGCTGGGTGGATCAGCCTCTGCACACGGTGTGGCTGCTTGCAGGTTCCCTCTGGGTGCTGGGGGGCGTTTTGCTGCTGCGCGCTGGCGTGGCGGGCTGGCCGCATATTCCGGCTGCAGTTCGTCTGGTCGGCGGCGTGCTGGCATTGTGGCTGGCCTGGCTGGCCGTGGTGCAGGCGCGCAATATCGGCATCAACTTCCTGCTGTCGGTGCTGGTGCTGGTCTGGGTGGCTGATGTCTTCGCCTATTTTGCAGGCCGCACTTTCGGCCTGAAATTCACCAGGAACAAGCTTGCTCCTTCCATCAGCCCCGGCAAGAGCTGGGAAGGTGTCTGGGGCGGCATGCTGGGGGTGATTGTGCTGGCTCTGGTCTGGAGCTGGGCAGATCGTCACTACGGCGCCGGTGTTCCCAGTTTCTATTCGGTGCTGCAGTCGCGCGGACTTTGGTTCCTGCTGCTGGCTGCGGTGTTTATGGCTGCGATGAGTGTGGTGGGCGACCTGGTCGAATCCCTCATCAAGCGCAGCGTCGGTGTCAAGGACAGCAGCGGCTTGCTGCCCGGCCATGGTGGTGTCCTGGATCGCATTGATGCCCTCCTGCCCACACTGCCGTTGGCGATGATGCTCTCATCCTTTGTGCATCCATGAAGCAGAAAATCACGGTTCTGGGTTCTACCGGTTCCATCGGAACCAATACCCTGGATGTGGTGGCGCGCCACCCTGAACAATACGAAATCTTCGCGCTGAGTGCAGCCACGCAGGTGGATCTGATGCTCAGGCAATGCGCGCAGTTCAAGCCACAGTTCGCTGTGATGGCCAGTGCGCCTCATGCTCGTCAACTGGCTGAGGCAATCAAGCAAAACGGGCTTCAGACACAGGTTCTCCAGGAGCGGGATGCTCTTGAAGTGATTGCGTCGCACCCGGATGTGGATGCCGTCATGGGGGCGATTGTCGGAGCGGCCGGTCTGGCTCCCTGTCTGGCGGCCGCCAGGGCCGGCAAGCGTCTGCTGCTGGCCAACAAGGAGGCCCTGGTGGTGGGCGGCGCGCTGTTCATGGACACGGTCAAGCGTCATGGTGCCACCTTGCTGCCCATCGACAGCGAGCACTCGGCCATCTTCCAGTGCCTGCCCGAAGACAGCAGCACCTGGGCTGATCGCGTTGACTCCTTGCTGTTGACGGCATCGGGCGGTCCGTTCCGCCAGCGCGATCCGGCGACATTGTCCGAAATCACGCCCGAGCAGGCTTGCTCGCATCCCAATTTTTCCATGGGACGCAAGATCTCGGTGGACTCGGCCACCATGATGAACAAGGCGCTGGAGGTGATCGAGGCGCGCTGGCTGTTCGATATGGCGCCCGAGAAAATCAAGGTGGTGATCCATCCCCAGCAGATCGTGCATTCCATGGTGCAGTTCAAGGATGCGTCCGTTCTCGCCCAGCTGGGAACGCCCGATATGCGTGTGCCGATTGCCTGTGGTCTGGCCTGGCCCGAGCGCATCGAGAGCGGCGCACCTGTGCTGGATTTCGCCAAGCTGGCGGCGCTGATCTTCGAGGAGGCGGATGCGCATCGCTTTCCGGGCCTGCATCTGTCCTGGCAGGCGCTGCGCGCGCCCGAGGGCACGACCACGGTGCTCAACGCAGCGAACGAAGTGGCTGTCGCCGCATTCCTGGAGCGTCGGCTGTCATTTGACCGCATTCATGCCGTCAATCTGCAGACGCTGGAATCCGTGCAACCCGGTGTCGTTGGTAGTCTGGATGAGTTGATGGCGCTTGATGAGCGAGCGCGCGAGCGTGCGGCTGACATAGCCAGGCAATGGGCGCGTTGATCTGGCGTCGAGTTTGGTGGCTTGAGGGCTTGCGGTTGAACTTGCGGCCTGCTGCGCACTCCAAGCATTGATTGGCATTAAGGAGTTTCAGGTGTTGCTGACGGTTGTGGCTTTCATCGTGGCGCTCGGCGTTCTGATTGCGGTGCATGAGTGGGGCCACTATCGCGTTGCCGTGGCCTGTGGCGTCAAGGTGCTGCGTTACTCCGTGGGCTTTGGCAAGCCGCTGTTGCGCTGGGTCGGCAAGAAGTCGGGCACCGAATATGTGATCGCGGCGCTGCCTCTGGGCGGCTATGTGCGCATGCTTGACGAACGTGAGGGCGAGGTCAGGCCCGAGGAAAAACATCTGGCCTTCAACAACCAACCTCTGCGCTCACGTGCAGCGATTGTTGCCGCGGGGCCGGCGGCCAATCTGTTGCTGGCCGTGGCGCTGCTGGCGGTGGTCAACTGGGTGGGTGCCAACGAGCCTGCAGCCCGGCTTGCGGCTCCTCCGGAAGGCACGTTGCTGCATCAGGCCGGTATTAAAAGTGGCGACTGGGTGCAGCGTGCCTCTGTGGGTGGCAAGGAATGGCAGCCTGTGCGTGCCCTGGGTGATTTGCGCTGGCTGGTGACGACAGCTGCCATTGAAGGTGAAACCTTGCAGCTGGAGGTGGCGGCGCAAGAGCACGGCGTGGCGCGTGTCGTGCCACTCGATCTCGCTTCTTTGCAACAAAAGGAACCGGATGCAGCTTTCTTTGACAAGGTCGGGCTGCAGGGTGCCTGGAGTCGTCCGGTCATAGAAGAGGTTGTTGCGGGTGGCCCTGCAGAAAAGGCGGGTCTGCAAAAAGGCGATGTGCTGCTCAGCATCGATGGCCAGGCAGTTCAGGATGGCGCTCAGGCGCGTGCCGCGATTCGTGCCTCGGGTGCATCCGGTCGAGTCGAGCCGCAGGCCTGGGCTGTGGAGCGTGCGGGCCGGCGTCTGAACCTGCGAGTGCAGCCGGAAATAGTACCTGGCAAGGATGGGCAAGCTGCAACTGCACGTGTGAACGCCTTTATTGGCAGCCAGCCCGAGATGGTGCTGGTGCGCCATGGCTTTCTGGATGGCTTGAGCGCCGGTGTGCACAAGACCTGGGAGCTGTCCTCCATGACGCTGCGCATGATGGGGCGCATGCTGATCGGTCAGGCCTCGCTCAAGAATATCAGCGGTCCTTTGACGATCGCAGACTATGCAGGCAAGTCCGCCAGCATGGGGCTGGTGCAATACCTGTCGTTCCTCGCGCTGATCAGCATCAGCCTGGGCGTTCTCAACCTGCTACCATTGCCCGTTCTGGATGGTGGGCACCTGATGTATTATCTTTGGGAAGGTTTGACGGGGCGCAGTGTCTCTGATGTCTGGGCTGAAAGACTGCAGCGTGCAGGCGTCGCAGTCATATTGCTGATGATGTCAGTCGCCTTTTTCAACGATATCAACCGGCTCTGGGGCTAATTTTTACCGCTACGGTAGGCCGCATTCGCGGCGATTTCCACTCATGAAAAAACATTTCAATCGCTTGGGCGTGCGCTCTGCAACTGCCCTGGCTGCTATGGTTTTAGCTGCGCAAGCGGCATGGGCATTGGAGCCCTTCAAAGTTCAAGATATCCGCGTCGAGGGTTTGCAGCGAGTGGAGCCCGGTACGGTGTTCGCCTCCATGCCTTTGCGCGTGGGCGATGACTACAACGACGAAAAGGGCGCGGCTGCCATTCGTTCGTTGTTTGCTCTGGGTCTGTTCAAGGACGTGCGCCTCGAGGCCAATGGCAATGTGCTGGTGGTGGTTGTGGAAGAGCGCCCAACCATTGCCGAGGTGAACTTTGCCGGCACCAAGGAGTTCGACAAGGACACTCTGCTCAAGGCCATGCGTGACGTGGGCCTGGCCGATGGCCGCCCTTTCGACAAGGCACTGGCTGATCGCGCAGAGCAAGAACTCAAGCGCCAGTACATCAACCGCAGTCTGTATGGCGCTGAAGTGGTGACCACGGTGACGCCTATCGAGCGCAACCGAGTGAACCTGACCTTCACCGTCTCCGAAGGCGAGCCGGCCAAGATCAACGAAATCCACATTGTGGGCAACAAGGCCTTCAAGGAATCGACGCTCAAGGACCTGTTTGACCAGGACACTGGCAACTGGATGAGCTGGTACACCAAGTCTGACCGCTACGCTCGCAACAAGCTCAATGCCGACCTGGAGTCTCTGCGCTCCTACTATCTGCAGCGAGGCTACCTGGAGTTCCGTGTGGAGTCCACCCAGGTCGCCATCTCTCCGGACAAGCAAAGCATCGGCCTGACCGTGAATATTCACGAAGGCAATCAGTATGTGGTCTCTGGCGTGAAGCTCGAAGGCAACTACCTGGACCGTGACGACGAGTTCAAATCGCTGGTCAAGATCAAGCCAGGTGAGCCCTATAACGCCGATCAGGTTTCCGAGACCGTCAAGGCTTTTACCGACTATTACAGCAATTTCGGTTTTGCCTTCGCCAAGGTGGAGGCCGTGCCCGAAATCGATCGCGTCAACAATCGTGTGGCCATCGTGTTGCAAGCACAGCCTTCGCGTCGCGCCTACGTCCGTCGCATCAGTGTCAGCGGCAACAACAAGACCCGCGACGAAGTGATTCGTCGCGAGTTCCGTCAGTTCGAGGCCTCCTGGTATGACGGCCAGAAGATCAAGCTGTCACGCGACCGTGTGGATCGTCTGGGCTTCTTTACCCAGGTCGACATTGAAACCCAGGAAGTGCCCGGCTCCCCCGATCAGGTCGATCTGATGATCAATGTGGTTGAGAAGCCCACAGGCTCGATCCAGCTGGGCGCAGGTTTTTCCAGCGCTGAAAAGGTCTCGCTGTCCTTCGGCATCAAGCAGGAAAACGTGTTCGGCTCGGGCAACTACCTGGGTCTGGATGTCAACACCAGCAAGTACAACCGCACCATGGTGGTGTCGACAACCAATCCGTACTTCACGGATACCGGTATCTCGCGCACCTATGACCTGTACTACCGCACCATTCGTCCCTACTATGACGATGGCGCCTACAAGATCATCACCAAGGGTGCCAGCGTGCGCTTCGGTGTGCCCTTCAGTGAAGTGGACACCATCTTCTTCGGTGCCGGTGTTGAAGGCAATGAGATCAAGCCTGGCACCTATATGCCGGCGGTCTACAACGAGTATTGCGGTGGTCTGCCTGGCCAGAACATAGGCTGCTCCAAGACCGGTATCCCTCTGACTCTGGGATGGTCTCGTGATAACCGCGACAGTGCCCTGGCACCCAATGCCGGTCGCTATCAGCGTGTGAATCTGGAAGCCTCGTTCATGAGCGATATGCGCTATGCGAAGGCCAACTACCAGATTCAGCAATATATTCCGCTGAACAAGAAGTACACGATTGCCCTGAACGGCGAGCTGGGCTGGGGCAAGGGGCTGGGCGGCAATCCCTATCCCATCTTCAAGAATTTCTACTCGGGTGGCCTGGGTTCGGTGCGTGGTTTTGAGCAGGGCTCTCTGGGGCGTCGTGACACGGTGAATACCAATCTGGCCTTGGGCGGTACGCGCAAGCTGACCTTGAATGGCGAATTCATGGTCCCGTTCCCAGGTGCCGGTAATGACAGAACACTGCGTCTGTTCGGCTTTGTGGACGTGGGTAATGTGTGGGCGGAAGGTGAAAGCATGGATCTGGGAACCTTGCGTGCTTCCACCGGTGTCGGTATTAGTTGGATTTCGCCGCTGGGTCCTCTGCGTTTGGCGTATGCTCAGCCAATCCGTAAGGAAACCGGCGATAGAATCCAGAAACTGCAATTCCAAATCGGAACATCTTTCTAATGAAATCTCTCTCTAGCCATCTTTCTTTGGCTGTGCTGCTTGGCGCCATGGCCGTCTCTGCGCATGCACAGGAATTCAAGGCCGGTTTTGTGAACACGGATCGTATCTTCCGTGAGGCATCCGCTGCCAAGGCTGCCCAAGCCAAGCTTGAGCAGGAGTTTTCTAAGCGTGAAAAGGATTTGGTCGATCAGGGCAATTCCTTGAAGAGCGCCTCGGACAAGTTCGAGCGTGAAGCTACCACTATGTCCGAGAGCCAGCGTGCTTCGCGCCAGCGTCAGTTGGTGGATCAGGATCGTGAATTCCAGCGCAAGCGCCGTGAATTTCAGGAAGATCTGAACGCACGCAAGAACGAAGAACTGGCCACCGTGCTGGATCGTGCGAACAAGGTTGTCAAGCAAGTGGCCGAGACTGAAAAGTACGACGTCATCCTGCAAGAGGCCGTGTATATCAACCCCAAGTTCGATATCACCGACAAGGTCATCAAGGCCCTGAACGGCACAAAGTAATCCCAAGGATACTTTTGTGAGCGTTCTATTGGGACAGATTCTCGATGCGCTCGGAGGAGAGCTGGTGGGTGGCGAGCGCGAGATGCCTATCTCGCGCATCGCTCCACTGGACTCTGCGGGCCACGGTGATCTGAGCTTTTTAAGCAATCCCCGCTATCGCCAGCAACTGGCCGCCTCACAGGCGGCCTGTGTCATTGTGGCGCCGACGATGCGTGATGAAGCGGCGCAGCGTGGCGCCTGCATTGTCGCGGCCGATCCTTATGCCTATTTCGCGCGTGCCACCCAGTGGTGGAAGGCGCATCAGCAGGGCGGCAGGCCGCGCGGCATCCATGCGAGTGCGGTGGTGGATGCCACGGCCCAGGTGCATGAAAGTGCCTATGTGGGGCCGCAATGTGTGGTGGAGGCAGGTGCGGTCATCGGTGCCGATACGGTGCTGAAATCGCGCGTCACCATCAGCCAGGGCTGTGTGCTGGGCGAGCGCTGCATTCTGCATCCCGGTGTGGTCATCGGTGCCGACGGCTTCGGCTTCGCGCCCTCGGCGGGCCAATGGGAAAAGATAGAGCAGCTGGGGGCCGTGCGCATCGGCAACGACGTGGAAATCGGTGCCAACACCTGCGTGGATCGTGGGGCACTTGATGACACCGTCATTGAAGATGGCGTCAAGATCGATAATCTGGTGCAGATTGCCCACAATGTGCACATTGGTGCGCATACGGTGATTGCCGGCAATACCGGTATTGCCGGCAGTGCGCGTATCGGCAAGCGCTGCCAGATTGGTGGAGCTGCCAATATTCTGGGGCATTTGACGATTGCGGATGGCACGGTGATTTCGCCGACCTCCATGGTCACTCGCTCCTTGCCCAAGGCAGGTTTTTATACAGGCATCTTTCCGTTGCAAGAGAACGAGCAATGGGAAAAGAACGCTGCAACCTTCAGGCAGTTGTACACGCTCCGGGAGCGGGTCAAGAAGCTTGAACAAGCGCTGGCAGAGGGCCGGCAAAGCAACAACGGAAATTGATGATGGATATTCAAGAAATTCTCAAGCAACTGCCTCACCGCTACCCCTTTCTTCTGGTGGACCGGGTGCTGGAGCTTGAGCGCAACACGCGCATCAAGGCGATCAAGAACGTCACGTTCAACGAGCCGTTCTTCACCGGGCATTTCCCCGGTCGTCCGGTCATGCCCGGCGTGCTGATTCTTGAAGCTCTGGCCCAGGCTGCCGGCCTGCTGGCCTTCGACGCCATGGGCCAGGTGCCCGATGAAAACAATATCTACTACTTCGTGGGCATCGACTCGGCTCGCTTCAAGCGCCCTGTGGTGCCGGGAGACCAACTGGCCCTGGAGATCACTATCGATCGCGTGCGCGGCGGCATCTGGAAGTTCAACGCCGTCGCCAGCGTGGATGGCGAAGTGGCCGCTGAAGCTCAGCTGATGTGCACCATGCGTCACGTGGGATAAGCGTTGATGGCGGCTGTGAGCTTGATTCATCCCACCGCCGTGGTGGACCCTGCGGCCCAGCTTGACACCTCGGTGTCGGTGGGGCCGTATGCCGTCATCGGCCCCAGGGTGCGCATTGGCGCCGGCAGCAAGGTGGGCGCGCATTGCGTGATCGAAGGCGACACCACCATTGGTGAAGGCAACCACATCTTCCAGTTCGCGTCGCTGGGTGCGCAGCCTCAGGACAAGAAGTACGCGGGCGAGCCCACGCGTCTGGTGATCGGCGATCGCAACACGGTGCGCGAGTTCTGTACCTTCAACACGGGGACCACGCAGGATCGCGGCGAGACGACCATCGGCAATGACAACTGGATCATGGCCTATGTGCATATCGCGCATGACTGCATCATTGGCAACCAGACCACGCTGGCCAACAACACCACGCTGGCAGGCCATGTGCATGTCGGCGACTGGGTGACGATTGGCGGCCTGACCGGTGTGCTGCAGCGCATGCGCATAGGTGCACATGCCATGGTGGGCTTTCAGGCCCATGTGAACAAGGATGTGCCGCCCTTCATGACGGTGGATGGCAATCCGCTGGCTGCTCGCAGCGTGAATCTGATCGGTCTCAAGCGTCGTGGCTTCTCGGATGCGCGCATTGCTGCCGTGCGTGAAATGCACAAGCTGCTGTACCGCCAGGGTCTGACGCTGGAACATGCCATTGCGGCCATGGATGCGATCAAGTCGGCAACGCCTGAAGCCGTGCAGGACGTGGACTTCATGCAGTCCTTTCTGGCATCGGCAAGCAACGGCATTACACGTTGATAGCGACTCGCGCTGTCCCTATCTGAGTTTGAGACGTGAATAGCTCTGAAATGACTAATAAGCAAGCGCAAGCCGCTCCAGATTCCATAGCGCCCAGCATTGCCATGGTGGCAGGCGAGGCCTCGGGCGATCTGCTGGCTTCGCTGTTGCTGGACGGTCTTCGTCAGCGCTGGCCCGATGCGAGCTCCATGGGCATAGGCGGCGACAGAATGCAGGAGCGCGGCTTTGACGCCTGGTGGCAGTCAGAGCGCCTCGCCGTGCACGGTTACAGCTGGGAAGTGCTGGTGCGCGTGGCCGAGTTGCTCGGTATTCGCAAAAAGCTGCGTCAGCGCCTGATTGCGCATCCGCCCTCGGTCTTCGTCGGTGTGGATGCCCCCGACTTCAACCTGGGGCTGGAAACCGGCTTGCGTGAAGCCGGCATCAAGACCGTGCACTTTGTCTGTCCGTCGATCTGGGCCTGGCGTGCCGATCGCGTGGAGAAAATCCGTCGCGCGGCCGACCATGTGCTGTGCATCTTCCCGTTCGAGCCCGAACTGCTGGCCCAGCATGGCATCGAAGCTACCTACGTCGGTCATCCGCTGGCGCAGGTGATTCCGTTGCACCCCGATAGAGCGGCCGCGCGTGCGCGCCTGGGCCTGGCCGAAGAGGGTCTGGTGCTGGCCTTGCTGCCCGGCAGCCGCCGCTCCGAGGTGCGCTACATTGCCTCAGGCTTTTTCAAGGCGGCGGCGCTGGTCCAGAAGGCGTTGCCTCAGACCCGGATCGTGGTGCCGGCCGTGCCTTCGCTGTACGAAGAGGTGCAGCGCATTGCTGCCGAGGCCGGCATGCAGGGCAAATGTCTCATCGTCAAGGGCCAGTCCCACGATGTGCTGGCAGCCTGCGACTGCACGCTGATTGCCAGCGGCACCGCCACGCTGGAGGCGGCGCTCTACAAGCGCCCCATGGTCATCAGCTACAGCATGCATCCCTGGAGCTGGCGCCTGATGAAGCGCAAACAGCTTCAGCCCTGGGTGGGGCTGCCCAATATTCTGTGCGGCGATTTTGTCGTGCCCGAGCTGCTGCAGGATGCGGCAACACCCGAGGCGCTGGCCCAGGCCGCACTGGGCTGGCTCAGAGCCAGCCAGGATTCTCCTGTCACCATTGAAGCGCTGGTTGAGCGCTTCACCGCGCTACATCACGAACTGCGCCGCGATACCGCCGAACTGGCTGCCCATGCGATCCAAAAAATCATTGCCACCCCCGCTGCTTGAGCAAGGCTGCCTGCCCTGGCATCCGCCCGGGCTGGTTGCCGGGGTGGATGAGGCAGGGCGCGGCCCGCTGGCCGGTCCGGTGGTGGCTGCCGCCGTCATCCTGGACGATCTGAAGCCCATTGCCGGGCTTAACGACTCCAAGAAGCTCACGGCCAACCGCCGCGAGGTGCTCTACGACGAAATCCGCGCCAAGGCGCTGTGCTTTTGCATAGCTCAGGCGTCGGTGCAGGAGATCGACGAGATCAACATCCTCAAGGCCACGTTGCTGGCCATGCGTCGTGCGGTGATGGGCCTGCGTCTCAAGCCCGTGCTGGTGCTGGTGGATGGCAACCAGTTGCCGCAGATCGATGTGCAGGCCGAGGCCATCGTCAAGGGGGACTCGCTGGTGCAGGCCATTTCTGCAGCGTCCATTTTGGCCAAGGTCACGCGCGACCGCTGGTGCGAACGCCTGGACACCCAGTATCCGCAGTATGGCTTTGCTGGCCACAAGGGCTATGGCACGGCCGCGCATCTGCAGGCCTTGCGTGCCCATGGTGCGACGGCAGAGCACAGGCGCTCCTTTGCACCCGTGGCCCAGGTGCTGCAAGCCGGCCAGGTGTGTGCAGGCGGCACGGCGCAGCCTGTGCTGTGCGAAACCGGGCTGTCGGGTGTGACGTCCAGCCTGCAGATGTCGCAGGCATCGCTCTACGTCTGATGCGCGCCTGATCGACATTGTCTGCATTCCCGAGTGCGGCGCAGGGCCGCCTCGGGGGTTCTATCTTCTTGTTTCAAGCTCGGCCAGGTGCTTGCATGCCGGGTTTTTGTTTTTTCTCAGAGGTCGATATGGCTGCACGCCCCCAGGTCACGGACATTCATTCGCGAGACAACGCTTTCGTCAAGGAGCTGCGCCGTCTGTCCCAGGACAGCACGGCCTATCGCAAACAGGGGCAGGTCTGGCTTGAAGGCGATCATCTTTGCCGTGCGGCCCTGGTGCGGGGCCTGAAACCAAAGGTTGCCGTTTTTGCGCAGTCTTTCTGGCCTCAGGCGCCCGAAGAGTGGGTGCTGGCTGCCGGCAAGGTCGTGGTGCTGGCAGATGCCTTGTTCGACGAGATCAGCGCTCTGGAATCTCCTGCCCGCATGGGCTATGTGATGGACTGGGATGCGGGTGTGCAGGTGCAGCCGGGCGTTGCCACCGTGGTGCTGGACCGCGTCCAGGATGCCGGCAATGTGGGCAGCATCCTGCGCAGCGCGTCGGCCTTCGGCTTCACCCAGATCGTGGCGCTCAAGGGCACGGCCGCACTGTGGAGCCAGAAAGTGCTGCGCGCTGGAATGGGTGCTCACTTCGGTCTGCATCTGGTCGAGGCTGCCTCGGTCGAGGATGTGCAAGCCCTGCAGGTGCCCCTGGTAGTGACCAGCTCCCATCAGGGGACATTGATCCATGAGGCCGACCTGCCATGGCCCTGTGCCTGGGCCATGGGCCATGAAGGGCAGGGTGTGGGCGATGCGCTGATGGAGATGGCGAGCCACCGCATCAGCATTGCACAGCCCGGGGGTGAGGAGTCACTCAATGTGGCTGCTGCCGCAGCGATCTGCCTGCATGCGAGCAGCGTAAGCATGCTGCGCCGTAGAGGGTAATCCCGGGGCGCTTCAAAGGGGTGAAGCGGACAGAGCCTATAATGGGCGGCTTTCAAGCATTCCTTCATACGCCTAGCGACGCTTCCTCGCCATTCCCTGCAGACACAAATGTCCCAGCGCACATGCCGGGGCTTCGTTGGGCGTAACCGTAATTAAAAAACCGGAGAACCCAGTGCTTTTGTCTCTCAAGGGAAATTTCCCATCCGCCATTCTGGCGCTCGCAGACGGCACGGTCTTTATTGGCAACTCGATTGGTGCGCAAGGCACCACTGTTGGTGAAGTCGTTTTCAACACTTCGCTGACCGGCTACCAGGAAATCCTCACAGACCCCAGCTATTGCCAGCAGATCGTGACGCTCACGTATCCGCACATCGGCAACTACGGTGTCAATCCTGAAGACGTCGAAGCTGACAAGATCCATGCCGCAGGTCTCATCATCAAGAACCTGCCTTTGCTGGCCAGCAACTTCCGAAGCACCCAGACGCTGTCCGAGTACCTGACCGAAGGTAAGACCGTCGCCATCGCCAACATCGACACCCGCAAGCTCACGCGACTGCTGCGTGATCAAGGCGCGCAGAACGGTGCAATCGTGGGTCTGGCCGCTGGTGAAGAAGTCACCCAGGCCAGGATCGACGAGGCCATCGCCGCCGCCAAGGCTGCCCCCAGCATGAAGGGTCTGGATCTGGCCAAGGTCGTGTCCACCGACAAGTCCTACCCATGGACCGAGGCTGAGTGGACGCTGGGCGAAGGCTACGGCAAGCTCGAATCGCCCAAGTTCAAGGTTGTGGCCTATGACTTCGGCGTGAAGAAGAACATTCTGCGCATGCTGGCCGAGCGCGGCTGCGACGTGACCGTCGTGCCCGCCCAGACTCCAGCCAAGGATGTGTTGGCCCTGAACCCCGACGGCGTGTTCTTGTCCAACGGCCCTGGCGACCCCGCGCCTTGCGACTACGCCATTGCCGCCGTGCAAGAGATCATGGCAGCCAAGATGCCGGTGTTCGGTATCTGCCTGGGCCACCAGATCATGGCTCTGGCCTCCGGTGCCAAGACCTTCAAGATGCAGAACAGCCATCACGGTGCCAACCACCCCGTCAAGGACCTGGACACCGGCCACGTCAGCATCACCAGCCAGAACCACGGTTTCGCGGTGGAGCTGGAGTCGCTGCCCGCCAATGCCCGCGCCACGCACATCAGCCTGTTCGACGGCACGCTGCAAGGTCTGGAGCGCACCGATGTGCCTGCCTTCTGCTTCCAGGGTCACCCCGAAGCATCGCCCGGCCCCAACGATATCGGCTATCTGTTTGACCGCTTCACAGCGCTGATGGAGAAACACAAAAATGCCTAAGCGCAACGACCTAAAAAGCATTCTGATCATTGGCGCCGGTCCCATCGTGATCGGTCAGGCCTGCGAGTTTGACTACTCCGGCGTGCAGGCCTGCAAGGCCCTGCGTGAAGAGGGTTACAAGGTCATCCTGATCAACAGCAACCCTGCCACGATCATGACCGACCCGGCCACCGCCGACGTCACCTACATCGAGCCCATTACCTGGCAGACGGTCGAGAAGATCATCGCCAAGGAACGCCCCGATGCCATCCTGCCAACCATGGGCGGCCAGACCGCGCTGAACTGCGCGCTGGACCTGTGGAAGAACGGCGTGCTGGACAAGTACAAGGTCGAGCTGATCGGCGCCAAGCCCGAAGCCATCGACAAGGCCGAAGACCGTCTGAAGTTCAAGGACGCCATGACCAAGATCGGTCTGGGCTCCGCGCGCTCCGGCATCGCCCACTCCATGGACGAAGCCTGGGCCGTGCAAAAGCAGATGGGCTTTCCCACCGTCATTCGCCCCAGCTTCACGCTGGGCGGCACCGGCGGCGGCATTGCCTACAACCCCGAGGAATTCGAAACCATCTGCAAGCGCGGTCTGGAGGCTTCGCCTACCAACGAACTGCTGATCGAGGAATCCCTGCTGGGCTGGAAAGAGTACGAGATGGAAGTGGTGCGCGACACCGCGGACAACTGCATCATCGTCTGCTCCATCGAAAACCTGGACCCCATGGGCGTGCACACCGGTGACTCCATCACCGTGGCGCCGGCCCAGACGCTGACCGACAAGGAATACCAGATCATGCGTAATGCATCTCTGGCCGTTCTGCGCGAAATCGGTGTGGACACGGGCGGCTCCAACGTGCAGTTCTCGGTGAATCCCAAGGACGGTCGCATGATCGTCATCGAGATGAACCCCCGCGTCTCGCGTTCCTCGGCACTGGCTTCCAAGGCCACGGGCTTCCCCATCGCCAAGATCGCGGCCAAGCTGGCCGTGGGCTTCACGCTGGACGAGCTCAAGAACGAAATCACCGGCGGCAAGACCCCCGCTTCGTTCGAGCCCTCGATCGACTACGTGGTCACCAAGATCCCGCGTTTCGCCTTCGAGAAGTTCCCTGCTGCCGACAACCGCCTGACCACGCAGATGAAGTCCGTGGGCGAAGTGATGGCCATCGGCCGTACCTTCCAGGAATCCTTCCAGAAGGCCTTGCGCGGCCTGGAAGTGGGCGTGGACGGCATGAACGAAAAGACCCAGGATCGTGAAATCCTGGAAAAGGAACTGGGCGAGCCCGGTCCCGACCGCATCTGGTATGTGGGTGACGCTTTCGCTGCCGGCTGGTCGCTGGACGAGGTGCACAACATCACCAAGATCGACAAGTGGTTCCTGGTGCAGATCGAGGAGATCGTCAAGATCGAACTCGACCTGGACAAGCTCTACGAAGCCAAGGGCGAAGGCGCTCTGGCGGCTCTGGATGCGCAGACTCTGCGCACCCTCAAGCAAAAGGGCTTTTCCGACCGCCGCCTGGCCAAGCTGCTGCACACCAGCGATAAGGCCGTGCGCGAAGCACGCAAGGCGCTGAAGGTGCGTCCCGTGTTCAAGCGCGTGGACACCTGCGCGGCCGAGTTCGCCTCCAACACCGCGTACATGTACTCCACGTATGACGAAGAGTGCGAAGCCGCTCCCACGGACAAGAAGAAGATCATGGTGCTGGGTGGTGGCCCGAACCGTATCGGCCAGGGCATCGAGTTTGACTATTGCTGCGTGCACGCCGCCATGGCCATGCGCGAAGATGGTTACGAAACCATCATGGTCAACTGCAACCCCGAGACCGTGTCCACCGACTACGACACTTCCGATCGCCTGTACTTCGAGCCCCTGACGCTGGAAGATGTGCTGGAAATCGTGGACGTGGAGCAGCCCGAAGGCGTGATCGTGCAGTACGGCGGCCAGACGCCTCTGAAGCTGGCTCTGGGCCTGGAGCGCGAAGGCGTGAAGATCATCGGCACCACGCCCGACATGATCGATGCCGCGGAGGACCGCGAGCGCTTCCAGAAGCTGCTCAACGAACTGGGTCTGCGCCAGCCTCCCAACGCCACTGCGCGCACCGAAGCCGAAGCCCTGGAAAAGGCTGCCGGCCTGGGTTACCCCCTGGTGGTGCGTCCTTCCTATGTGCTGGGCGGCCGTGCCATGGAAATCGTGCACGAGCAGCGCGACCTCGAGCGCTACATGCGCGAAGCCGTGAAGGTCTCCAACGACTCTCCCGTGCTGCTGGATCATTTCCTGTCCAACGCCATCGAGTGCGACGTCGATTGCGTGCGCGATAAGACCGGCGCTGTGTACATCGGCGGCGTGATGGAGCACATCGAGCAAGCTGGCGTTCACTCCGGTGACTCCGCCTGTTCGCTGCCTCCTTACTACCTGAAGGCCGAAACCGTCGCTGAAATCAAGCGCCAGACCGCAGCCATGGCCGAAGGCCTGCATGTGGTGGGCCTGATGAACGTGCAGTTCGCCATCAAGGAGGCTGACGGCCAGGACGTGATCTACGTGCTGGAAGTGAACC
This sequence comes from Comamonas sp. F1-6, assembly GCF_039581415.1. Lineage (NCBI taxonomy): Bacteria > Pseudomonadati > Pseudomonadota > Betaproteobacteria > Burkholderiales > Comamonadaceae > Comamonas > Comamonas sp. F1-6. The sequence goes on from NZ_JBCPWN010000025.1 coordinate 25,580, forward strand.
CCCGTGCCTCGCGCACCGTGCCCTTCGTCTCCAAGGCCACCGGCGTGCAACTGGCCAAGGTGGCTGCACGCTGCATGGCCGGCGACACGCTGGCCGAGCAGGGCATCACCAAGGAAGTCACACCGCCTTACTTCAGCGTCAAGGAAGCCGTGTTCCCGTTCGTGAAGTTCCCTGGTGTGGACACCATTCTCGGCCCCGAGATGAAGTCCACCGGTGAAGTCATGGGCGTGGGCAAGACCTTTGGCGAAGCCTTTGTGAAGAGCCAGATGGGTGCCGGCGTGCACCTGCCTGCCGAAGGCAAGGTCTTCCTGTCGGTGAAGAACAACGACAAGACCCGTGCCGTGGCCGTGGCCAAGGAGCTGGTTGCCATGGGCTACAGCCTGTGCGCTACACGCGGTACAGCTGCAGCGATTGCTGAAGCTGGCCTGGAAGTGCAAGCGGTCAACAAGGTGACTGAAGGCCGTCCTCACATCGTGGACATGATCAAGAACGGCGAGATCGCCCTGGTCATCAACACCGTGGAAGAGCGTCGCAACGCCATCGCCGACTCGCGCCAGATCCGTACCAGCGCGCTGTTGGCACGTGTGACCACCTTCACCACCATCTTCGGCGCGGAAGCGGCCGTGGAAGGCATGAAGGCCATGCGCGGCAATCTGGACGTGCACTCGGTGCAAGAGCTGCATGCCATGCTGACCAAGGCCTGAAAAGCCTGACGCCCGAAGCAGCCCGCAAGGGCTGCCGGGTTTTTACCGCACTTGTGCCACGGCAAACACGGCATAATCTGCGGTAATGTATTTGAACCGCCGCGCGGCAACGTGCGGCGGTTTGCTTTTGGGGCACAGGCCCCTGTTTGACGTTGTCACTCAGGACTGTGCGAGAGGTGCCGCGCTTGGCGCGGCGTTTGCTGAATTTGGAGACTCGATCATGGCCACCATCCCAATCACCAAGCGCGGAGCAGAAAAGCTCAAGGTGGAACTGCAACGCCTGAAGACTGTGGATCGTCCCGCGGTCATTCAAGCCATTGCAGAGGCCCGTGCTCAGGGTGACCTGAGCGAAAACGCCGAATATGAATCCGCGAAGGAGCAGCAGGGCTTCATCGAAGGCCGCATCCTCGAGGTCGAGGGCAAGCTGTCCGCCGCGCAGGTCATCGACCCGACCGAGCTGGATGCCGGCGGTCGCGTGGTGTTCGGCGCGACCGTGGATCTGGAAGATGAAGACAGCGGCTCGCCCGTGACCTACCAGATCGTGGGCGAGGACGAGGCCGACCTCAAGCATGGCCTGATCAATGTGTCCAGCCCCATTGCCCGCGCCCTGATCGGCAAGGAAGAGGGCGATACCGCCGTGGTGCAGGCACCGGGCGGCGAGCGTCGCTACGAGATCGTAGGCGTAAAGTACGTGTAAGCACCCCCTGAGGCGCTGCGCGCCTTCCCCCTCTCTGCCTCGCGGAGGGGGACAACATCTTCGCTGCGGGGCTGCCCTTGCTTGATGTTTCTGGCCTGGGCGCTGCGCCGCGTTCAAGGATTCGTGGCTATGTACGAGCGTTTGCCTGTTTTCCTGGCCGCTTTATGGTGGGGCAGTCTGTGCTCCATTGGCTTTGTGGCCGTACCCATGCTGTTTGCCCATCTGCCCACGCCGGCTCTGGCGGGCTTTATGGCGGCCAAGCTGTTCGCCGCGCAGACCTGGATTTCCATAGCATGTTGCGCTCTTCTGCTGGTGTTTTCAAAGCGAAAACATGCTGAAAAGATTGAGCAATGGGCGCAAGCAGCTATCGGTTTTGTTATCGCCGGCATGTTGCTGGCGCTGCTGGTGCAGTACGGCGTGTCGCCCAAGATCGTGGCGCGCGAGAACCTCAGGCTCTGGCATAGCGTGGGCACCGGCATGTATGCGCTGCAGTGGCTGTGCGCCGCCATCGTGCTGTGGCGTGTGGCGGGCGCGCGCAAGCCGGCTTGATCCAGTGCAAGCCCGCGCCAGCTGCGGGGAGTACACTGCCGAAGCCATGGAATCTCAAATCGTAAAAATCGACGCGACCGACTGGAGCCAGGTCCAGGGGCGCGATGAATGGACTGCTGCCGTCGAAGCCGGCAAGGTGCTGTACTTTCCGCAGCTGAGCTTTCAGCTGACCGAGCAGGAAAAAACCCTGCTGCGCCCCGATGTGCGCGATCCCAAGACGCGCAATATCAGCCTCAATGTGGATGGCTCGATCAAGGGCGTGGCTGGCGACGAGGCCACACAGAAGCAGGTGGCTGGCATGGTCGGACGCTTTCGCGACCAGGCCACGGCGCTGATCGCAGGCCTGTTTCCCGCCTATATGCCGGTGGTGCGCATGGCACCCACCAGCTACCGACCTTCGCAGGTGGAAACGCGGGCGCAGTCCTGGCGTGCGGACGACAAGCGCATGCATGTGGATGCCTTTCCTTCGCGGCCCAACTATGGCGAGCGCATTCTGCGCGTCTTCACCAATGTCAATCCGGATGGCCAGCCCCGGGTCTGGCGGGTGGGCGAGCCCTTCACCGATGTGGCCAAGCGTTTTGTGCCGCGTGCCAAGCCCTACAGCGCCTGGCAGGCCAAGGCTCTGGAGCTGCTGCATGTGACCAAGTCCTATCGCAGCGAATACGACCATTTGATGCTGCAGCTGCATGACGGCATGAAGGGCGATCCCGACTATCAGAAAAATGCTCCCCAGGAAACCGTGCCTTTCGCGGCAGGTTCCACCTGGGTGTGTTTCTCCGATCAGGCAGTGCATGCCGTCATGTCGGGGCAGTACATGCTGGAGCAGACCTTGTTCCTGCCGCCAGGCAGCGAATACAACCCGGCGGCCAGCCCGCTGTCCATTCTCTCGCGCATGAAGGGGCATCCGCTGGTCGATGCCAAATATCGCTGATCCATCGGTCAGGCGAGCACAAAAAAGGCGTTGAACCTCGCGGTCAACGCCTTTTGTTTTTGAGGCTGCAACTGCAGCCGTCCTTCAGCCCCAGGCCTTCTCGATCCACCTGGCGGGCTCGATATGGCGAAAGCGCTTGTTGCGGCGGCCTTCCAGGGCATCGGGGGGGTTCACCTCGCCGTGGAAGATCACGATGCGCGCATCGGCCGGCGGCACTGGCTCCTTCCAGTAGTTGCTGGGCCAGGTCGGAATGCAGTAGTACTTGAAGCTGGGGCACCAGGCTGCAGGCCAGTAGTCCAGCTTGCCCTGCTTGTGCAGAAAGTGCGACAGATACTCCTGCTCGTTGCGGTACTTGCCGCGCATCTCTTCGGTGTGCGCGCGGAAATGCTCCAGCACATCGGCATGGGCACCCAGCTCGAAGCGGTAGACCGATGAGTTGCCGACAATGCGTTCGCCAAAGCGCCAGAAACGCGGATAGTCGTGAATGATGCGGAAGTCGCCGGGCAGCGTGAAGAATTCGTCGAGGCTGCCCACAATCACCACGTCCAGGTCCAGGAACAGCGCCTGACCCTTGAGGCCATGCAGGTCGCGCTCGAAGGTGGTGAGCTTCTTCCAGGCGCCGTCACGCTGGCCGGGCGCCAGATGGATGTTCAGGTCGGGGATGGGAAAGCACTCCACTTCGGAGCGAATCCCCTCTGTGCTGTCGGTCAGGCAGACAAAGCGAAAATCTCCGCTGAGATGGCGGCGCACCATGGCATAGAGTCGGTTGACGTACTCCGGGCCGTATTTGGTGCCCCATTTCATGCAAAGAATGTGGCGTTGCTGCTGTGTGGTCTGAACCATGGGTTGGCGGTCTCGGCGAGGAAATAAGGCAATGGGGCGGGCAGACAGGGCGGATCGGCAGATCAGTCCTGACGACCTTTCTTGACCGACTTCTGCTTGGGCTTGGCGCGCTTGATGGTGCCGCCGGCGGTCAGGCGCTGGTTGCCGAGCACGCGCAGTTGCTTGACTTCGGGCTTCTGGCCGGCGCGGCCGAACTTGAGCACCTTGACGTCGCGAGGACCGGGCATGCGGTCTTCGTCAAAGGCCTTTTCCTTTTCGGGAATAGGGCGCCACAGCACCAGCAGCTTGCCGATGTGCTGGATGGGAGCCGCGTTCAGCTCGTCGCAAAGTTGTTGATAGACCTGCTCGCGGGCTGCACGGTCGTCGCCGAAAACGCGGACCTTGATCAGACCATGGGCATTGAGTGCGGCGTCCACTTCCTTTTGAACGGCAGTGGTAAGACCATCGCCACCGATGAGGACGACGGGGTCCAGATGGTGGGCTTCGGCGCGGTGTTCCCGGCGCTGCGCGGGAGTTAATTCAATTTGGGGCATACCCGTATTATCAAGGCTGCGAGAATTCAGGCATGAAAACGAAAACCAAAAGCAAGAAGGTCAATAAGAATTGGCTGCACGATCACATCAATGACCCGTATGTGAAAGCCGCCCAAAAGGACGGCTATCGTGCGCGCGCGGCCTACAAGCTCAAGGAAATTGACGAGTCGCTCAAGCTGATTCAGCCCGGCCACACCGTGGTGGACCTGGGTTGCGCGCCCGGCGCCTGGAGTCAGTATGTGCGCCGTCGTCTCTCGCCCAGCGGTGCTGCTGTTGGCGAACTCAACGGCCGCATCATCTCGCTGGACCTGCTGCCCATGGAGCCCATCGAGGGCGTGCATTACATCCAGGGCGACTTTCGTGAAGAGGCGGTGCTGGCGCAGCTTGAAGAGGCCATGGATGGCGGCAAGGCCGACGTGGTGGTCTCGGATATGGCGCCCAATCTGTCGGGCCATGGCGCCACGGACGGGGCGCGGGTCGCGGTGCTCATCGAGATGGCCGTTGATTTTGCGATCAACAACATGAAGCCCGAGGGCGCGCTGGTGGTCAAGCTTTTCCACGGCAGCGGCTACAACGAGCTGGTGGATCTGTTCAAGCAGACCTTCAAGGTGGTCAAGCCCATCAAGCCCAAGGCTTCGCGTGACCGGTCTGCCGAGATTTTTCTCGTGGGAATGGGACTCAAGCAGGGCTCTTGACGGAGTTGCCGGCTTGCATAGGGGCATTTGACCTCATGGTTTGCTGCAGCAAACCAGTGAAACTGATAGCGCAAAGCCTTGATAAAACACAGGCTTAGGGTCGATTGTCTGCAGGGCCGTACCTTGCCTATGGCCGCTATAGGGGGAAATAGGCGTCTTTGGCGCTTGAAACACCTAAAATGAACCTCAACTAGGTCTGGAGTCCCCTCCGGGCCTTTACGTCTGAATATTCCATTGGAGCCCCGCTTGAACAATCAGTGGTTTTCAAAAGTCGCCGTCTGGCTGGTCATCGCCATGGTGCTGTTTACGGTGTTCAAACAGTTTGACACCCGAGGTGCTGGCGGTGCCTCTCATGTTGGCTACTCGGAATTCCTGGAGCAAGTGCGCAACAACCGTATCAAGAGCGCCACCATTCAGGAAGGTGCCGGCGGTACCGAGGTCGTAGCCACCACCACCGATGACCGCAAGATCCGTACTACGGCCACCTACCTCGATCGCGGTCTGGTGGGCGACCTGATCAACAACAACGTCAAGTTCGATGTCAAGCCACGTGAAGAAGGCTCGCTGCTCATGACGCTGCTCGTGAGCTGGGGTCCCATGCTGCTGCTGATCGGCGTCTGGGTGTACTTCATGCGCCAGATGCAGGGTGGCGGCAAGGGCGGCGCCTTCAGCTTCGGCAAGTCCAAGGCGCGCATGCTCGACGAGAACAGCAATACCGTCACCTTTGCCGACGTGGCTGGTGCCGACGAGGCCAAGGAAGAAGTCAAGGAAGTCGTGGACTTCCTCAAGGACCCCAACAAGTTCCAGAAGCTCGGCGGCCGCATTCCCCGTGGTCTGCTGCTGGTCGGCCCTCCCGGTACCGGCAAGACGCTGCTGGCCAAGTCCATCGCGGGCGAAGCCAAGGTGCCTTTCTTCTCGATCTCGGGTTCCGATTTCGTTGAAATGTTCGTCGGCGTGGGCGCGGCCCGCGTGCGCGACATGTTCGAGAACGCCAAGAAGAATGCGCCTTGCATCATCTTCATCGACGAAATCGACGCCGTCGGTCGCCAGCGCGGTGCCGGCATGGGCGGCGGCAACGACGAGCGCGAGCAGACACTGAACCAGATGCTGGTCGAGATGGACGGTTTCGAGACCAACCTCGGTGTGATCGTGGTGGCTGCAACCAATCGTCCCGACATTCTTGACGCAGCTTTGCTGCGCCCCGGCCGCTTTGACCGTCAGGTCTATGTGACGCTGCCCGATATCCGCGGCCGCGAGCAGATACTGAACGTGCACATGCGCAAGATTCCCGTGGGCCAGGACGTGAACCCCGCCATCATCGCGCGCGGCACGCCCGGCATGTCGGGCGCCGATCTGGCCAACCTCTGCAACGAAGCTGCGCTGATGGCGGCACGCCGCAATGCGCGCACCGTGGAGATGCAGGACTTCGAAAAGGCCAAGGACAAGATCATCATGGGCCCCGAGCGCAAGACCATGGTCATGCCCGAGGAAGAGCGCCGCAATACGGCCTACCACGAAGCCGGCCACGCCCTCATCGGCAAGCTGCTGCCCAAGTGCGATCCCGTGCACAAGGTCACCATCATCCCGCGCGGCCGCGCACTGGGCGTGACCATGAGCCTGCCCGAGAAGGACCGCTACTCCTATGACAAGGAGTACATGCTCAACCAGATCGCCATGCTGTTTGGTGGCCGTATCGCCGAAGAAGTGTTCATGAACCAGATGACGACTGGTGCGTCGAACGACTTCGAGCGTGCGACCCAGATCGCCCGCGACATGGTGACGCGCTACGGCATGAGCGATGCGCTGGGCACCATGGTCTACTCCGAGCAGGAAGGCGAGCCTTTCCTGGGCCGTACCTTCAGCCGAGGCTCCAATCTGTCCGAATCCACCATGCAGAAGGTGGACGATGAAGTGCGTCGCATCATCGACGAGCAATATGCTTTGGCGCGCAAGCTGATCGAAGACAACAGCGACAAGATGCACGCCATGGCCAAGGCCATGCTGGACTGGGAGACGATTGACGCCGAGCAGCTCAACGACATCATGGCTGGCAAGGAGCCTCGTCCTCCCAAGGACTGGACGCCTCGCAACCCCCCCTCATCGGATGGTGGCAATTCCTCGGGAGGCAATCCCGCATCGAATGCCGAGCCTTCGCCTACTACGGCTTGAGCGCCAAGCCTCATATACAAAAGGTCCCTCGGGGGCCTTTTGTTTTTGCACACTCAGATATCGGAAGATTTATGTCGCAACAGTGGCAAACCTCGCGTTTTCTCTTGCAGCTCGACAAGCCTCAGGTCATGGGCATCGTGAATGTGACCCCGGATTCCTTTTCGGACGGAGGCAGGCATGCCGGTGTATCCCAGGCCATGGCCCATGCGGAGCTGCTTCTGGAGCAAGGGGCGCATATTCTGGATATAGGTGGCGAGTCCACCAGGCCGGGGTCGCCCGCTGTGAGTCTCGAAGACGAGCTGGCTCGCGTTCTGCCCGTGCTGCGTGAAGCCGTCAAGCTCAACGTACCCATCTCCATCGATACCTACAAGCCCGAAGTCATGGCTGCGTCTCTGGATCTGGGGGCAGACATCATCAACGACATCTGGGCGCTGCGCCAGCCCGGTGCCTTCGAGGTGGTGAGCAGGCACGCCAGCTGTGGCGTGTGCCTGATGCATATGCACAAGACCCCGCAAGACATGCATCTGGAGCATATGCAGGGCGATGCCGTGGTTCAAGTTCGGGACTTTCTGCTGCAGGTGACTCAGCCTTTGCTCGATGCAGGTGTTGCTCGTTCCCGCATCGCCTGGGATTACGGTATTGGTTTCGGCAAGAGCGTGGTACAAAATTTTGCCTTGCTTGCACATCAGCGTGAGCTGCTGGGCCTAGACTTCCCCTTGCTGGCGGGCTGGTCGCGCAAGGGTTCCCTGGGGCAGGTGACCGGCCTGTCTGTGGATCAGCGCATGGTGCCCAGCGTCGTGGCGGCATTGCTGGCGGTCGAGCGTGGGGCCAAAATTGTGCGTGTCCACGATGTGAAGGATACGGTGGCTGCGCTGGCAGTCTGGCAGGCCATGCATGATGCGCAAGCGCTGCAGGCCTGATGACAGAGTATTGAATCTAAAAAGGACAACGAGAATATGGCACGACAGTATTTCGGCACCGACGGGATTCGCGGCACGGTGGGCAAGTCGCCCATCACGCCTGACTTTGCCCTGCGCCTGGCACATGCCGTGGGGCGCGTGTTGCGTCGCACGCAAGAGCGCCCTCTGGTGCTGATCGGCAAGGACACCCGGATCTCTGGCTACATGCTGGAGAGCGCGCTCGAGTCGGGCTTCAACTCTGCCGGTGTCGATGTCATGTTGCTTGGCCCCTTGCCGACACCGGGCGTGGCCTACCTGACGCGTGCCCAGCGCGCCAGCCTGGGGGTGGTGATCAGTGCCAGCCACAACCCGTTTTACGACAACGGCATCAAGTTCTTCAGTGCCGAGGGCACCAAGCTGCCTGATTCCTGGGAAGAGGATGTGGAAGCCGCTCTCAAGGAAGACCCCGTCTGGGTGGATTCAGCCTCTTTGGGCAAGGCACGACGTCTGGCCGATGCAGCCGGCCGTTATATCGAGTTCTGCAAAAGCACGTTCGATCACAGCCTGTCGTTGCGCGGCCTGAAGATCGTCGTGGATGCGGCCCATGGCGCGGCCTATCAGATTGCTCCCAAGGTCTTTCACGAGCTGGGTGCCAATGTGGTGGAAATCGGCTGCTCCCCGGACGGCCTGAACATCAACGAGGGAGTTGGCGCGACCCATCCCGAAGCGCTGGTGAGGGCAGTGCGTGCCAACAATGCCGACTATGGCGTGGCGCTGGACGGCGATGCCGACCGCCTGCAGCTGGTCGATGCGCAAGGCCGTGTCTACAACGGCGACGAGCTGCTCTATCTCATGGCGGCCGATCGTCTGGCGCGCGGCGACGTAGTCAGCGGCGTGGCGGGAACCCTGATGACCAATATGGCGGTGGAGCAGGCACTCAAGGAGCAGGGCGTGGGTTTTGTCCGTGCCAAGGTGGGAGACCGTTATGTTCTGGAAGCGCTCAATGCCAAGGGCTGGCAGCTGGGCGGCGAAAGCTCGGGCCACCTGCTGGCGCTGGACAAGCACACGACCGGTGACGGCCTGGTCAGCGCACTGCAGGTGCTGCAGGCCTGCGTGCGCTCGAAGAAGACCATTGCCCAGTGGCTGGAGTCCGTGAAGCTGTTCCCCCAGGTCATGATCAATGTGCGCTTGCAGCCTGGCCAGGACTGGAAGAGCAACGCCAAGCTGCCTGGTGAGCAGGCAGCGGTCGAAAAGCTGCTGGGCAGCGACGGCCGGGTGCTGATCCGTCCCAGCGGTACCGAGCCCCTGGTGCGAGTCATGGTCGAGGCTAGGAGTGCGGACATGGCCAGCAACTGTGCCGAGCGTCTGGCCGAGGTGGTCAGGGCCAGCTGAAGCTGCGCAAACCCTGATGACTGTCATGAACAACGATGACAGTCATCTCTTGGTCATCTAGTTGTCATAAACCATGGGCAGACTGCGGACATGCCCTCAGGGGCGCTTCAAGCTTTCGCAGGCTGCTGCCACATGTCCCAATCCGTATCTGCTTCCGACTCTTTTTTTTCCACTTCCATCACTTCATCTTCAGGGCAGGATCCGGTTGCAGTTTCCCCAGTGACCTCGCAGACCGATAGTCAGGCGCATGAGGCGGGACCTGCATCCCTGGGTCTGGCGCATATCTCGCTTGTGCCTCCCGTCACGACGGCGGTCGTCAACTCCGTGAGCGAGCCGGCAGCAGTTGCGCAAGCCGGGGCGGCCGGGCACCATGGTGTGCCCGGTGCCGTTTCTGACGCTGCGACACCGGCCCCTGCCAAAGCGCCGCGCCGACGCCGAGCGGCGTCCAAGAACGAGGAAGCCATGCCGCCTGTGATCGAGCCGACTCTGGAGCTGCTGGACCGCGATCAAAGCATTCTGGTCTTCAATGAGCGCGTGCTGAACTGGGCCGAGCGCGAGGATGTGCCGCTGCTCGAGCGCCTGCGCTATCTGTGCATCGTGTCTTCCAATCTCGACGAGTGGTTCGAGGTGCGCTGCGCCCCTCATGTCTCGGCCGCCAAGGTGGGTGATGAACAGGGGCCGTACTCGCGCGCCAGCTTCGAGCGACTGATGACCACGGCCCACGGCCTGGTGGCCAAGCAGTACCAGCTCTATAACCAGTCCATCATTCCCGCGTTCGACAAGCATGCGATTCGCCTGGTTTCTCACGGCGAGCGCAGCGTGGCGCAGCGCAAATGGGTGCGCGAGTACTTCATGCGCGAGGTGCAGCCCCTGCTGATGCCGGTGGGGCTGGATCCGTCGCATCCCTTCCCGCAGGTCGCCAACAAGGCGCTGAATTTCATCGTGCGCCTCAATGGCGTGGATGCCTTCGGGAGAGCCAATGAAGTGGCCATCGTGAAGGTGCCGCGTGCCTTGCCGCGCCTGATCCGTCTGCCCGAGAAGATCTCGGGCAAGCAAAAGCTGTTTGTCAGCATCTCCAGCGTGGTGCGTGCCCATCTGGCCGAGCTGTTCCCGGGGCGCGAAGTGTCGGAGTTCTCGCAGTTCCGTGTCACCCGCCACTCCGATCTGGCCGTGGATGAAGACGATGTGGTGGATCTGCGCATGGCCCTGCGCCAGGGCCTGCACCACCGCCATTACGGCCAGGCCGTGCGTCTGGAGGTGTCCTCGTCCTGCTCTGTGGTGCTCTCTGACCTGTTGCTGGAGCAATACGGCCTGCCGGCCGAGGCGCTGTTCCGCGTCAAGGGGCCGGTGAATCTGGTGCGCCAGATGCAGCTGATCGATCTGGTCGACGACCCGGCCCTGCTGTTTCCCAAGTGGAAACCGGCCTGGCCCACGCAGCTTGTGCCCGGTCGCTCCATCCTGGCGCAGATGCGCAAGAGCGACATCATCATCCATCAGCCCTTCGAGAGCTTTGACGGCGTGCTGGAGTTGCTGCGCGAGGCCGTGAACGATCCGCAGGTGCTGGCCATCAAGCAGACCATCTACCGCACGGGCACCGACTCCGAGATCATGAGCCTGCTGGCCGAGGCCGTGAGCCGCGGCAAGGAGGTGCTGGCCGTGCTGGAGCTCAAGGCGCGCTTTGATGAAGAGGCCAATATCAACTGGGCGGAAAAGCTGGAATCGCTGGGCGTGCAGGTGGTGTACGGCGTGGTCGGCCTCAAGACCCACGCCAAGATGCTGCTCATCACGCGCCGTGAAAAGCGCAACAACCAGCTCAAGCGCTATGCCCATCTGTCCACGGGCAACTACAACGCCCGCAGCGCACGCCTTTACACCGACATCAGCCAGCTGACCTGCGATGACGAGATCACGGCCGATATGGATGCGGTATTCCGCCACCTGTCCAGCCATAACACCATGCCCAAGCTGCAAAAGCTGGTCATGGCGCCGTTCCATCTGCAAAACCGCATGCTGGAACTGATCGACCTGGTGGCTGCCGCAGCGGCGCGGGGCGAGAAGGCACGCATGGTGCTCAAGATGAATGCGCTGACCGACGAGCCCTTGATTCGCGCCCTGGTCGAGGCGGGCCGCAGGGGCGCGCAGATCGATCTCATCGTGCGCGGCTCCTGTATGCTGCCGGCGCAGCGCCCAGGCGTGACGGACAATATCCGCGTGCGCTCCATCATCGGCCGTTTTCTGGAGCATTCGCGCGTCTTCTACTTTGCCTGGGGCCAGGAAGAAGAGCTGCTGCTGTCCAGTGCCGACTGGATGAATCGCAACATGCTCAGCCGTGTGGAGCTGGCCTGGCCGGTGCTGGACAAAAAGCTGCGCCAGCGCGTGATCGACGAGTGCCTGGTGGCCTATCTGGGCGACGACCGCGATGCCTGGACGTTGAATGCCTCGGGCATTTACCAAAAGCCCGCGCGTCCGCTGGAGGGCAAGGGCGCCCAGCAGGCCCTGATGGTGCGCTACGGCGGCAAGAGCGTTTGAATACTCTGAAAAGAGGAGCTTCTTGCGCCTAACATGCAATGTTTTCAGATATTTTTAGTATTGAAATCATTGTTTGACAGCTGCTTGCAGCTATCTTTTTGAAGGTTTTTTGCAGAGCAAAAAAGGGACTGCCTCGCAGTCCCTTTGCCTTTTGCAGGCCGTGGCGGCCTGGCAGTTGATATCAGCGCAGCTGCAGCTTGAGGCTCCAGGGCGTCTTGCTCCAGGCCATGGCTTCCTCTTCGAGCAGGCGGGCGGATTGAGGGTAGGTCAGCATCCAGCCCGAAGGTGTGGAGAGCTTGCATTCCGAGCCCGAACGCTTGATCTGCATGCCCTGCATGTCAGGGTCGCGGCGGGTATGGCTCAACTGTACGGCAATGCGCAGTGCCATCAGCGGCAGGGCCAACTGCGGCTCCTCGATCGCGTCCTCCAGCTTGCGCAGCTTGCCCTGGTGACCCAGCACCAGCTGGCAGATGCGCTGGCGCAGCTCAGGCTCCCAGGTGGCCAGGCCACAATGCTCGACGATATAGGCGCCGTGGCGGTGATAGTTGCTCAGGGCCACGCGCATGCCGACCTCATGCAGCTGCGCGGCAATGGCCAGGGCCTGAGTGCTCAGCGGCGCGGTTTCTGCGGGCAGGATTTGCTGGCACAGCTGGGTGGCAATGCGCTGAACGCGCTGGGCATGGGGTACGTCCACGCCGAAGTCCAGTTGCAGCGCGCCGACTTCCGCCGCTTCCTTGTCGGCAGGGGGCTCATGGTCGAGCAGGTCGTGCAGGGCTCCCTGACGCAGTGCACCCTGTGCAACTTCCAGCTCGGTAATGCCCAGCAGGTCGACCACGGCCATCATCACGCTGATGCCGCCGGCGACCACCGGGCGGCGATCTTCCTTGAGGCCCGGCATGCGCAGGCGCTCCACATGACCGATGTCCAGCAGCAGCTCATAGAGGTAGCGCAGCTTGGCGGGCGTGATCACCTGTCCGTCCAGGCCCTGGGCTGTGAGAGCGTCGGCCACGGCGTTGGCTGTGCCGGAGGAGGCATAGGCGCAGTCCCAGGCAGTGCCCGGGTAGGCGAACTGGGCCTGGGTCAGGCATTGCTTGGCGGCGGCAACGGCGGCCTGGAAGTTGGCCTTGTTCAGTGCGCCGTCGCTGAAGAAACGGCTGCTCCAGGAGACGCTACCCAGTGCGAACGATGCCACTTGCAGAGGCTGGCTGTGCTGGCCGATGATGATTTCGGTGGAGCGCCCGCCAATGTCGATGACCAGGCGTTTTTGCTGGCTGGGCGGCAGCGAGCTGGCCACGCCGCGATAGATGAGCCGGGCTTCTTCCTCGCCAGGGATGACTTCGATGGGAAAGCCCAGCAACTGGCTGCCACGCGTCACGAATTCGTCGGCATTCAATGCCTCGCGCAGGGTCTGGGTGGCTACAGCGCGGACATGCGAGGCATCAAAGCCCCTAAGGCGCTCCCCAAAGCGAGCCAGGCACTCCCAGCCGCGCTCCATGGCTTCGCGCGAGAGTTCCTGGCGTGAGTTCAGGCCATTGCCCTGGCGCACGGTTTCCTTGAGGTATTCCACACGCTCGATGCGTTGATGCGAGCCGATACGGCCTATTTCAAGGCGAAAGCTATTGGAACCAAGGTCTACGGCTGCAAGCAGCGATTCAGGAGCCATTTCTGAGCCAATCAATGCGTTGTTGTTATGCGGGTTGGGGCACGGGCAGAGCATGAGCGTGATGGAACAGGCGACACATGCACCGGGCAGTGGAATATGCAATACGGGCCGTCATCGAGCTTGCGGGGCGCGGGGTTCAACCTCTGCCAAGTCAGGTATTTGCAGGTATTTGCCGAGTTGGGCCGCCAGAGTGCGCTCACGCTGTGTGACAGACTATGTCATACATTGCCGACGATCAGACTCCAGCCTTGCGACAAGCTGTTACCCGGGCCGGGTCTGCGGGTCAAGGCTCAGCAGTTTGCGAATGAAATATGACACTCGCATGACCGCTTTGGAGCTCTTTCACTCGGTTGCGCCTTGAAATTTTCATGTCACGACCTTGTCATAAAAGGTTTTTAAAGTTCACTCCATCGAATCTTTCAACCCTAAGAGGTCGTTTCATGAAGTTGTCCTTGATTCACGTTCTGGTGGCTGGTGCTCTGTCTGCAGCGGGTATTGCCAACGCCAGCCAGGAAGCCACAGGTGCCGGTGCGAGCTTCCCGGCTCCTCTGTATTCCAAGTGGGCTGCCGACTATCACAAGGCCACTGGCGTCAAGATTAACTATCAGTCCGTGGGTTCCAGTGCCGGTGTCAAGCAGATCGAAGCCAAGACCGTGGACTTTGGTGCTTCCGATGAACCCCTGAAGGATGACGAACTGGCCAAGAAGGGCCTGGTTCAGTTCCCCACCGTGATCGGCGGCATTGTTCCCGTGGTCAACATCAAGGGCGTGGCTCCCGGCCAGTTGAAGCTGTCGGGCCAGGTGCTGGGCGATATCTACCTGGGCAAGATCTCCAAGTGGAACGACCCCGCCATCACGGCTCTGAACCCCGGTGTGGCACTGCCTGATGCCGCTATCGCTCCCGTGCGCCGCGCTGACGGCTCCGGCACCACCTTCGGCTTCACCAACTACCTCTCCAAGGTCAATGCCGAGTGGAAGGAAAAAGTGGGCGAGGGCAAGGCCGTGAACTGGCCCACCGGTGCCGGCGGCAAGGGTAACGAAGGCGTTGCTGCCTTTGTGGGTCGCCTGCCCAACTCCATCGGTTATGTCGAGTACGCTTATGTGAAGCAGAACAAGCTGACCTACACACAGCTGCAGAACAAGGAAGGCGCTTTTGTCTCTCCTGACGACGAGACCTTCAAGGCGGCTGCTGCTGGCGCTGACTGGGCCAAGAGCTTCTACCAGATCCTGACCAACCAGCCCGGCAAGAACGCCTGGCCCATCACCTCGGCAACCTTCATCCTGATGCACAAGACTCAGGAGAAGCCTGCTCAGGCCGCCACCTCGCTGAAGTTCTTCGACTGGGCTTACAAGCAGGGTGACAAGACTGCCGCCGACCTGGACTATGTGCCCATGCCCGACGCAGTCAAGAACGTGATCTACAAGTCCTGGAACGACATCAAGGACGCTTCGGGCAAGGTTGTTTCCAAGTAATTTCGTGTCATCAGTGAGCAGCGGGCTGCCGTGCCGGACGGTATGTTCGCTGCTTGTTTCAACCCTTTGCGAATAAAGGCGCTCACGTGTCCACTACGTCGCCCTCCAGTTCGCTGGCTGCAGCCCCCGCCGATGCCGCCAAGCGACGCTCTCCCTCTCCGCCACGTGCTCCGATGATCTCGGGACGTATGGCGGATCGTTTGTTTGGTGGCCTGGCACGCAGCGCAGCAATTTTGACGCTGGTGCTGCTGCTGGCCATCATGGTTTCGCTGATCTTCGGTGCCTGGCCCGCCATCTCCGAATATGGTCTGAGCTTTCTGACCAGCAGTGTCTGGGACCCCGTGCAGGATCAATACGGCGGTCTGGTCATGATTTACGGCACGCTGGCCACTTCGGCCATCGCGCTCATCATTGCAGTGCCCGTGAGCTTCGGCATTGCCCTGTTTCTGACGGAACTCTCGCCTGCCTGGCTCAAGCGCCCTCTGGGCACTGCCATCGAGTTGCTGGCCGCAGTTCCCTCCATTGTTTACGGCATGTGGGGCCTGATGGTGTTCGGCCCCGTGCTGGCCACCTATGTGCAGCAGCCTCTGCAGAACCTGCTGACCGGTGTGCCCTATCTGGGCGCTTTTGTCTCCGGCCCTCCCGTGGGTATCGGTATTTTGTCGGCCGGCATCATTCTGGCCATCATGATCATCCCCTTCATCGCCTCCGTGATGCGCGATGTGTTCGAAGTCACGCCGGCGCTGCTCAAGGAGTCGGCCTACGGTCTGGGCTCCACGACCTGGGAAGTGGTCTGGAAAGTGGTGCTGCCCTATACCAAGACTGGCGTGCTGGGCGGCGTCATGCTGGGCCTGGGCCGCGCACTGGGTGAGACCATGGCCGTGACCTTTGTGATCGGCAACATGAACCAGCTCAATTCCCTGTCCGTGTTCGAGGCCGCGAACAGCATCACCTCGGCGCTGGCCAATGAGTTTGCCGAAGCGGGCGAGGGCCTGCATCAGGCGTCGCTGATCTATCTGGGTCTGGTGCTGTTCTTCATCACCTTCGTGGTGCTGGCCTGCTCCAAGCTGCTGCTCAACCGTCTGCAGAAGAACGAAGGAGCCCGCTCATGAGCCCGACCTCCACCTCCACCAAAATGCTCGACGCAGCCGATCTGGCTGCGGTGCGTCAGGCCAAGTACAACAAGCGCAAGCGCCTCAATCAGGTCGCGCTGACCCTGTCCATGGCAGCTATGCTGTTTGGCGTGTTCTGGCTGGTCTGGATTCTCTGGGAAACCATTCGCCAGGGCCTGGGTGGTCTGAACTTCGCCCTGTTCTCGCAGATGACGCCTCCCCCCAACGAGGAGGGCGGTATTGCCAATGCCATCTGGGGTTCGCTGATGATGGTGGCGCTGGCCACTTTCGTGGGCACGCCGATCGGCGTGATGGCCGGGGTCTATCTGGCCGAGTACGACAAAAAAGGCTGGCTGGCTTCCACCACCCGCTTCGTCAACGACATTCTGCTGTCGGCCCCCTCCATCGTCATCGGTCTGTTTGTCTATACCGTGGTGGTGGTGCGCTTCAAGAGCTTCTCCGGCATGGCCGGCGTGATCGCGCTGGCGCTGATCGTGATTCCCGTGGTCATCCGCACCACGGAAAACATGCTGGTGCTGGTTCCATCCAGCCTGCGTGAAGCGGCTTATGCGCTGGGTACGCCCAAGTGGAAGGTCATCATCATGGTGACCTTGCGCGCAGCCCGCGCCGGCGTGATCACCGGTGTGCTGCTGGCAGTGGCCCGCATTGCTGGCGAGACCGCTCCGCTGCTGTTCACGGCGCTGAACAACCAGTTCTGGAATGCCGACATGAGCAAGCCCATGGCCAGCCTGCCGGTCACCATCTTCAAATTTGCCATGAGCCCGTATGAGAACTGGCAGCAACTGGCCTGGGCCGGTGTCTTCCTCATCACTGTGGCTGTGCTGGGTCTGAATATCCTGGCGCGTTTCATCACCCGCCAGAAATAATTCGAAAGTTCAAGATCATGACTGCAATCACTGCTCCCGCCAACATCAAGCTGGCCGTGCGCGACCTGAACTTCTACTACGGCAAGTTTCACGCGCTGAAGAACATCAACCTCGATATTCCTGAGAAGAAGGTCACGGCCTTCATCGGCCCCTCGGGCTGCGGCAAGTCCACGCTGCTGCGCACCTTCAACCGCATGTTCGAGCTCTATCCCGAGCAGCGCGCCGAAGGTCAGATCATGCTGGACGGCGACAATCTGCTGACCAGCAAGCAGGATGTGGCACTGATTCGTGCCAAGGTCGGCATGGTGTTCCAGAAGCCCACGCCGTTTCCCATGTCCATCTATGACAACATCGCTTTCGGTGTGAAGCTGTTCGAGAATCTCAACGCCTCGGACATGGACGACCGCGTGGAGTGGGCACTGCGCAAGGCAGCGCTGTGGAATGAAGTCAAGGACAAGCTGCAGCAAAGCGGCTCGGGCCTGTCGGGCGGTCAGCAGCAGCGTCTGTGCATCGCGCGCGGCATTGCCATCAAGCCCGAAGTGCTGCTGCTGGACGAGCCCTGCTCGGCGCTGGACCCCATCTCCACGGCCAAGATCGAGGAGCTGATCGCGGAGCTGAAGAACGACTACACCGTGGTCATCGTGACACACAACATGCAGCAGGCCGCCCGTTGCAGCGACTACACGGCCTATATGTATCTGGGGGATCTGGTGGAGTTTGGCGACACCGAAAAAATGTTCTTCAAGCCCCAGCGCAAGGAAACGGAAGACTACATCACAGGCCGCTTCGGCTAAGGACTTAAAAATGACAGAAAAACATTTGTCCACGCAGTTCGACTCCGAACTCAATCGTGTCTCGGCACGCGTCATGGAGCTGGGCGGTCTGGTCGAGTCGCAGATCAGCAATGCCGTCTACGCACTGACCAGCTTCAGCACCGAAGCGGTTGAGCAGGTCATCAGCACCGAGCAGCGCGTCAACGCCATGGAGGTCGAGATCGACCATGAGCTGTCGTCCATCATTGCGCGCCGCCAACCCACGGCCCGCGACCTGCGCCTGCTGATCGCCTTCTCCAAGGCCACGGCCAATCTGGAGCGCATGGGCGACGAAGCCTGCAAGATGGCCCGCATGGTCAAGTCCATCATCGAAAGCGGCGCTGCCCGTTCGCTGCCCAGCGGCGAGTTGCGCATGGCTGCACAGATGGCCTCCGAGCTGCTGCGCAAGACCCTGGATGCCTTCGCACGACTGGACACCAAGGCGGCGGTTGCCATCTTGCGTGAAGACGACCTGATCGACGAAGAGTTCGACGGCTTTGTGCGCAAGCTCATCACCTACATGATGGAAGATCCGCGCACCATCTCCGCCAGCCTGGACCTGCTGTTCCTGGCCAAGGCCATCGAGCGTATCGGCGACCACTCCAAGAACGTGGCCGAGCTGATCATCTACCTGGTCGAGGGCAAGGATGTGCGCCATCAGACCATGGCTGAAATCGAATCTGCGGTGTTGTAAGACGGAGGCTACTCAGGGATGAAGAAGATGCCCATGGTCCTCATCGTGGAGGACGAACCTGCGATTGCAGAGTTGATCGCGGTCAATTTGAGGCATAACGGCTTCCAGCCCGTCTGGGCGGAAGACGGTGTTTCGGCGCAGCGCGAGCTTGATGCCGTGCTGCCCGACGTGATTTTGCTCGACTGGATGCTGCCCGGGGCCAGCGGCCTGTCTCTGGCCCGCAAATGGCGTGCCGACAGCCGCACCAAGGCCGTGCCCATTCTCATGCTGACGGCGCGTGGCGACGAGCCCGACAAGGTGGCGGGCCTGGATGCCGGTGCGGATGACTACATCACCAAGCCTTTCTCCACCCAGGAGCTGCTGGCCCGTATCCGTGCCGTGCTGCGCCGCCGTGCGCCTGAGCAGGTGCAGGACAAGGTCAGCATTGGCGAGCTGGTGCTGGATGCCGCGGCCCACCGCGTAAGCTGGCAGGGCGATCTGCTCAAGATCGGACCCACCGAGTTCAAGCTGCTCAACTATCTGATGAAGCACCCCGAGCGCGTGCACAGTCGTGCGCAGTTGCTCGACAAGGTCTGGGGCGATCATGTCTTCATTGAAGAGCGTACCGTGGACGTGCACGTCAAGCGCTTGCGAGAATCGCTGGGCGTGGCGGGTGTTCTGATTGAGACCGTGCGCGGTGCGGGCTACCGTTTCAGCGCCCAGGCCATGGCCTGACAGCATTTCCCCCCGAACCTCGGCCCGGCCTGGCTGGGTCGTCAAAAATCACAACTGAAAGCAAATATGGGGTGGCGTGGTTTTCGATTGTTGGCTTCTCAGGTCGCGGCAGCCGTGGTGGTATGGCTGCTGTGGGCCTATCTGGTTGCACCCGGTGCGACGGTGCTGCAGCAATGCGTGGCGGCCATGACGGGCGCCTTGATCGGCGGCTGGATATGGTGGCTGGTGGACAGCTGGAATGGCGCGCGGCTGCTGCACTGGCTGCGCCAGTCGGAGCTGGGCGCGGTGCCCAATCTGGCAGGGATCTGGGGCGAGGCCAGCGTGCGCATGCGCCGCTGGATTCGCCAGAGCGTGCAGCAGGTGCAGCAGGGCGACCAGCGGCTCAATGACATTCTGTCTGCCTTGCAGGCCAGTCCCAATGGTGTGGTGCTGCTCGATGCACAGGGCCGCATCGAATGGTGCAATCAAATTTCCGCCAAGCAGTTCGGCTTTGATGCCGAGCGCGATGTGCTGCAAAGCATCGGTAATCTGGTGCGAGATCCTCAGTTCAGTGCCTATTTTGCGGCGCAGGACTTCAGCCATGATCTGGTCATGCAGGGGCGCGAAAGCACACCTTCGCGGCCGGTCAAGCTGTCGGTGCAGCTCTACGGCTACGGTGAAGGGCGCAAGCTGCTGCTGGCGCGCGATGTGACGGCGCTGGAGCAGGCCGAGGCCATGCGCCGCGACTTCGTGGCCAATGTCTCGCACGAAATCCGCACGCCTCTGACCGTGCTGGCCGGTTTTGTCGAGACCCTGCAGAACCTGCCGCTCGAGGAAGACGAGCGCAGGCGCTATCTGGAGCTGATGGCCCAGCAGGCCGAGCGCATGCAGCATCTGGTGGAAGACCTGCTGACCTTGTCGCGCCTGGAGGGCAGCCCGCTGCCCAGCAACAATGACTGGGTGTCGGTGGCGCAGCTGCTCAATCGCTGTGAGAACGAGGCTCGCGGCCTATCCAATGCCTTGACGCGCAAGCAGGCCAAACCCCATGTGCTGAACTTTCCTGATGAGCGGGCGCTGCGGCAGGCCGGAGATCTGGCAGGTGCAAGCGCAGAACTGCACAGTGCGTTTTCCAATCTGCTGGCCAATGCCATGCGCTATACGCCGGCCGGCGGGCAGATTGATGTGCGCTGGCAACTGCTGCCCGATGGATCGGCCCGCTTTGCCGTCAAGGACTCCGGCCCCGGCATCGACGAAAAGCATGTGTCGCGCCTGACGGAGCGCTTTTATCGCGTGGATCGCAGCCGCTCACGCGATACGGGCGGCACCGGCCTGGGGCTGGCCATCGTCAAGCATGTGCTGCAGCGGCATGGCGCCAGGCTCAGTATTGAGAGTGAGCTGGGCAAGGGTTCGGAATTCGCCGTCACCTTCCCGCCCAGCCGAGTGCGGGCGGCTGCAGAAGTGCCCGCCAAGGCACTTTCTCATTAGGAGGCCCTGGGCCGGGCCTGCGGCTTTGGTGGTCGTATGGCTCTGTGCAAAATGCTGCTGAAGGCCATGGCCGTGACAAACAGGGCTGCCGCGCTGCAAACCCAGAAGGGCATGGGCGTGGCTTGCCAGTCCAGCCAGCCTTCGGCTGCTTGCCATCGGTAGGTCAGCCAGTAGCCAAGGCCCAGGCCGCCGCCCCATAGCAGCAGGCAATAGATCACCAGAGGCGCCACGGTCACGCGATAGCAACGCAGCACGAAAATGCAATAGGTCTGCACGCAGTCCGCCACATGGTATGCAGCCACGCAGATTAGCAGCCAGGACGTCATTGCCAGCACCCGCGGGGAGTCGGTGTAGATGTCTGCAATCCAGGTGCGAGTGATCAATAGCGTAGCTGCTGTCGCAATACCGATGAGCAGGGCAAGTTTGAAACACTGTTGAATCAGCGTCCTGGCCTGGGCTTCATCACCGGCGCCGCGCCAGTAGCTGACGCGGGCGCTGGTGGCGATGGCCAGAGACAGCGGCACCATATAGCAGATGGCGGCCAGATTGGCGGCGATCTGGTGGCTGGCGGACGAGAGCGAGCCCTGCCTTGCCACATACAGGGCCATGAGGGTGAAGGAGGTGACTTCCACCAGAATGGCCAGGCCTGCAGGAATGCCAAGGCGGCAGAAACGCCCCAGCTGCAGCCAGTCAGGGCGCTCCAGCTTCTGCCAAAGCGCCAGCGGAGCATAGAAATCCTGAGTGCGCATCAGCCACAGAGCCACGGCAAACATGGTGTAGTTGACCAGCAGCGTGGCCAGTGCGCAGCCCACTGCTCCGAGGGGCGCAAGACCCAGCCCGCCAAAGGTGAACCAGATGGACAAGGGGATCTTGATCAGCAGCGAGATGAGTTGCAGCCAGGTGACCAGCTTGGGGTGGCCTAGCGCCTGGTTGAGCGCGCTGTAGATGCGAAACAGCAGCGCCGGAGGCAAGCCCCAGGCCAGTACGGCGAGATAGCGCTTGACCTCCAGTTGCAGCACATCGGGCACGCCCGTCCAGTGCAGCAGTGCACCGGGCATGAGCAGCACCGCCATGCCGAGCACGCAGGCCATGGCGCACAGATACATGGACTGGCGCAGCGATTGACCTATGGCCAGGGGCTGACCAGCGCCGCGCTGCTCGGACCACAAGGGCAGAAGAGCCTGAAAAATGCCCATCAGCGAGGCATAGACGCTGATGAAAATGGCCGACCCTACGGAGAGGGCGGCCACGGCATCGTTGGAATAGCGGCTGGCCACGATGGTGTCGGTGGTGCCAAAGGCCATGACGGCCAGCTGCCCGGCCAGCACGGTGCCCGCATGCCGTCCTATGTACTGCAATTCGCCCTTCATGGGGCTTTGGGGTCGGTGTACTTGAGCAGTACCAGGACTTCCTTTTGGCCTGCCAGACGGGTGATGCGGCTGACCTCGCTCCAGCCCTGGCGCAGTTTGCGATTGTGATCGCCCGCCCAGCGGTCTGCGTCGACCAGCGCCCAGCCGCAGTCGCCTGGATTGCTGCGACGCAATAGCGCCGTATCCACATGGGTGTAGTAGCGCACGGCCGCAATCTGCGAACGGCCCAGGCCGTAGGTCAGCACGCAGCTTGTGGCGCCGTTCTGCTTGAGTTCGCCGCCCAGCTGTGTCATCTGGAATTCATAGCTGCGAGCATGATCCAGCGGCTCCATCCAGAGTGTGGACAGCAAAACCCAGCTCAGTGTGGCGCCGCCGGCCGGGAGCACCAGGCTCTTCCAGATGGCTGCACGATTGCGCGAGGTGCGCCAGACCACCAGTGCAAACCAGCCGGCCGTGGCGATCAGCGCCACGATGACGGTGAGCCAGGAGATGCTGGCCTCGAACTGCGGAGCCAGACGCGCAATATTGGCGGCGATCTTGGGCGGGAATCCGGTCTGAAACGCCAGCCAGACCACCCAGATGGCAATCGCGGATGCCGTAAAGAACAGCAGCGTGAACCAGTCGATCAGCGCGCTGATGCTGCGGCGGAATGTGGGCAGGGCGAAGGCGGCCAGGGTGGCAATGGCGGGAAGTCCCAGCAGCAGCGCACGATCGGCCGGGGTGCTGCTCAGGCAGGCAGCCACAGGGACTGTGGCAAACAGCAGGGCGATGGACAGATGCGGGTTGTGGCCGGGGCGTGCAATCTGGCGGCGCCAGACCCACAGCGTCCACAAAGCCAGGGGCCAGGCGGGCCAGCAGAACCACAGCAGCAGTTGCAGCAGGGCATCCCAGTCCTTGAACGAGTCCACCAGATGCCAGACCCATTGATGCAAGGCCGTGGTCAGGCTGGCAGCGAGCACCGTGGCGGCCAGCCAGGCTGCGGCCCAGGTGCGGGCCTGGCGGTGGGCGCGGCCGGGATTGTCGCCCCAGCTGCGCTGTGTGAAGGCGATCACGCTGCCACCCAGTCCGAACAGTACGGAAAGAGTGGGGGCGCCGCTCAGGGCCAGTCCCAGCAGGCCGAATAGCAGTGCTGCGGCTGACTTCCTGGGGTGATAGGCCATGGCCGCCGCTGCAAAAAACAGAAGCGCCGTGCAGCCCAGCTGCGTGACATAGCTGGTGGTTTCATGCGAGAGCTGGGCCAGGCCCAGGCAGGCAACCAGGGCCAGCAAAGCCGCATCGGCCATGGCGCGGGCATAGTCGATCAGCTGGGCTTCCCCGCCAAAGGCAAAGGCCACGGGCTGCGCCCCGGGGGTGCGTGCAAGGTAATAGGCTCCCCACCAGGTGGCGCCAAGGGTCACGATCAGCAAGGCGATGAAGGGCAGGCGCGCCGCCATCTCGGCGCCAAGCAGCCACTCGAAACCCTGCAAGGACAAGGCACCAAGCCAGTAGGGCAGCAGACCGTCCATGCTGGGAGCCAGGCCCGAGAGCTTGGGGGCCAGCCAGTCGGTCTTGCCCAGCGCCAGCTCGCGCATATAGCCAAAGGCCTCCATATCGTTGGAGCGCCAGGGGCCACGCATGACAAAGCCGGGAATTACATAGGCCAGGCACAGCAAAAGCAGGGCCCAGCGCGGCAGGCGGCGTACAGCGCTTTGGGCAACGATGGCAGGTGTGGGCTGGTTCACGCAATCAATCCAGTAGCGGCTGTGCGAATTTGCACGGCCAGATCAGGCGAAAGCGCTTGAAGTCAAAGCGCTTGGTGCTCCGATGATAGGAGCATTGGGATTCCGTGGGGCGGCACCCAAAAAAAGAAAAAGGCAGCACGGTTGCCCGGGCTGCCTTTTCAGCAAAAAAGTAAGAATTACTTCTTGCCGAAGCGGTTGCGGAACTTCTCCACGCGACCACCCATGTTGTCCACCGACTTTTGTGTGCCAGTGTAGAAGGGGTGCGATTCAGAAGTGGTATCCAGCTTGAACAGAGGGTACTCTTTACCTTCGAAGTTTTCGGTTTCCTTGGTGGAAACGCAAGAACGTGTCACGAACTTGAAGCCGTTGGACATGTCAACGAACAGAACTTCGCGGTAATTGGGGTGAATGCCTTCTTTCATGATCTTTCCTTTGGTCAAGTGCGGGAGCCGCACCAGCCTGTCCGGTGTACTTTCCGCATAAAAGCTCTCCATTATTGCACACAATGAGAAAACAGTACCACCTGCGTCCGCAGGCGGTGGTGTGCGGTCAGCTTGCAAACCATGACCAATAGCTTCGGTGGCAGGCCTGATCCAGGCAAGGCTGCAGAGTTCTTCTAGCTGCAGCAGCCCGGTGCTTGGAGCCGGCTTGCGCATGCCGGAGCGCTTCCGGCTGCGGGAGCTTGATGTGGCTCAACTCCCGGCAGGTCGTGACTATGCAACAACTTCTGCAGCGCATAAGATGTTGCGTTATTGCCATGCAGCAAAAAGGGGCCGCTATGGTTGACCGCGAGGCCGAAGCTCAGTTCAGTTCCAGCCAGCAGCTTGATCAAGCTGTGCGTGCGATGTGGGCGCAGCAGTGGCTGTCGGTTTCCCCCGAGTCCCAATGGCAGGCCTGGATGGATTGGGCCGGCAATCTCGCCATCAGCCCGGGAAAGCGTCTGGATCTGGCAAGGCTGGCGCTGGAGGAATGGGTCAGGCTTTGCTATGGCGGGCCGCAGACGCAGGAGGCGGAGCGTCTCTTTCAGGCTCCTGAATGGAAGCAATGGCCGTTCACGGTCATGAGTGCGGGATTTGTTGCCCAGCAACGCTGGTGGCAGGCCGCCACCCAAGGCGTTCCAGGTGTTGAAAAACATCACGAGCGTCTGGTCGGGTTCTGGAGCAGGCAGTGGCTGGAGATGCTTTCGCCCGCGAACTTTTTTGCCACCAACCCGATAGTTCTGGAACGTACCGCCAAAGAGGGCGGGGCGAATCTGGTGCGCGGCTTCCAGTACCTGATGGAGGATGTGCATGCGCAGCTCACAAACAAGCCGCCTGCAGGTTGCGAGGGGTTTCAGGTGGGGCGCGATGTGGCCGTCACCGCTGGCAAGGTGGTGCTGCGCAACCAGCTGATGGAGCTGATCCAGTACGCGCCGACAACCGACAAGGTCCATCCCGAGCCGGTATTGATCATGCCGGCCTGGATCATGAAGTACTACATCCTGGATCTTTCGCCACACAATTCGCTGATCAAGTATCTGGTCGATCAGGGACATACGGTGTTCTGCGTCTCCTGGAAGAACCCTGATGCCGGCGATCGAGATCTGGGCATGGACGACTATATCGAGCTGGGCTGGCGCGCTGCGCTGGATGTCGTCACGGCCATCGTCCCGGGGCAGAAGGTGCATGCCGCAGGCTATTGTCTGGGCGGAACCTTGCTGGCCATTGCGGCAGCCGCGATGGCGCGCGATGGAGACGAGCGTCTGGCATCGATGACCTTGCTGGCGGCGCAGACCGATTTCACCGAACCCGGCGAGCTGGCGCTGTTCATCGACGAAGCGCAGATCAGCCTGCTTGAGGCCCAGATGGCCCAGCAAGGCTATCTGCGCGCCGATCAGATGGCGGGCGCATTCCTGATGCTGCGCTCCCATGATCTGCTGTGGTCGCGTATGGTCAATCAATACCTGCTGGGCGAGCGGGCGCCGATGAGCGATCTCATGGCCTGGAATGCCGACGCCACGCGCATGCCAGCCAGGATGCACTCGCAATACCTGCGCCGTCTGTTTCTGAATAACGATCTCAGTGAAAGCCGCTATCCGGTCGATGGCAAGCCGGTCTCGCTTCTCAATCTGCAAGTGCCCATCTTCTGTGTGGGAACGCTCACCGATCATGTAGCGCCTTGGCAATCGGTATTCAAGCTGCACCACCACACTGCGGCTGAAATCACCTTTGTGCTGACGAGTGGCGGGCACAACGCCGGCATCGTCAGCGAGCCCAGCCATCCGCGACGCCGCTACCAGTTGCTCACGCGGTCTGTCGGCGCGCAGGACGTTGTCGCCCAGCAGTGGCAGCAAGAGGCCGAGCAGCGCCAGGGCTCCTGGTGGCCGGCATGGGACGAGTGGCTCAAAAACAGATCCGGCACACCGATAGCTCCGCCGCGCATGGGCGGCACGAGCGGCGGGCCCTTGTATGACGCTCCAGGCCAGTACGTGCTCGGGCATTGAGTTTTCAAAAGCCGTCTGGTCACGGTGATATGCCGGACGGTCCGCCAGCCTCTCGATAGGCACCACCATCACCATAGGGAGAACGATATGAGCATTCAAGCGACCCCCCTGAATCTGTTCAAGGCCAATGCCGAGCTGCAACTGCGCATCGCTCAGCTTATGCGTGAAAGTGGCCATCGCTGGCTGGCAGCCGCGCAGCAGACCAGTGCTGCAGGCATCAGTGAAACCACGGCGGAACTGCAAAGCCTGCTGCGTGCCGAAGACTGGCAATCACTGGCCAGCCTGCCCGCCGAGGCTTTCATGCGCAGGCTCGAAGACCGCATGAGCGATGCCAAGAGCGCCAGCGATATCGCGATCAAGAACCAGCAGGCTTTTGCCAGCGGTCTGCAGCAGGCCCTGGAGGCCTGGCAAAAATCTGTGGCCGAGGCCCTGCGTGCCGACGGCGCGCCCAATCTGCCCGCTTTGCCACTGCAGGACATCTTCAAGCAATGGCTGTCTGCCTGGACGCCGGCAACTCAGGACCCCGCTCAGACCAAGAGCGGCAAAGCAGCGCAGAAGTAGGCAATCGGCTGGCGCAGCTTCAGCCCAAGATGGCGACGCTGCCGCCTGCGGGCCGGCTGGTCAGCTGGCTCTCCATTGCAAAAAATCCGATGTTTTCGGCGTTTTGTGGCGATCCATAAAACGCTGGATGCTATTGTTTTTGAATCTTCTTGAGACAGAAGATTGTGACTTCGGGAGCACGACATGAGCAAACCCAGCGGGACCAGTCCGTCGACCAACGGGTCTGTTGATCCTTTTGCATGGTGGCGGGCCGCCGGGGCCTATGCGGTGGATGCCGCTCAACGTGCTGTGCTGTATGCCGACATCGAGCGGCAGGTGGGCGACCAGTACCGGACCCAGCGTGAGGCCAGGATGCCGAACGTGCTGCATTTCCCCGCGGAACTCGTGATGTCGGGGCTGGACCTTCCGAGACCTGTCAACTATGGCCTAGTGCGCATTCAGGCGTCCGAAGACCGGCCTGCCGACCCCGCCAAGCGTCCATTCGTCGTGATAGATCCACGCGCCGGGCATGGCCCGGGCATAGGTGGCTTCAAGCCCCATAGCGAGATCGGCGCTGCGCTGGAGGCTGGTCACCCTTGCTACTTCGTCGGTTTTCTGCCTGATCCCGTACCTGGTCAGACGGTGGAAGATGTGATGCGCGCCGAAGCTGCGTTCATGCGTCGCGTGGCCGAGCTTCACCCCGAGAGTGAGGGCAAGCCGGCGGTCATCGGCAACTGCCAGGCGGGCTGGCAGATCCTGATGACTGCCGCTGTCTGGCCCGAGCTGTTCGGGCCCATCATTGTTGCCGGAGCGCCCCTGTCGTACTGGGCTGGCGACAATCCCATGCGTTATTCGGGCGGGCTCCTCGGGGGCAGCTGGATGACGGCTCTTGCCAGCGATCTGGGTAACGGCCGCTTCGACGGCGCCCATCTGGTGCAGAACTTCGAGCAGCTCGATCCGGCCAACACGCTGTGGAGCAAGCAGTACAAGGTCTATGCGAATGCCGACACCGAAGCCGAGCGCTATATAGACTTCGAGAAATACTGGGGTGGCTATGTCTTCCTCAACGATGTGGAGATGCAGTACATCGTCGACAATCTGTTCATAGGCAACAGGCTGTCGACGGCCCAGTTGCTGACATCGGACGGGGTGCGCATCGATCTGCGCAATATCCGCTCGCCTATCCTGGTGTTCTGCTCCTATGGCGACAACATCACGCCGCCGGCCCAGGCTCTGGGCTGGATCACCGATTTGTACGCCAGCGACGACGACGTGCGCGCTCATGACCAGACCATCATCTTCAGCACGCACGACAGCATCGGTCATCTGGGCATCTTTGTTTCGGGTGCGGTCGGCAGCAAACAGCACCGCAAGTTCGCCAGTGCCATCGAGCAGATCAATCTGCTGCCGGCAGGCATCTACCGCGCCAGCGTGGACGATGCCACGAAGCAGGAGCAAAAGCTGCTCCATGATCCCTATCTGCTGAGCATCCGTGCCAGCGGCATCGATGAAGTGCGCGATATCGTCAAGCCCGATCCGGAGTCTGATCGCCGTTTCGACGCAGCGGCCCGTGTATCCGACATCAACCTGGCTCTGTATCGCAGCATATGGCAACCCTGGGTGCGTGCGCTGAGCACTTCCCAATCGGCACACTGGTTGCAGACCTTGCATCCCATGCGCCTGCAATTCGAGGCCTGGAGCAGCCAGCACCCGCTGGCTTGTCTGATACGCAGCAGCGCCGAATACATACGCGAACATCGCCAGCCCGTGGATGAGGCCAATCCCTGGCTGCACATGCAGCAGCGGTGCTCGGCCGCACTGGATCGCGCTCTCGATGATTTCCGCGACCGGCGTGACCACATCTACGCCCTGTGGTTCGACATGCTCTATGGCTCGCCGCTCATGCAGGCGCTGGCTGGGCATGCCTATGGCGAGAGCGCACCAGTGCGCCAGCATCCTGGCTCCACCCCCGAGCATCTGGCGCTGATGGCGGCCAGGCAGAAACAGATCGAGAGCAGCGTGGATCAAGGGGGCGTGCTCGAAGCCACGCTGCGCGGCTTGCTGAGCGTGCTGTCCCGGCGTCCCGCGGTGGACGAGCGCTACTACCACCTGGCTGCGCAATTGCTGGAGCAGCAAGCACCTGGGCGCTGGAGTCTGGCCGAGCTGCGAGCCGCCATCCGCGAGCAGACCCTGGTGATGAGGCAATGCGGCAGCGCCGCCATCGAAGCCATTCCAGGCCTGCTGAAGAACACGCCTGCCGACACCATCCGCAAGGCCGGCGAAGCCATCACCCAGATGGCAGCCATCGATAAGGAGCCCGGCGCCGAGGAGGATGCCGTGAGACATGCCTTGCATCAGGTGCAGGCCTTGTTCGAGCAGGCCGCACTGGCGCAGCAGCCCCGGATCCAGGAGCCTCTGGAGCTGGCGCCGGCTCCGGTGCAGACTCCTGCAGCTCCCCGGCGGGCTGCGGCTGCTGTGCGACGTAAACCGGCCGCACCACGCGGCAAGAAAGGAGTGCGATGAGTCAACCGAGCCCAGACATGACGCTGCAGCCGTTTGAGGGCATAAACGTCGGCGACAGCCTGCGCGTTACCGTTGCCTCCCGTGACACGAGCACGCTGACGCTGCTCTGCGCCCACGATGCGCAGCCCCGGCAGCCATCCTCGCAGCAAGCGGTTTCCATGTCATCAGGCGGTGCAGCGCAGCCGCTTGACGTTGCCTCGCATCATGGCCTGACCCGGCTGCTGGCGGCTGTCAAGGAACTGCCGCCAGTTCGCGTGGGGGTCGTCCATCCCTGCGATGCCACCAGCCTGTCCGCCGCGCTTGATGCGCATCGGCTGGGGCTGATCGAGCCGGTCCTGATCGCTCCGCGCGCCAGGCTGGAGGCGGTTGCTCTTGCGCAGGGGGTCGAGCTGCAGGGCCTGCGCATCGAGGACGTGCCGCACAGTCATGCAGCAGCCGAGCGTGGTGCCAGACTTGCCGCCAGCGGCGAAGTCGAGGCACTGATGAAAGGCAGTCTGCACACCGACGAGCTGATGGCGGCTGTCGTTGCCGGTAGTGCCGGGTTGCGCACCAAGAGGCGTGTAAGCCATTGCTTTGTGTTGCAGACGGCCAGCTACCCACGCCCCTTCATCGTCACCGACGCGGCCATCAACCTGGCCCCCGATTTGTTGCAGAAGGCCGATATCGCGCGCAATGCCATCGAGCTGGCACAGGTTCTGGGTGTGGCAAGGCCCAGGCTCGCCATCCTCGCCGCCGTCGAGACGGTCAACCCCAACATGCCTGCGACACTGGATGCTGCTGCATTGTGCAAGATGGCCGACCGGGGCCAGATCACCGGAGGCGTGCTGGACGGACCGCTGGCTTTCGACAATGCAGTCTCCATCGAGGCCGCGCGTACCAAGGGCATCACCTCTCCAGTGGCAGGTCAGGCCGACATCCTGCTGGTGCCCGATCTGGAAAGCGGCAATATGCTGGCCAAGCAGCTCATGTACCTGGGCGGCGCTGCCAGCGCAGGCATCGTGCTTGGCGCCAAGGTGCCCATCGTGCTGACCAGCCGCGCGGACTCGCGCGAATCCCGCATTGCATCCTGTGCGATTGCGCTGTTGCTCGCACATCACTACCGGCAGACGCCGCCCTGAAATACATGGCCGATGGCACCGGACTGGCAAGTGCAGCAGTCTCGGTCACGTCGGCAGACAAAGGCCCTGGCATGAGCAATTCCGTCATCATCGTTTTGAACTGCGGCTCGTCGAGCATCAAGTTCGCCGTATTCGAGGCAGCAAGTCCCCTGCCGCGCAAGCCTCTTTGGAACGGCAAGGTACAGGGCATTGGCGGGCCCGCTCCCGACTTCGGAGAAACCGGCGTCAAGCCCTTTGCCATCGAACTGGGCGCAGAGCATCCGTATCGCGATGCGCTGCGCATCATCCGCGAACGCATCACGGCTCGGCTCGAGGACCGGCCCGTGGCCGCGATCGCTCATCGGGTGGTGCATGGCGGCAGCAAGTATTTCGAGTCCACCCGCATCGATGCAGGCGTGCTGCGAGACTTGCGCAGCTATGTGCCGCTGGCACCGCTGCATCAGCCGTTTGCGCTGGAGGCCATCGAGATCCTGTTGCGCGAGCGGCCCGACATCGTGCAGATTGCCTGCTTTGATACCGGCTTTCATCACAGCCTGCCCAAGGTGGAGCAGATCCTGCCACTACCCTACGAATGGTGGCAGCGCGGCGTTCGCCGCTATGGCTTTCACGGACTCTCGTATGCCTATATGGCGACCGCGCTGGCCGAGCGTCATGGCGACAGGGCCAGGGGCCGCACCATCGTCGCCCATCTGGGCAGCGGCGCCAGTCTGTGCGGCATGCAGCAGCTGCAAAGCGTGGCGACCACCATGGGCTTCTCGGCCCTGGATGGATTGATGATGGGCACCCGCACCGGGGCGTTGGACCCCGGGGCCGTGCTCTATCTGATGGAGATCGAGAAGCTGACGCTTCAGGAGGTCGGGCGTCTGCTCTATCACGACTCGGGGCTGCTGGGCGTGTCGGGTATCTCGTCCGAGCCGCGCGTGATCCTGCGCCATGTCCGGGATTCAGGTGAGGCTGGCGAGCGGGCGCGCATGGCGCTGGACCTCTTTGTACGCCGCATCGTGCGCGAGATCGGTTCTCTGGTCGCTGCGCTGGGCGGGCTGGACATGCTGGTGTTCACGGCGGGCATTGGCGAGCACAGCGAGGAGATTCGAGCCCGCGTCTGCGCCGATCTGGCATGGCTGGGCCTGGAGCTGGATGACCAGGCCAATGCAGCCCATGCACCGCTCATTTCATCTGCAGACAGCCGAGTACTGGTGGGGGTGGAGCCCACGAATGAGGAGTGGGTGGCCGCCCGCGATACGGTGCGAATTCTCGCGGATTCATAGTCTTTTTGACGCGCATCGAGTGGCGGCAGGGCTTGAAGGCGCCATGCCGATATTCATGGCGGCACAGAACTGAGGCTGGACGGTTGTGCGCCGGCTTCGCTCTCTTGCGCCGGACACTGCCTGGCCGCATCGATGCTCGCCTGGATGGTCGAGCGTGCCTGAGGGCTGTTCTTCCAGCAGCTGGAGCCGGTGAGGGCCGAGACCTTGGCGACGATGTCCAGTGCGTTGGCCTGACGCAACTGCGCAAATGAGCCGTAGCCCAGGGATTCCAGCCGGCTCAGCACCGTGGGGCCCACGCCCTTGAGTGCAAGCAGGGATTGGCGTTCTTCAGTGGTGAATGGCATGGGCCGAGGCCTTGGGGTTGGAAGGGAAAAACTTTCAGCAGAAACCGGCAATACGCCCTTCATGGTTGCCGCGGCGCCTGGCCAGAACTCAGGCCATGCTCGACAAGGTTTTTCTGAACCGCATCAGCGACAGCCAGAACAGCACGGCGCCGATTCCCGCCAGCCACACAAAGGGCTTCCACACGGTTTCGATGCCGGCGCCGCGATACAGAATCGCCTGACCCAGCTCCACAAAGTGCGTGGTGGGAGCGAACAGCATCACATCCTGCACCAGCTGGGGCATGGATTCGCGGGGAGTCATGCCGCCAGACAGCAATTGCAGCGGCAGCAGCGTCAACACCATCAGCAGGCCGAACTGCGGCATGCTGCGCGCCACCGTGGCCAGAAAGATGCCCATGGCCGTAGTTGCGAACAGGCACAGGGCCGAGCCTGCCATGAACAGCAGCAGACTGCCTTCGATGGGCACCTTGAGCGCGCCGCGCACGACCAGATTGAGCGAGACACCTGCCGCCAGCAGCACCACGGCGCCCATGGACCAGACCTTGGCCAGCATGATCTCGGTAGGCGTCACGGGCATGACCAGCAGATGCTCGATGGTGCCGTGCTCGCGCTCGCGGATCAGCGCCGCGCCCGTGAGGATGATGGAGAGCATGGTGACGTTGTTGATGATCTGCATCAGTCCGCCGAACCATATCTTGTTAAGTCCGGGGTTGAAGCGGGCGCGCAGCTCCAGGTCCACGGGCAGTGCGCTGGCTCCCCGGTGGCGCTGCACGAACTCGTTGACTTCGGCCAGCACGATCTGCTGCACGTATCCGCTGCCGGAGAACGCCTGGCTCATGCGCGTGGCATCCACGTTCAGCTGCAGCTCGGCCTTTCTGCCGGCCAGCACATCGCGCTGGAAGTTGGGAGGAATGGTCAGCGAGAAAGTGAAGTCGCCTGCATCCAGCCCAGGATCCACATGGCTGAAATCCACCATCTGCGGCGGCATGAACTGAGGCGGGTAGAACGCCGAGCTGATGCGTGCGGACAGCGGCGACTGGTCTTCGTCGACGATGGCAATCGGCGCCTTGTGCAGCGTATCGGGCATGGCCGTGGCCGCGGTGTACACCGAGGCCGTGAAGGTGTAGACGATGAGCACCAGCATCACCGGGTCGCGCCACAGGCTCCACAGTTCCTTGACGCCCAGGCGCCAGATATTCTTGAGGCTATGCAACATCGTAAAAGTCCAAGGTGTGCCGTGAAGCAGAAGACGCTCTGAACAAGCGCAGGCCCAACGCAGGGACACCGAGCCAGGGCCGCCCCGCAGCGAAGGTG
The DNA here is from genome assembly GCF_039581415.1 of Comamonas sp. F1-6. NCBI lineage: Bacteria > Pseudomonadati > Pseudomonadota > Betaproteobacteria > Burkholderiales > Comamonadaceae > Comamonas > Comamonas sp. F1-6. The sequence goes on from NZ_JBCPWN010000025.1 coordinate 59,019, forward strand.
TCGTCCCCCTCCCGCGCAGCGAGAGAGGGGGAAGGCGCGCAGCGACTCAGGGGGAGCTTCATTACTTCTCCTGCTTGGGCAGAGCCCAGATGGCCACGCCCATGATCACGGGAATGGCGATCAGCAGCGGCAGCAAGGTAGGCGCCAGATCGTGCAGGCCCAGCGCCTTGTTGAAGACGCCGCGGCTGATGGCGAACATATAGGTGGCCGGGTAGATCTCGCCAATCCAGCGGCCGGCGCCTTCGAGCGAGGACACCGGATCGGTCAGCCCCGAGAACTGCGTGGCCGGAATCAAGGTGCCCAGCATGGCAAAGAACATGGCGGCAATCTGGCTGCTGGTGACGGCAGAGGCCAGCAGCCCCATGCCTGTGGCAATGATGCTGAAGAGCAGGGCGGCCATGACGAGCAGGGGAAAGCTGCCGGTCATGGGCACGCCGAACACGAATACCGCCATGGCGCACATCAGAAAGAAGTTCAGCATGGCCAGCACCACATAAGGCAGCTGCTTGCCCAGCAGAAACTCGATGCGGGTCACGGGAGTGACGTAGAGGTTGACGATGGAGCCCAGCTCTTTTTCGCGCACCACGGCCAGGGCCGTGAGCATGGCGGGCAGCATCATCAGCAGCAGCGGAATCACGGCCGGCACCATGGCGGGCAGGCTTTTCACATCGGGGTTGTAGCGAAAGCGGGTTTCCAGGCTGACCTGGCTGCCCAGCTGCACGCCCAGTCGCTCGCGCGCCTGCTGCACCAGCCACAGCTGGTGCATGGCCTGGACATAGCCTTTGACGGTCTCGCCGCGCTGGGGCATGGCGCCGTCAAACCAGGCGCCCACGGCAACCTTCGAGCCGCGCAGTACATCACGGCCAAAACCGGGTGGAATCTCGATGGCCAGCGCCAGCTCGCCGCTCTTCATGCGCCGGTCCAGGTCCGCGTAGTCCTGGATGGGAGGCATTTCAATGAAATAGCGCGAGCCTGCGAGATTGTTCACATAGTTCTGGCTGATGGTGCTCTGGTCGCGGTCGAGCACGGCAAACTTCAGGTCTTCGACGTCCATGCTGATGCCGAAGCCGATCACCACCATCAGCACCAGCGAGCCCACCAGAGCCAGGGTGGCGCGCACGGGATCGCGCTGCAGCTCCAGCGACTCGCGCCACAGATAGCTCCACAAGCGTTGCAGGCTGAAGCCAGGGCCTTTGTGCGCGTCGGAAACAGGAGCTTGCTGCGCTTTATCTGTATTGGTATCAGATACTTTTGATGCTGAAGATAAGGCTGAGTCAGCGGTGGCAGCTTCTTTTTTGATATCAAGCACGGGCGCTGCCTCGCCCGAGGCCTCCACCAGATAGCCGATGAAGGCCTCCTCCAGGGTGGCCGCGCCGCGCTTGGCGGTCAGTGCTGCCGGCCTGTCGCTGTCCAGCACCTTGCCCGCATGCATCATGGACATGCGGTCGCAGCGCTCGGCTTCGTTCATGAAGTGCGTGGAGATGAAGATCGTCACCCGGTCGCGGCGCGAGAGCTCGATCAGCAAGCGCCAGAACTGATCGCGAGCCACGGGGTCCACGCCCGAAGTGGGCTCGTCGAGAATCAGCAGCTCCGGCTTGTGCACCATGGCCACGGCCAGAGACAAGCGCTGGCGCATACCCAGCGGAATATTGCCGGGCAGCGTCTCGCGCACTTCGGTGAGGCCGAAGCGGGTGAGCATTTCCTCGACCCGCGCGGGGATCTCGGCCGGATCCACGTGGAAGAGTTCGGCGTGCAGCACCAGGTTCTGCAGCACGGTCAGCTCGCCGTAGAGCGAGAAGGCCTGCGACATATAGCCCACGCGCCGGCGCGTGGCCACGTCATGCGGATCGATCTTCTTGCCAAACAGCCAGGCATCGCCCTCGCTGGCGGGCAGCAGCCCGGTCAGCATCTTCATGGTGGTCGATTTGCCGCAGCCGTTGGAGCCCAGAAAGCCGAAGATCTCGCCGCGACGAATGCGGAAATTCACATGGTCCACGGCCACAAAGTCGCCAAAGCGCATGGTGAGATCACGCGCCTCGATGGCGATGTCGTCATCGCTGGTCTGCAGCGGCGGGATCACCACGGCGGCATGGCCGCGCTTTTTTTCCTCGGGTAGCAGGGCGATGAAGGCTGCCTCCAGCGCCGGCATGCCGGTGCGCTCAAGCAACTCGGCGGGGGTGCCGGTGGCCAGAATCAGGCCGTCATCCATGGCAGCCAGCCAATCGAATCGCTGGGCCTCGTCCATATAGGCCGTGGCCACGATCACGCTCATCTGCGGGCGCTGGCCGCGAATGCGGTTGATCAGATCCCAGAACTGCGCGCGCGCCAGCGGATCCACGCCGGTCGTGGGCTCGTCCAGAATCAGCAGGTCGGGGTCGTGGATGAGGGCGCAGCACAGCGCCAGCTTCTGCTTCATGCCGCCCGAGAGCTTGCCGGCAGGGCGGGAGAGGAATTTCTGCAGTCCGGTGCTCTGGGTCAGATCGTCGATGCGCGCTCGGCGCTCGGCCGCGTCATGACCGAAAAGGCGGCCGAAGAACTGCAGATTCTCTTCCACCGACAGTGTGGGGTAGAGGTTCTTGCCCAGGCCCTGAGGCATGTAGGCAATGCGGGGGCAGACGGCATCGCGGTGCTTTTTGCTGCGCATGTCGCCGCCAAGCACCTGTATCTCGCCGCCCTGCAGGGCGCGCGCGCCGGCAATTAAAGACAACAGGCTTGACTTGCCCACGCCGTCAGGGCCGATCAGGCCGACCATGATGCCTGCAGGAATCTCCAGGCTCAGTCCGCGCAGCGCCTGCGTCTTGCCGTAGGCGAGCGTCACATTGCGCAAAGTGGCTACATGCTGGGTCATGGCAAATGGGGACGCAACGTTCAAGAGGCAGAAGCGTCACCGGTGCGCAGTTCCAGCTTGGCCGGCCATTCGCGCTCTTTATCGAGCTTGATCCAGGCCACACCGGGCAGGCCTGTCTTGACTTGAGTCAGGTGCTTTTGCAGCAGGTCCGGTGCAATACGTGCCTTGACGCGGAACATCAGCTTCTGTCTTTCGCTGGCCGTCTCCACGGTCTTGGGTGTGAACTGGGCGGTGCTGGCGACAAAGGACACCTGAGCCGGAATCACATATTGCGGAGCCGCATCCAGCACGATGCGCACCTCGGTGCCAAGGGCCACTCGGCCTGCCACGGTCTCGGGCAGGAAGAAGCTGATGTAGACGTCCGAGACATCCACCATGTTCAGCACCTTGCCGCCTGCGCCGATCACCTCGCCGGGCTGGGCCAGCCGGTATTGCACGCGGCCATCGCGCGGGGCGGTGAGTTCGCTGTCCTTCACATCGGCATCGATGCGCTGGACGGTGGCGGCAGCGGCCGTCACCGCCGATTCCGCACCTATGGTCTGGGCCTTGGCTGCGTCGATGGCCGCCTTGGCGGCCGTGGCCTGGGCCTGGGCGGCCTTGAGCGCGGCCTGGGCGCCACGCACGCGGGCCCGGTCGTCGTCCAGCTCCTGCTCCGATGAAGCACCTTCGCGTGCCAGTGTCTCGGAGCGCTTGACGCGGCGCAGTGCTGCATCCAGTTCGGCCTCGCGCTGGGCCACCGTGGCCATGGTGGCCGCGTACTGGCTTTCGCGCAGCGCGATTTCGGCGCGTGCCGAGGTCACCGCATGAGAGGCGCGCTCACGACCGGCTATGGCTTCGCGCTGCTGAGCCTGCAGGCTTTCGATCTGCATGCGCGCCAGTGGCTGACCGGCTTTCACGAACTCGCCTTCCTGCACCAGGATTTCAGCGATGCGGCCGGCGTATTTGGTGGCGACGTCGATTTCGGTGGCTTCGATGCGGCCGTTGCCGCTGACGAGGCCTTCGGATGCCTGTGCGCTGCGCCATTGTTGCCAGCCATAGGCGCCCAGGGCGGCGGCGGCAACGATGAGCGCGGCGATGGTCAATTTCTTGTTCATGGGCATGGATTCGCAGTCAAGGTTGGAGGGCTGCAGGGCTGGGGGCTCTGTTCTGGCCTTGAGCCAAGTAGCCTCCACCCAAAGCGGCATAGAGAGCGACCTGGGTGGACAGCAGGGCTTCACGGCCCTGAACCAGTTGCTGCTCGGCACTCAGCAGGTCGCGTTCGGCATCCAGCACATCGAGATAGGGCGAGGCTCCCTGGTCATAGCGCAGCCGGGCCAGTCGGGCACGTTCCTTGAGTGCAGCGCGCTGATCGGTCAGCACCACGAGCTGCTGCTCGAGCATGGTGCGGCTGGACAGCGCGTCCAGCACTTCGCGCATTGCTGTCTCTATGGTTTTTTCGTACTGGACGACCGCCATGTTCTGTCGCACGGCCTGCAGATTCAGGTTGGCCTGGCGCTGGCCGCCGTCAAAGATTGGCAGCGAAATCGTGGGAGCAAACTGCCAGGCACGGCTGCCGCTTCTGAACAGGCCGTCGAGTTCGGCGCTGGCCGTGCCCCAGCTGCCGGTCAGCGCGATACGGGGCAGAAACGCGGCGCGTGCGGCGGCCACGTTGGCCTTGGCCGCCTGCAGCCCGTACTCGGCGGCAATGATGTCGGGGCGCTGTGTCAGCAGATCGGACGGCAGGCCTTCGGGAATCGGTTTCAGGATCACGGCGGTGGAGCTGCTCTTCGGCAAGCGGTCTGCATCCATTCCCGTGAGCTGCTGCAGTGCATTGGCCTGCAGCGCACGCTGCTGTGCCAGCTGGGTGCCTATGGCCTTGGCCTGGTGAACCAGAGTCTGTACCTGCGTGAGCGCATAGCGTGAAGTGGAGCCCACCTCGGTGCGGCGCTTGAAGATGCGCAGCGATTCCTCTCGGCTGGCAATCGTGCGCTGGGTCAGGGCCAGGCGCTCATCGAGGCTGCGCAGGGCCAGATAGTTCAGTGCCACCTGCTTGACGAGACTGGATTGAACTGCATGCTGCGTGGCATCCAGCGCCAGATAGTTGCCTAAAGCAGCCTCGCTGAGGCTTTTGACACGGCCCCAAAGATCGAGTTCCCAGCTGTTGAGGCCGACAAAGACTTGCTGATCGCCGGCGACGACGGAGCGGCCGCTGGCGTTGAGGTCGGCGGGAACACGTGCTCTGCCATGGCTGCTGCCCAGGCCAATGCTCGGCAGTCGAGCAGCACTCTGTATGTCATAGGCAGCCTGGGCCTCCTGCACACGCAGCAATGCAAGGCGCTGGTCCTGATTGTGGGCAAGAGCTGCGCGAATCAGCTCCTGCAGGTTTTGGTCAAGGTAGAAGTCTTGCCAGGCAATCGATGCCGTATTTGCTGGCGCAGCGTTCTCTTGTTTTTTTGTCCACTCCAGAGGCCACTTGTCCGGCAGCTTGGCCTGGGCCTGTGGCTGCAGCATCGGCACCGTCGGGCTGCAGGCTGCCAGTGCTGCCAGCAATGTGGCTGCTGCCAGCAGGCGCATCGGTGTGGTGTTGTAGGGTGGTGTGCGATTTGCTGAAGGGGCCATGAATGCAGAACCTGCGACTTGAAAGCTTTTGGCTTCCGGTTATCGCAAGATTTGTATAGATGTGTATCCCTAGTATTGGGGGGTGGCTCGCAATTCAGTTTGAGCTAGGTCAAGCAATGGAGTCAAGCGCCAGAAACAACAAAGCCCCGCGAGGCGGGGCTTTGTTGTTCCGGTGCACGAAGGGTTTAGCCGCCGCGACGCATCATGTCGAAGAACTCCACATTGTTCTTGGTGGCCTTCATGTTCTTGATCATGAGTTCCATGGACTCGATCTCGTCCATGTTGTACATGAACTGACGCAGGATGCGGGTCTTCTGCAGAATCTCGGGAGGCAGCAGCAACTCTTCACGGCGGGTGCCGCTCTTGTTGAGCTCGATGGCCGGGAAGACGCGCTTCTCGTAGAGGCGACGATTCAGGTGCAGTTCGCTGTTGCCCGTGCCCTTGAATTCTTCAAAGATCACTTCGTCCATGCGGCTGCCGGTGTCGACCAGTGCAGTGGCGATGATGGTCAGGGAGCCACCTTCTTCCACATTGCGGGCGGCGCCGAAGAAGCGCTTGGGGCGCTGCAGGGCGTTGGAGTCCACACCGCCGGACAGCACCTTGCCCGACGAGGGCACGACGTTGTTGTAGGCGCGGGCCAGACGGGTGATGGAGTCCAGCAGGATGACCACATCCTTGCCCAGTTCCACCAGGCGCTTGGCGCGCTCGATCACCATTTCGGCGACATGCACGTGGCGGGTGGCAGGCTCGTCGAAGGTGGAGGCGATGATTTCGCCCTTGACGGAGCGCTGCATTTCCGTCACTTCTTCGGGGCGCTCGTCCACCAGCAGCACCATCAGGTGCACATCGGGGTGATTGGCGGTGATGGCGTGCGCAATGCTCTGCATCATCATGGTCTTGCCGCTCTTGGGCGGTGCCACGATCAGCGCGCGCTGGCCGCGGCCGATGGGGGCGATGATGTCGATGATGCGGCCGGTGATGTTCTCTTCGCCCTTGATGTCGCGCTCCAGGCGCATCTGTTCCTTGGGGAACAGAGGGGTCAGGTTTTCAAACAGCACCTTGTGCTTGTTTTGCTCGGGCGAATTGCCATTGACCTTGTCGAGCTTGGTCAGTGCGAAGTAGCGCTCGCCATCCTTGGGGATGCGCACTTCGCCTTCGATCATGTCGCCGGTGTGCAGGTTGAAGCGGCGCACCTGGCTGGGCGAGATGTAGATATCGTCGGTGCTGGCGGTGTAGCTGGTATCGGGGCTACGCAGAAAGCCGAAGCCATCGGGCAGGATTTCCAGCACGCCGTCGGCGAAGACCTGTTCACCGGCCTTGGCGCGCTTTTTGATGATGGCGAACATCAGTTCCTGCTTGCGCATGCGACCGACGTTTTCGATCTCAAGCGCTTCGGCCTGCTTCAAGACTTCAGACACGTGCAGTGCCTTGAGTTCATTAAGGTGCATGAAATGACTCCAAGCGTGGAGTGAGAATAACCAGGGGGGGAGGCGTAGAGCCTAACGAGACACTGTGAAAGTGGGCAGGCTTGCCTGAAGAAAATCCAGCGCGGTCCCATGCGGTGGCCGGCGGTTCATACATTATGACAGGAAAACTGGCGCAGCTTGCAAGCAATTTATCGAGGATTTGTCATCTGCAGCCTGTGCCGGGCCTGTAGCAGATGCAAATGGGGGTGGGCAGCGGGTGCCCAGAAGCAAACAGAGCTCCATTGGGAGCTCTGTTTGTTGAATGCATTAGATATGCTGGTCGAGGAAGGCGGACAGTTGCGTCTTGTTCAGCGCGCCAACCTTGGTGGCGGCCAGCTGGCCGTCCTTGAACAACATCAGTGTGGGAATGCCGCGAATGCCGAACTTGGCTGGGATCTCACGGTTTTCGTCCACATTCATCTTGGCGATCTGCACCTTGCCTTTGTAGCCTTCGGCTACATCGTCCAAGATGGGGGCGATCATCTTGCAAGGGCCGCACCATTCAGCCCAGTAATCCACCAGCACGGTCGTGCCGGGTTGCAGTACGTCAGACTCAAAGCTTGCATCCGTGATGTGCTTGATCAATTCGCTGGCCATTTGTAGTCCTGGATTTTCTTGAATCAAAAAGGTAGGCGGTCTATTCGCCTAGTGAGTTGATTGTGACAGAAACTCATCTCCCGCCACGGTGTGTGGCTGGTTGTTTGCAGCTATCACGCTAATAGTGCTCGCAATATTGCAGAAATGCCGTCGGTGGTATTCTGCGCACCCTTTGGCGGCCGGTGGCTGCCGGCAGATTGAGGTGGTAGAAGTATGAGTGTCTCGGAGCCCTTGATGGCCGATTCCGAATGGGTCTGTGATGTGGCAGTGATCGGTGCCGGGCCTGCAGGCTTGATGGCGGCCGAGCAATTGGCAAAGGCCGGCTTGTCGGTCAGAGTGTTCGAGGCGAAAGCCTCGGCGGCTCGCAAATTCCTCATGGCCGGCAAAGGCGGCCTCAATCTTACGCACTCCGAGGAGTTTTCGAGCTTTGTCACTCGCTATGGCTGCCGCTCTGCAGATTTGACTCCCTGGCTCGAAAAGTGGGGTGCGAGCGAGCTTCAGGCCTGGGTCAAAGAGCTGGGTTTTGATACCTTTGTGGGGACATCCGGAAGAGTGTTCCCTGCGGATATGAAGGCAGCGCCGCTGCTGCGTGCCTGGCTGGTGCGTATGAAGTCGCAGGGCGTGCAGTTTCATATGCGTCACCGCTGGGTCGGCTGGGCAGAGGATGGCAAGCCGGTTCTTCAGACAGAAAGTGCCAGGGTCAAGATTGGCTGCAAGGCTTTGGTGCTGGCGACGGGCGGCGGCAGCTGGGCGCGTCTGGGCTCGGACGGCGCTTGGGTTTCGCTGCTGCAGGACAGGGGGGTGGGCATTGCCCCGTTGCAGGCGGCCAACTGTGGCTTTGATGTGGGCTGGCCGCAAGGGCGTGAAGCCGGCTGGAGCGAGGTCTTTGCTCAGCGCTTTGCCGGGCAGCCGTTCAAGTCGGTGGTTTTGAAGTTTGCGGACGAGCAAGGTGCCGGCTTTGAGCGTCAGGGTGAATTTGTTGCGACGCAGACCGGGGTGGAGGGGAGTCTGATCTATGCTGTCTCCTCCCTGTTGCGGGACTGCATTGCCCGCCAGGGCGCTGCGTGCTTCGAGCTGGATCTGTTGCCGCAGTGGAGTGCGGAGCGTGTGCAGCAGGAGGTGATGCGGCCGCGCGGCTCGCGCAGTCTCAGCAGTCATCTCAAAGGGCGTCTGGGGCTTGATGGCATCAAGGCGGGTTTGCTGTATGAGGTGCTCGGCAAGGATGGCATGGCGGACATGAAGCGCCTGGCATCCACGATCAAGGCGGTGCCTTTGACGGTGATCGCGCCGCGTCCCATCGATGAGGCCATCAGCACTGCAGGCGGAGTTCGTCTGGAGGCTCTGGATGCGCGGAGTATGTGTGCCGCTCTGCCCGGCGTCTTCTGTGCGGGAGAAATGCTGGACTGGGAGGCCCCCACGGGCGGTTATCTGCTCACGGCCTGTATGTCCTCTGGTGTTCATGTGGCCGAAGGGGTGCTGAACTTCCTGCAGGGCAACTGACTCGCGAGCTTGTGCTTGTCTGTGCGGCGGAGGGCGCAGCATTGAACTCTGGGGCGATCCCGTCCTGATGGCGGGTGCTCTTGCCTGCCGCAGCGCATAGGCAGGCTAGGGTTGGCGGCAACTCGGCATTGCTGTTGCTATTTGGGCAGGCATCGAGCTGGGCCCCGGAGCATGGCTGCCATGAAGATCTTCAATCCGAGGGGAAGGTCCTTGCCCACCGGGCGATGCAGGAGCTCCCGGAAATACCCGGACATGTGTCTGATTGACTCTTGAGTTGGGCTTTGTGACAGGATGGCAGTGTCTTAAGCCCTGCCTGGGGCCGGCTTTGGGTGGGCGGCCGCAAGTGGCGGGCGCCCCTCCTACGAGGCGAACTCTTGCTGTGGGACAGATGTCTTGAACCGGAGACATTACGCTGGCAACATTGCTCCATCGGTTGAGGAGTCGTGACGGATTTGCGTTGTTACCGGAAAAGGAGGTTGGACATGTTTTTCGGCAAGATCTTCGGTTTTGGACGTTCCGAACCGCGCTATATCCGCCGTACGCGTGCCTATCTGCAAGAGGCGCGCATGGCTGTTCTGGAGCACACTATCGCGGCGGAGTACTACCAGTCCTCCGCTCAGATGTACGCCGAACGTGCTGCGCGACTGGAAGATGAATTGCGAGCCTGGGAGCAGGGCGAGCAGCATATTCCCGTGGTGCCGCATCACTATCCCTATGTCCCTCACTCTGCACACAAGGCCGTCGCCGTGGATGCGCCGCCCGTGGGTGCTTCGGTGGGCGTGGTGAGAGCTGCCTGAGCGGAGAAAAGAAAAAGCCTGTATGAATGCATACAGGCTTTTGAATGGCTCCTCAACCTGGGCTCGAACCAGGGACCTACGGATTAACAGTCCGGCGCTCTACCGACTGAGCTATTGAGGAATA